>CAYNVE010000013.1:0-19833 GCA_964400635.1 uncultured Lentisphaeraceae bacterium
TCGTGACGACGACGACGCACAAGACGCTCGGCGGCCCGCGCGGCGGCATGGTGCTTTGCAAGGAGAAGTGGGCGAAGGCGCTTGATAGCGCGGTCTTCCCCGGCATGCAGGGCGGCCCCCTCGAAAACATTATCGCGGCAAAGGCCGTCGTCTTCCGCGAGTGGATGAGCGACGAGAAGAAAGCCTATGCGCAGCAGGTCGTGAAGAACTGCCAGGTTCTCTGCAAGACCGTGCAAGATCGCGGCTACCGCATCGTCTCGGGTGGCACCGACAACCACCTCTTCCTCGTGGATGTGAAGACCTCAAAGGGTCTTACGGGCAAGGAGGCGGCCGCCGCGCTCGATGCGGCGGGCATCATCGTCAACAAGAACACGATTCCGTTCGACACCGAGTCGCCGTTCAAGACGTCGGGTATCCGCGTCGGCACGGCGTCGGCGACGACGCGCGGCATGAAGGAAGCCGAGATGATCAAGATCGGCACCTGGATCGCGGATGTTCTCGACGATGTCACGAACGAGGACGTCTTAACGCGCGTCAAGCGCGAGGCGGCCGAACTCGTTTCGCACTTCCCCGTTCCGTAAACATTTCGTTCTCGCGTTGGATAGACAATCTCAGGAGGCTTTTTCATGACGCTCTTTCTCGGTACTGATGCATTCTCGCCTTTCCGCCTTGATGCTCTTAAGGACGCGCTCGCACGCGCCGACGCATCGCTTACTGGCGTTGAGATCGACGCGAAGTGGGTCTACGCGCTCCAGAGCACCGGCGGCGAAATCGCGGCGGGCGACTGTGCGCGTGCGGCGACGCTCCTCAACGCGACAGGTCCGTGCGACGCGGCCGACTTCTTTGTGACGCCGCGCAAGGGGACGATCTCGCCGTGGTCGACGAAGGCGACGGACATCTTCCACAATTGCGCGCTTTCGTCGATCGCGCGCGTGGAGCGCGGTGTCCGCTACCGCATCCGCACGGCGGGTGGCGAGACGCCAAAGATGGGCGCGTGGGTCTCGGCGCTCTACGACAAGATGACCGAGGGTGTCTACGCCTCGATTGACGACCTCTTTGATGAGGGTTCGCCGCGCCCCGGGCGCGTTTATGACGTGCTTGGAAAGGGCGTTGAGGCGATCCGCGAGGCGAACGCCGAGATGGGCCTCGCCATCTCCGAGCCCGAGATGAAGTATCTCGCCGCGAGTTTCAAGAAGGCGAAGCGTAACCCGACGGACACGGAACTGACGATGTTCGGTCAGGTCAACTCGGAGCATTGCCGTCACAAGATCTTCGGCGCGGAATTCGTGATCGGCGGCAAGAAGATGCCGCACTCGCTCTTCGAGATGATCAAGAACACGCACAAGAAGCGTCCGCAGAATACGCTCTCGGCTTACAAGGACAACTCGGCCGTCGTCAAGGGCTTCAAGACCGAGATTTTCGCCATTGACCCGAAGACGAACCGCTATGCGTTTAAGTCTGACCAACTCGACCAACTCATGAAAGTCGAGACGCACAACCACCCGACGGCGATCTCGCCGTTCCCGGGCGCGGCGACGGGTGTCGGCGGCGAGATCCGCGACGAGGCGGCGACGGGTTCGGGCTCGCGCACGGTCGCGGGCATCTGCGGCTTCATGGTCTCGAACTTGCGCATCCCGGGCTACCCGCAGCCGTGGGAGCGTCTCTTTGCGGACTTCCCGACACGGCTCGCGACGCCGCTTCAGATTATGACGGAAGGGCCCATCGGTGGCGCGGCGTTCGGCAATGAGTTCGGCCGTCCGCAACTCTGCGGCTTCTTCCGCACCTACGAAGGCGAGATCGCGGGCGAACTTCGCGGCTACCATAAGCCCATCATGCTCGCGGGCGGCATGGGTGTCATCCGCGAGAGTCAGGTTGAGAAGAAGCCGGTCGCGGTTGGCTCACTCATTGTCCAGATTGGCGGCCCTGCGATGCGCATCGGCCTTGGCGGCGGCGCGGCAAGTTCGATGATGACGGGCACGAACTCCGAGGCGCTCGACTTTAACTCCGTTCAGCGCGGCAACGCCGAAATGCAACGCCGCTGTCAGGGTGTCATTGACGCGTGTTCGTCGCTCGGCAAGGCGAACCCGATTCTCTCGATTCACGACATCGGCGCGGGCGGGCTTTCGAACGGCTGCCCCGAACTCGTCGAGGCCACGGGCGGCGCGTTTGAGCTTCGCAAGGTTCACAACGAGGAGCGTTCGATGAACCCGATGGAGATTTGGTGCTGCGAGGCGCAAGAACGCTATGTCCTCGCGCTTAAACCGGAGGCGAAGGGCTTCTTCGAGCAGCTCTGCGCGCGTGAGCGTTGCCCCGTCGCGTTCATTGGCGTGGCGACGGATGACGGTCGCCTCGTCCTCGATGACGCGCACTTCGGCGACAAGCCGATCGACATGGATATCAAGGTTCTTCTCGGCAAGCCCCCGCGCATGGTGCGCAAGGTGAAGCGCGTGAAAAAGGCGCACCTGCCGACGAACTTTGAGGGCGTCCGCCCGATGGATGCCCTGACGCGCGTTCTGCACCTGCCCGCCGTCGCCGACAAGACGTTCCTCGTCACGATTGCCGACCGCACGGTGACGGGGCGCGTCGCGCGCGACCAGATGGTGGGCCCCTACCAGTTGCCGGCGGCCGACTGCGCCGTGACGACGATGGGCTACAAGACGTTTGAGGGTCAGGCGATGTCGACGGGCGAGCGCGCACCCGTCGCGCTTTTGGATGGCCCCGCGTCGGGACGGCTCGCGGTCGCCGAGGCGATCACGAACCTTGCGGGCGCGGATGTGGGCGACATCTCGCAGATTCGCCTTTCCGCGAACTGGATGGCCCCGTGCGGCGAGCCGGGCGAGGACGCGACGCTCTACGACACCGTCGAGGAGGTCGGCCTTCAGTTCTGCCCGAAGCTTGGCGTTTCGATTCCCGTCGGCAAGGACTCGTGCTCGATGCACACCGTCTGGCAGGACGCGAAGGGTGTCGAGCACCGTCAGGTCGCGCCGCTCTCGCTCGTCGTCTCGGCGTTCGCGCCGGTGAAAGACGTGCGGCTTACGCTCACGCCTGACTTCAAGCGTGATCGGGATGACGAGGCCTCGACCCTCGTCTATGTCTCGCTCGATGACGGCGCGGCGCTCGGCGCGACGGCACTCGCGCAAGTTTATGGCCAGCTCGGCGACACGCACGCCGACATCGATGCGGCCGTCCTGAAACGCTTCTTCAACGCGATGCAGAAGATCGTGCGCGGCCGCCTCGCGCGCGCCTACCACGACCGCTCTGACGGCGGCCTCGTCGTCACGCTCGCCGAGATGGCGATCACGGGCGGGCGCGGCGTCAAGGTGACGCTCCCTGACGGCGACGCTCTGGAGGTCCTCTTCAATGAGGCGCCGGGCTGCGTTCTGCAGGTGACGGACAAGGCGAAGGGCGGCGCGAAGAACCTCAAGAAGGTGCTCGAGATCTTCAAGGCGGCGCGCGTTAAGGCGACCGTCATCGGCGAGGTGACGCACAATCGCAAGTTTGAGGTCACGGTTGGCTCGCGCTTCGTCATTGACACCGACCTCACCTATCTGCGCCGCGCGTGGTCCGAGACGACCTACCGCATGCAGGCCTTGCGTGACAACCCCGTTTGCGCGAAGGAGGAATACGACAACGCGCTTATGGCGGCCGACCGTGGGATGAACTTCCACCTGACGTACGACCCCGACGAAAATCTGAATGGACGCGCCTCGGCCGTTGCCCCGCGCATCGCGATTTTGCGTGAGCAGGGCGTCAACGGCCACATTGAGATGGCGGCGGCGTTCGCGCTTGCGGGCTTCGATTGTCAGGACGTCCACATGAGCGACCTCATTGCGGGGCGCGTTGACTTGAAGGACTTCACGGGTCTCGTCGCATGCGGCGGCTTCAGCTATGGCGACGTCCTCGGCGCGGGCTCAGGCTGGGCGCGCTCCATCCTCTTCAACGAGCGTCTCTGCGAGATGTTCAAGACATTCTTCCACCGACCCGAGACATTCGCGCTCGGCGTGTGCAACGGCTGCCAGATGCTCTCGCAGTTGAAGGACATTATTCCGGGCGCGGAGGCGTGGCCGAAATTCGTCAAGAACCTCTCCGAGCAGTTCGAGGCGCGCTACGCGACGATTGAAATCGAGCCGTCGCCGTCGATCTTCTTCCGTGGCATGGAAGGCTCGCGCCTGCCCATCGCGGTGGCGCACGGCGAAGGGCGCGTCTGGACGGAGGGCTTTGCGCCCTCTCCGTGCGCGGCGCATTACGTCGACAATGACGGACGCGCGACGACGCGCTACCCCTACAACCCGAACGGGTCGGTCGGTGGGCAGACGGCGTTCACGACGACGGACGGCCGTGTGACGATCATGATGCCGCACCCGGAGCGCGGCTTCCGCGCGTGCCAGCTCTCCTACAACGACGGGTCGTTCAAAAAGAACGGACCGTGGATGCGCATGTTCGAGAACGCCTATCGCTTCGCCGTGACGGGGAAATGACAGGGGCTTCCTTCACCTACGAACTGACTGCGGAAAAGCAGGAAATCCTGCTCGGCTTGATGGCGAATGGGAACTATCGCAAACGCGAGGTTCCCTATTCGCTTTTTTCCATCGAGGGCGAGTCGTTTAACGCGACGCTCTACGAGAAGGAAAAGCACGGTACGCGCAAACTCTGCGTTCAGGGTCGCGGCGCGAAGGAGTTTGTTGAATTCGTTTTGGAGCCGCACGGCGTTGTGCCGCTTGCGGATGTGAGCGGCGCGGCGGAGTCTGAGATGACGCCGCACGGCGGAAGCGACGAGTCGGGAAAGGGCGACTACTTCGGCCCGCTCGTTGTCGCGTGCGCTTACGTCGATGCGGAGATTGCCGAGAAAGTGAAGACGTTCCGTTATCAGGGCGCGGACGGGCGAAGCCTGCCGCTGCCCGTCATGGACTGCAAGGCCTACACGGCGACGAAGACGCTCTCGGCCGATCAGAAGATCCTCATGGCGGACGAGCGGCTACGCACACTTTTAGGCCCCCGCCGCTATGTCATCGTGAAGCGCAGCCCCGCGAACTACAATCGCAAGTACGGCCGCCTCAAGAATGTGAACGCGCTTCTCGCGCAGGCGCACGCCGAGGGCATCGAGTCGTTTCTCGACAAGAACCCGACCATCGGCCGAATCATCGTTGACCAGTTCGCGCCGACGCAATGGACGATCAACCGCGCGCTTGGCGAGTTCGGTCGCCGCATTGAGATTGACCAGCACCACAAGGCCGAGAGCGACCTCGCCGTTGCGATCGCCTCCGTCCTCGCGCGCGCGGAATTCATCCGCGATATGGACGCGCTCGCGCGAAAGATCTTCGGCGTCGATGCCGAGGGGCGCGCGAAGGAGTCGATGCCGATGGGCTCCAGCGACCCGCGCGTCCGTCTCGTCGCCGAGGCGATGGTCCGCAAATTGGGGCCCGTCTCGATCATGAATTTCTGCAAGGCGCACTTTAGGACGACCGACCAGGTGCTCGCTGCGTGCGGCCTTGATCGCACGGCGCTCCCCGAAGAGGGGCGCGTCGTCTCCGCCTCCCATCTATCCACCTCTCAGCAACCTTAGGAAGGAAAAGACCTCCATGTTTCTCATCGCCGACTCGCTCATTAGCGGTTTCTTCAACTCAAACTTCACGGGGCGCGCCATCGTCGTCGTCCAACTCTTCGGATCTGTCTTGATGTTTGCGACGATTCTTGGCAAGATGCGGAGCCTCGCCTTCCTCTCCATGGCGACGCGCCGCTTTCTGAACGACTTCGCGTCGTTTGGCGGCGTTCTTGAATGCTATATCGCGCGCCGTCCGACCGCGCTCACGGGCATTGAGGGCATTTACAAGGAAACATGCGAGCGGCTTCTGAAACTTCTGACACCTGACGCGCGCTCACTCGTTGCGGGGCGCGACGGCGGTCTTGCGGGCGCGGCCCTTTCGGCGCGCGAGGTTGAACTCGTGCGCGGCACGTGCGAGCACGCCCTCGATGAAGAGGAGATTCGCGTTGAGAGCGGCATGGGAATCATCGCGACCATCGTCGCGCTCGAGCCGATGCTCGGCCTGCTCGGCACGGTCTGGGGTGTTCTTGATGCCTTCGCCGAGATGGGCACGGCGGGCTCGGCCTCGCTCGCGACCATCGCGCCGGCCATCTCGGCCGCGCTCGTCACGACGGTCGTCGGCTTGCTCGTCGCGATTCCGGGCGTCCTCGCGTTCAACGGCATGACGGCGTCGATTCGCAAGATCACCTCCGACATCGAGGGCTTCGCCGACGAGCTTATGGGGCGCGTCGCGTGCGAATTTCAGGGAAGGGGGGCGTGATGTCGCTTCGTCGTAGGAGCCGTTCGCGCCGCGAGGGGGCGAAGGCGAGTATCGACATGACCTCGCTCATCGACCTCACCTTCCTTCTGCTCGTCGTTTTTATTGTCACGCTGCCCACGCTCGAGCAGACCGTCTCCATCGTCCTGCCCGTCGGTAAGACTGAGTCGCAGAAGGACGACGAGAAGAAGCCTTTCTCGGTTACGATTGACCGCGCGGGTCAGGTCTTCCTCGGCGAAGAGCCGCTCACGCACGATGCCCTGCGCGCGCGCCTTGGAAAGGCCGTCGCGGAAAACCCCGAGGCGAACGTCCTCATCCGTGGCGACGTGGGCGCGGCCTACGGCGACATCTACGCGATCGTCAAAATTGCGAAGGACTGCGGCGTGAAGCACTTGGGCCTCGTCTCAAAGGAGCACTAGCGCGTCGGTCATGAATGTGTGGCGCGAGGAGCCGTCGGCGCGCGAGCCGAAGATTCTCTCGGGGATGAACATCCTCGTCGCGCTTCTCCTCCACGCATTCGTCTTTGTCGCCCTCTGGATCGGTGCCCTTGTGCAGGGCGTCCTCGCTCCGAAAGAGACGGTCGTCCCAATCGACTTGACGCTCGTCGTCAATGAGAACTTGGACGGCAAAGACGATGAGCCGCCACCGCTCAGGAATCCGCCCGAGAAAAAGAAAGAACCGCCGAAGTCGCCCGCGCCGTCGAAGCCGAAGGAGGAGAAGAAAAAGGAGCCTCCAAAGCCGCTTGAGCAGATCGTCACGAACGTCGTTAAGAAGGTTGAGAAGAAGAAGCCGAAGACGCCTGAGAAGACGCCGCCGCCGAAGAAGGACGACCCGCCCAAGAAGGACGACAAGAAGAAGGACGAGACGCCGAAGAAGTCGGCGAAAGAGTTGCGCGAGGAGCGAATGAAGAAAATGCGCGAGTCGGCCGTCAAGAACACGAAGCCCGTGAAGATCGAGGTGAAGAATGCTCCGAGCGGGAACGGGCGCACAGGTCGGCAGACTCTCTCGGAGGCGGAAATTCGCCGTCTTCTCGGCGCGGGTTACAAGCCTGGGCGCGAGGAGAGCCTCGCGACAAGTGAACTGCAACTTGGCGTCTCGCTTATTGAGATGGCGCTCAACGAGAAGTGGGATCGCCTCGCGCCGAAGGTGGGTGCGAGCGGCACGGTGCTTCTCTCGTGTCGCCTCAACTCGGCGGGAGGGCTCGTGAATGTGCGTCTCGCACAGAGTTGCGGCGACGCGCTCTCGGATCGCGCCGCGTTGCAGGTCGCGCGGAGTCTCGGCTACGTCGAGCACCTCCCGAAGGACTTTCTCAAACGGTTCTCAAAGGAGACGCTGACGATTCGCTATCAGGTCAAGGGGCGCTAAGGCATGTTCGGATTTCTTCTTTTCTGTGTCATCCATCTCGGCGGCGTGTCGGGCGAGAGAGTGCGTGCGCGCGCGTTTTTCGATGCGAACAATGTGCACGTGGGTGACCCACTCGTCCTCACCGTCGACTTCATGGGCGAGGCAACATTTACGGACCTCCACCCGCCCGCGCTCGCGCGCACCGTCTCCTCGCGCGATTGGAAGGTCGACGACTTGAGCGCGAAGACCGACACATTCGCGGACGGCCGCCGCCTCGTCTACCGTGTGCGCCCGATGCGTGAGGGCGTCCTCGTCTTTCCCGCGCTCGCGTTCTCGTACGCCGCGCCGAACGGTGAGACGAACATCGTGCGCGCGAACGCGATTCCCGTCCACGCGCGCGCGGGCCGTCAAGTCGTCGTCGCCGAGATGGGCGAGGACGAAACGACGCTTCCGCCGCCACCCGCGCTCGTTGAGGACGCGACTTTTTGCGCCGAGGGTCTCGTCCTCTCGGATGACGAGGCGTTCAAGTGGCGCAAGGCATGCGCGTCGCCGACGGCCGATGCCTTCGCCGCGTTCGCTTTTCCGGCGGCGCGCCTCAACGAGGCGACGTGTGCGATTCGCGAGGGCAACTGGGCGCGCGCGCTTTCGATCTATCGCCGACTTGAGTGGCGCATGGGGCAGACGCGCGACATCGAGACGGGGATTGTTGCCGCGCTCGCTCTGAAGGCGGGGAGCCCTGCCGTCGAGCTGCCCGTCGTGCGGCAGGTCTTAAGACCTATTCTGCGCTTCGCGTGGGCGGGGCGCGTTGCGCTCGCCGTGGGCGCGCTTCTTTTCGTGGCCGCGCTCTTCTATGCGCTCTCGCGCCTTGTCCGCGCCCTCGCCGCGTTCGCGCTTCTCGTCGCGTTCGTTCCGCTCGCGCAGGCGGAGACGGTCGAGACCGTCACGACGAATGCCGACGGCACAATCGTCCATCGCAAGGTTGTGACGGGGGGTAACGGCAATTTCTCGTTCTCGTTTTCCTCCTCGTCGTCGTCCTCGTCTTCGGGCGGTGCGCCCAGTAAGGCATTCAAGAACTTCTTCGACGACGAGGATGCCTTCTTCGGTCGCCGCCGCCGGAAGGCGCGCGCCCCTGTCGAGATTGCGGTTCGGATGGAGGCCGATAAGGAATCGGTCGTTGTTGGCGAGACGTTTAACCTTGTCCTCTCAATCGATCAGCCGCGCGATGTCTCGTTTGATCAGGGCGTGAACCTGACGGTCGCCGAGAACGGAAGGGTCGCCCCCATCGGTCGCGCCGTGCCTTTGGCCGCAATCAAGAGCGAGAACCCGACGAACGTCATAAGCCGACTCTCCTTCCCCATGCGGGCGTATGCGAGCGTGACGAACCTTCATTTCACGGTCACGGGCGACTATGCCTTCGCAGATGACCCTTCGTTTTTCTTTCGGACGACGACGCCGTATTCAAGCGGCGAGAAGGTGTGTTCGCTCGTTGTCGTGCCGCCGCCCGAGGAAGATCGCCCCGCTGACTTTGGCGGGCTCGTCGCCGAGTCGGCTTCGCTCTTCGAGCTTTGCGACATCCTCGCGCCCGAGACGAACGATGTCATCACAATCACCTATCGTCTCAAGACGGAGACGGGTTTTGCGCCGGCGGCTTTTCTGCCAAAGGATGCCGCCTACGAGTGGACGCGCCAGTCAGACGGCGCGGGGTCGCTTTCCGAGATTGTCTACCGCCGCTACTTCGTCGCGGACGGCGCGGAAACAACGCCGCCGTTTTCAATCACTTACTACGACCTTCGCCGCCGCGCCTACCGCACGCTGACGGTCGGGGGCAAGAAGCTCAAGTACCAACTTGAGGGCGAGTCGATTCGGTAGAACGGTGAGGAGAAGGGCGATTTTGTGAATAGGGTCTGACCCTATTAAGCTCTTTCCGGAAAACGGGGGATCCTATCGGATGACGGTGGCGAAGTCGCGCCGCACTTGCGCGTCATTGACGAACTGAATCGCTTGCCAGCCCGCCGCGCGCGCGCCGTCGCAGTTCTCCTCCACGTCATCAATGAAGCAGAGCTCTTCGGCGGGGAGACCGATGCGCGTCTGAAGAAGGTCGTAAATACGCCGCTGGGGCTTGAACATCGACTCCTCGCCCGAGATGACGAGCGCGTCGGCGAGCGCGAGATATTCGGAATAAAGGCGCTTAAAGTGCGGGACGAACGAGGTTGGCATATTCGTCAAGATTCCAATCTTGTAGCCCGCGCCTTTCAACTCGCGCATCCACGCAAGCGTTGCCTCGTTGCGGTAGGCGGCGAGGAAACTTTTGACATCCTCATCACAGATTCGCTTCTTCTCCTCGTCTTTGAGAACGATGTTCGCGTCGGCCCAAACAAGATCGTACATCTCTTCCATCGTGATGAAGTCGCCGTCCATGAGGTGGCGGTACTTCGCAAACCCCGAAAGGAATGCGTTCCAGTCAAGCCCCATTTCCTTCACACAGTCGCGGACGCGCTCGGGGCAGGTCTTTGTCGTCATGACGCCACCGAAGTCGAAGACGACACCCGTCACCTTGCGTCGGTGTACGCCGACGATGCCCGTTGAGAGGTTCGTGCGGACGAAGGCGTACGTCCGCGTCCCGTCGGCGCGTTCGATGATCGCGCCCGCGTCGAGGAACCGAACCCAGTGCTCGCGTGAGAACGCGCCGACCTTCCGCGCCGAGAGGAACGCCGCAACGTAGCAGTCGTGCGTCGCGACGACAAAGAGGCGGGACTTCCAGTTCTGGTCGATCCACCTCTCCAACTCGTCACTCGCCACAAAGAGGTTGCGGAAGCCACGCTGCTCGCCCGTCGTGAAGTATTCGACGCAGGCGTGGAAGAAGTTCTCGGGGCGAAAGACGTCGAGCACCTCTTTCGCGTCCGCGTAGTAGAATGACTCGTTGCCAAGCCGCCCGTCCGCGAGAACGATCGCGTCTTTCTTTCCCATGCCCTCGGCGATGAGCGCGGCGGTCATGCGCGTACGCATGAGGGGGCTTGCGGCGAACGTCGCCTCGTCGCGGAACTCCGCGAGAAGCGCGCCCAGTTTGCGCGCCGTGCGGCAGCCCTCGTAGGTGAGGGGCAGCGTGTCGCCGAAGGTGGGGTCATCGGGATCCATCTTATTGCGCTCACCGTGGCGCACGAGAAGCGTGACGCGCGCGCCGTGGCACAGTTCGTGGAGGACATCTTGGATCGTGATCTCGTTCATGGTTCTCTTTTAGGATTCTGCCCCCGCGACGAAGCGCGAGAGGCTTTTTAGAAGGGCGCGGTCGTTCGTGCGCACACGAAGGCGCGTGGTAAGACCCAGGTAGAAGGCCGCGCGCGCGAAGGCGAGAATCGCACGATCGGCGCGCTGCTCGCCCGCGCCGCCCGTGTAGCTGACGCGAAGGCGCGAATCGTTCGTCACGCGCTCGTCGGGACCGTCAAAGATAATCCAGACGCGATCGCGCGGGTTGTCGCGAAGGAACGCCTTCGCCTGCTCAACGAGCTGTGCGCGCGAAGCGGCGACTTTCTCGGTGCTTAAGACGAGGTTCCAGCCGTCCCAGATGTGGAGCGCGCCGTCCGCCGAGAGATTGCGCGCGTCGTCGAGTACGAGAAGGGCGTCATCCAAATGGGATCTCAGCGAAAGGAGCGCATCCTTCGCGGCGGCGCACTCGCTTTTAAGCCGCGCATTCTCGGCTTTTAGCTCGCGCACCTTCTGGACGTGCGCGCCGAGAAAGATGTCCTGCGCGCTCATGCGAGAACCCCCGAGGCGTATCGCGCGAGCCCCGCCGCATCGTTCTCGATCTTGATGTCGCAAAAGCCGTATTCCGTCATCATTTTCTGGAGCGCGTCACCTTGCGTCGCGCCGATCTCAAAGAAGACGGCACCGCGCGGTTTGAGGAGGTGGAGGGCATCCGAGAGGTAGCGCTCGTAGAAGTCAAGCCCGCTCGCGCCCCCGTCGAGCGCAAGGCGCGGCTCAAAGTCGCGTACGCGCGGGTCGAGTCTCTCGCATTCCGCCGATTCAATGTAGGGTGGGTTCGAGACGATGATGTCGAGGCATTCGGGCTCATCGAAGTCATCAAGGCCGTCGGCGAGGGCGAAGGTGACGCGATTGGAAAGGTTCGTGCGCGCGGCGTTTTCCTGCGCGAGGTGGAGGGCCTCTTCGCTTATGTCGGTTCCGATGAACGTGGCCGGACTTAAGTATTCCTTCGCGAGGCTCAGGATAATCGCGCCCGTCCCCGTCCCCACGTCGATGACGCGCGGTGTCTCGTCGGCCGTGTAGGTTTGGCGCATAAAGGCGATAACGCGCGTGACGAGTTCTTCCGTCTCGGGGCGCGGGATGAGCGCGCGCGCATCGCACAAAAGCGTGAGCGAACGAAAGTCCCATTCGCCCAGAACATACTGAATCGGCTCGCCTTTCGCAAGACGCGCGAGCGCGCGCCGCATCGCCTCCACCTCGCGCGGCGCGACCTCCTTGTCGCGGTGCGAAAAGAGAAGGCCGCGCCCGATTTTGAGAAGGCGCGCCATCAAAAGTTCCGAGGCGAGCGTCGCCTCGGGAACGCCTTTTGACGCGAGGTAGGCCGAGGCCTTAGAAAGGCAGGTCGTCCACGTCACTTGTCGCGGGTCCCATGTCCGGCTCGGCCGGCGTCGGAACGGGCTCGGTGGACGAGCCATCGGCGTTCAAGACTTCAATCTTGCGCGCGGAGAGATCGACGAAGTACTGCACGCCTTTCTGACCCTCCCAGCGGCGACCGTTGATGAAGAACGAGACCTTGACGCGCTGACCCTTCTTGACCGTGTCGAGAAGCGAGCAGTTCTCCTTCGTGAATGCGAACTTGACGGGGTTCGGATACTTCGCGGGCGAATCAACGTCGTTGCCGACGACGACCTCGCGCTTGGTGAATCCGCTCGGGAACGTCTGAAGCGGAAGGACCTCTTCGACCACGCCCGTGTATTCGTATGACTGTGCCATGTTGCTTTCTGCCTTTCTTTTTTTTGTTTTTGTTTTTTCTTAAATGTGAGTCTGCCGCTGAAGCGCGGCGGCGAACGCGCCGTCCCAGCCGTCTTTCCCCGTCTCCTCAAAGGGGAGCGACTCTTTCATCTCCGTCTGTGCGAAGTCGGTGTGCTGCGCAAGGAAGTGCGCGACTTGGACCTCGTTTTCCTCTGGTTCGTTCGAGCACGTCGAGTAGACGAGCGTGCCACCGGCCTTGACGAGCGGCGCGGCCTTTTCGAGGATCTCGGCCTGCAAGGCGACGAGCGCGGCGAGTTTCTCTTCGCTCCAGTTCCACCGCGCGTCGGGGCGGCGACGGAGGACGCCCGTGTTGGAGCAGGGCGCGTCCACGAGGACACCGTCAAAAAGTCTCTCCTTGAGCGCGTCGAGCGAATCCACGACTTCGACGGCACCCTCAAGTTTGACGCGCTTTAAGTTCTCAACGAGGCGCGCGCGGCGGCGCGGGTTCACCTCGCACGCCGTGACGTGATGCCCCGCCCAGGCAAGGGCAATCGTCTTGCCGCCAGGCGCGGCGCAGGCATCGAGGATTTGAAGGGGTCGCTCTTTTTTGAAGAATCCCGTCGCGAGTGAGGTCGCAGGGTTCTGAACGATGAACGCGCCCGTGTCGTAGCCCGCGACATCCGAGACACGCTGCCCGCGCGCAAGCGGGACGTAGCGGCCATCGGGATAGGCGAGAAAAGTCTCGGCCGGCTCGTTGTGCCATTTGGCGAGCACCTCGGCATTCGCCGCACCGAAGCGTGCGACCCAACGGCGGTAGAGCGCGCTCGGGTAGCTTTCGCGCTCTTCAACGGGGAAGGAGCGAATGAGACAATCAACTTCTTCGCGGCGGCGGATGAGCGAGCGGAGAACGCCGTTCACGACGCGCGCGACGGACGGGTTCGCGCATTGTTTCGCCGCCTCGACCGTCTCGTTGACGGCCGCGAAGTCGGGGACCTCGTCCATGTAGAGAATTTGCGCCGCGCCGATGTAGAGAAGGGCTTCCATTTCGCCCTTCGGCCAGACTTTGACGAATGTACCGAGGACGCGCCGCAAGGGACGGAGGCGGCGAATTACGGTGTAGACGAGATCTTGCACGAAGGCGCGGTCGGATCCTTCCGGCAGGAGCGTCGCCGGAAAGTCTTTCGTCATGAGCCATCGTGCGATGACAAACGCCGCGCTTCGCCGTGAATTGTTCATAGGCTATCTATTATACCACACGGTTGTGGTATAATCTAAAGGAGACGACATGACGAAACGACTCCTTCCCGTTCTGATGACCGCGTCGGTCGATACGCGCGGCATGAAAGACGCCGCATTCTCGCCGCAGGAGCGCGAGGCGATGTACGGCGAGACGCTCTCGCTTTACCTTCGGACGATCTGCGAGGAGACGGGCGCGAAGATCGTCTTTGCGGAGAATTCGGGCTGGGATCTCACCGCTCTTCGCGCGCGCGTGCCGCCCATGCTCGTCTCGCAGGTCGAGTTTCTCTCTCTCGACCCTGTGGACTTCGACATCGCGAGGGGGAAGGGCTTTAATGAGGCGCGCCTTCTGGCGGAGGCCGCATCGCGTTCATCGTTCGTCCGCGAGGCAGGCGGGTTCTTCAAGGTGACAGGTCGCTACCCCATCTATAATCTCGCGCGTTTCGTGCAGGCTGCCTCGAAGGCGATTTTTGAGGATGATCGCGCGTGGTATTGCGACATTAAGGATCACCCCCTCTATGACATGTTGCGCCTCGGCTGGCACGGTCATTATTTTGACGCGCGGCTTTTTGGCGTGTCGAGCGATTACTACCTGAAGGAGATTTACCCGCGCACGGTAACGTGCAATGATTACGAGGGACGGTCGCTGGAACTCGCCCTCTTTGACGCCGTGAAGGCGGCGAAGGCGGGCGAGGTTGTCGATCGCTTCCGCTTCGAGCCGCACATTGGCGGCGTTGCGGGCGTGCCGCGAGAGAATCTTTCTTGGCCATGGAACCAGGGCTATGACTCGCCGCTTGAGCGCGTGAAGCGCTTTGTCGGCAATCTCAACCGCCTCTTCTTCCCCTGGTTTAAGTTCTGAAAACGTCGCATCCCCCTTGCGCGGCGGGGAGAATTTTGATATACTAGATACAATTTGCGCTAGGAGTGTACAGTTAACAAAGTGGCCGCTTACCACACTTCAGGCACTTTCGCGCGCGTTTTTTCGTCCATTTAACAACATAACACCACAGAGGTAAGCTCATGAGTGCAGAACGCAGAGTGTTCGGCCACCTTCAGGGAATGTCGTCCCCGATGCCCGATCTCATTGACATCCAGACCAAGACGTACGAGGAGTTCCTTCAGGCGGACGTCATTCCGCAGAAGCGCAAGAACACAGGCCTTCAGGCGATTTTCAAAGAACTCTTTCCGACCCAGAGCTATGACGGGCGCTACAAACTCGACTTCGTCAGCTACCGCTTTGAAGAACCGAAGATGACCTACCTTGAGGCGCTGAAGGCGGGCGAGAGTTATGTCCGCTCCTTGCGCGTCACCTTCCGCCTCGAAGACGGCAAGGACGTCCGTGAGGAGGAAGTCTTCATGGGCGACATGCCCATCATGACGCCCGACGGCGCGTTCGTCATCAACGGCGCCGAGCGCGTCATCGTCTCGCAGCTCCACCGCTCGCCGGGCATCTCGTGCGAGAAGCAGGTGCACGCGAACGGCCAGCCGCTCCTCTCGGTGCGCATCATCCCAGATCGCGGCAACTGGATCGAAATCACGTTTGACACGAACGATGTCATGTGGTGCTTCATGGATCAGCGTCGTCGTCGCCGGAAATTCTATGCGACGACGCTCCTGCGCGCGTTCGGCTACGGCTCTGACGAGCAGGTCATGCAGCTCTTCTACGACTTCAAGAAGTTCCCCACGGGCAAGAAGTACTCCGAGCGCGATCTTGCGATGCTTGTCATGAAGGACGACCTCGTCGACGCCGACTCGCAGGCCGTGCTCGCGCGCCGCTACGACCCTGTCACGCCCGCGATGATGGCGCAGATTGCCGCCTCGGGCATTGACGAGGTTGATGTCGTGGACGTCTCGGTTGACGGCGGCACGCTCATCAAGACGCTGCGCGAAGACGCGAAGGCGGGCATTCACAACGAGGAAGACGCGCTTAAAGAAATCTACAAGCACATGCGTCCTGGCGAGCCCGCGACGGCCTCGAACGCGAAGCAGTATATTAACCGCATCTTCTTTACGCTCAGCCACTACGACCTCGGCCTCGTTGGCCGCCACAAAATCAATAAGCGCCTCGGTCTCGTCGGCAAGGTCGACGAGAATCTGCGCACGTTGCACGAGTCGGGTATTGACGTCGTTGAGGCGATTCGCCTCTTGCTGCGCATCTACGTGGGCAAGGATCAGGTCGATGACATCGACCATCTCGGCAACCGCCGCGTCCGCACGACGGGTGAGCTCGTCGAGAACCAGTGCCGCATTGGCCTTGCGCGCACCGAGCGCCTCATCCGTGAGCGCTTCGTTCAGAACGCCGACCAGACGCAGGGCCCGCTCATGCCGCAGCGTCTCGTCAACTCGAAGACGTTCTCGACCGTCGTGAACGACTTCTTCGCGCGCAGTCAGCTCTCGCAGTTCATGGATCAGACGAACCCGCTCTCGGCTCTCGCGCACAAGCGTCGTCTCTCCGCGCTCGGTCCGGGCGGCCTCTCGCGCGAACGCGCGGGCTTTGAGGTGCGCGACGTTCATCCGTCGCACTACGGCCGCATCTGCCCGATCGAGACGCCTGAAGGCCCGAACATCGGCCTCATCTCCTCGCTCGGCATCTACGCGCAGGTCAACCGCTTCGGCTTCATCGAGACGCCGTACCGCAAGGTCGTCGGCGGCAAGGTGACGGACGAGGTCGAGTACCTGCCGGCGGACGAGGAGGAGCAGTACGTGATCGCGCAGGCGAACGCGCCGCTGAAGCCGAACCGCACGTTCGCGGAGGAGCGCGTGACGTGCCGCTTCAAGACCGAGTTCTGCGACAAGCCGGCGCGCGAGGTCCAGTACATGGACGTGGCGCCGATGCAGGTCATCTCGATCGCGGCGGGCCTGATTCCGTTCCTCGAGCACGACGACGCGAACCGCGCGCTGATGGGCGCGAACATGATGCGCCAGGGCGTGCCGCTCATGACGACCGAGCGCCCCTACGTCGGCACCGGCCTCGAGGGCGTGTCGGCGAAGGACTCGAAGGTCATCGTGACCGCGCTCGCGGCCGGCACCGTCGCCTACGTCTCCGCGACGTTCGTGATGGTGACGAAGGACGGCAAGCTGCCGTCCGGCAAGGCGCAGTTCGAGCACGACCCGGAGCACGGCGTGTGGCGCTACGACCTGCAGAAGTTCCGCCGCTGCAACGCGGGCACCTGCTTCAACCAGAAGCCCGTCGTCAAGAAGGGCCAGAAGGTCAAGGTCGGCGACTGCATCGCGGACGGCCCGGCGACGGACCAGGGCGAGCTCGCGCTCGGCAAGAACCTGCTCGTCGCGTTCATGAGCTGGCGCGGCTACAACTTCGAGGACGCGATCGTCCTCAATGACCGCCTCGTTCGCGAGGACGCGCTCACGTCGCTCCATATTATCCCGTTCGAGTGCATGGCGCGCGACACCCAGTTGGGTCCAGAAGAGATTACGCGCGACATTCCGAACGTCTCGGAGGACGCGCTCAAGAACCTCGGGCCTGACGGCATCGTCCGCGTGGGTGCCGAGGTGAAGCCGGGCGACATCCTCGTCGGTAAGGTGACGCCGAAGGGTGAGACGGAACTCTCGCCTGAGGAGCGGCTCTTGAGGGCCATCTTCGGCGAGAAGGCCGCCGATGTGCGCGACTCGTCGCTCAAGGTGCCGCCGGGCACGACGGGCATCGTCATGGATGTCCAGGTCACGAACGCGAACGCGCTCGATGACGGCGAGGCGAAGCGCTCGAAGCGCGCGGTGAAGGACGCCGAGAAGAAGCGCAAGAACCAGATTGCGAAGCTCGAGAAGGATCTCACGGTCCGGCTCGCGTCGGAGCTCATGAATGAGAAGCTTCCTTGCGACGTGACGGACTCGGATACGGGAGATATCATTATCACGGCGAACAAGAAGATCAAGAAGTCCGAGCTCGCCGTGCTCGCGAAGGCGCACGCGCACTGGGAGATGCCCGAGGGTCCTGCGAAGGACAAGATCCAGACGATCATGGAGCCGTTCGACCTCGAGTTCTCGTCGCTTGACGACGCGGGCGAGGAGAGCGAAGGCGGCCTCTTCGGAGACATCGTTGGCGGCGGCGACGTCGTCAAGAAGGTGAGCGTCTTCATCGTTGACAAGAAGAACCTGTCGGTCGGCGACAAGATGGCGGGTCGCCACGGCAACAAGGGCGTCGTCTCGCGCATTCTGCCGAGCTGCGACATGCCGTTCCTGCCGGATGGGCGTCCCGTCGACATCGTCCTCAACCCGCTCGGCGTGCCGTCGCGCATGAACCTCGGTCAGCTCTTCGAGACCTACCTCGGCCTCGCGTGCAAGACGCTCGGCTTCCACGCTGCGACGCCCGTCTTTGACGGCGTTCAGGAGTCCGAGATCGACACGCTTCTCACCGAGGCGCGCGCCGTCCAAGAGAAGGAGGAGGGTGCCGAGAGCTGGATTTGCCCCGAGGGCAAGACGGTTCTCTATGATGGCCTTACGGGCGAGCCGTTCTCGCAGAAGGTCGTCGTGGGCGTCATCTACATGCTCAAGCTTCACCACCTCGTCACCGACAAGATTCACGCGCGTGCGGTCGGGCCCTATTCGCTCGTCACGCAACAGCCGCTCGGCGGCAAGGCGCAGCTCGGTGGCCAGCGCATGGGCGAAATGGAGGTGTGGGCGCTCGAGGCGTATGGCGTTGCTTACGCGCTGCAGGAGCTGCTCACCGTCAAGTCCGACGACGTGCAGGGTCGTACGCGGATTTACGAGTCCATCGTCAAGGGCTCGAACATCCTCGACTCGGGCATGCCAGAGTCGTTCTCGGTCCTCATTCACGAACTGCGTGGCCTCTGCCTCGACACCCAGCTTCTCGGTGGCGAAGCCGAGACGGCGAAGGGCAAGGCGGCGAATGCGACGTCCTCGTCCACGCCGCCGACCGAAAAGGCGGCCGATGATGACCTCCTTTCGGGGGCGCTCACGCTCTAAGGAATCGGGGAAAAGCGGAACAGCAACTTTCAAGGAAACAAATCTATGAATCCCTACAACACGTCTGACATCTTCGGCGGCTCGTACAACGCGTCCGCCCATTACGATGCCGTCAAAGTCCAGCTCGCGTCGCCCGAGACGATCCGCGCGTGGTCGAAGGGCGAGGTGAAGAACGCCGAGACCATCAACTACCGCTCGTATCACCCGGAGAAAGACGGCCTCTTCTGCGAGAAGATCTTCGGCCCGACGAAGGACTGGGAGTGCGCGTGCGGCAAGTACAAGCGCATCAAGAATAAGGGCACGGTTTGCGACCGTTGCGGCGTCGAGGTGACGCTCTCGGCCGTCCGCCGTCAGCGCATGGGTCACATTGAGCTCGCGGTTCCTGTGAGCCACATCTGGTTCTTCAAGTGCGCGCCGAGCCGCATGGGCCTTCTTCTCAACAAGACGACGAGTGAGCTTGAGAGCGTCCTCTACTACCAGAACTGGCTCGTCGTTGAGCCGGGTGACACGGCGCTCAAGGAAGGGCAGATCCTCACCGAGAGCGAGTACATCGAGGCGCAAGAAAAGTACCGCGATGACTTCAAGGCCGAGATGGGTGCCGAGGCGGTGCGCAAGCTCCTTCGTAAGCTCGACCTCGCCGCGCTCAAGAAGCAGCTCGAGGAGGAGATGGAGAACACCCGCTCCAAGCAGAACCGCAAGAAAATCGCCAAGCGCATTCAGGTTGTCGAGGGCTTCCGCGTTTCGGACACGAAGCCTGAGTGGATGGTGCTCGACGTTCTGCCCGTCATCCCGCCGGACCTGCGCCCGCTCGTCCCGCTCGAAGGCGGCCGCTTCGCGACGAGCGACTTGAATGACCTCTATCGCCGCGTCATCAACCGCAACAACCGCTTGCGCAACTTGCTCGCGCTCAAGACGCCAGATGTCATCATCCGGAACGAGAAGCGCATGCTTCAGGAAGCCGTTGACGCGGTCTTTGACAACGGCCGCCACGGCCGCGCCGTCACGGGTCCGGGCAACCGTCCGCTCAAGTCGCTCTCCGAGATTCTGAAGGGCAAGACGGGCC
>CAYNVE010000014.1:0-19180 GCA_964400635.1 uncultured Lentisphaeraceae bacterium
CCCCTTTTGTTGAAAGGCGCAAGGCAGATTGGCAAGACGGCGGCGGTGCGCCATTTCGCCTCCGCGCACTATGAGCAAATCGTCGAAGTGAACTTCATCGAGCAGCCCAAGTTCAAGCACATCACGGATGACGGCTACGATGCACAGTCCATCGTCAACGCCTTGAGCCGAATCGAGCCATCTTCATGGCCGACACGGGGCTCCTCATGGGGATGATGGAGCCGGAGGTCGGGGACGACGTGCGCGTCAACCGCAACCTCGGCATCTGGAAAGGCGCGCTCTACGAAAACATCGTGGCCGAGGCGCTCGTCAAGTCGGGGCGTCCGCTCTACTACTGGCGCAAGGACGAGTCACGCCTCGAGATGGACTTCTTCCTGCGACGCGGCGACGAGCTCATTCCACTCGAAGTCAAGGGCGGAAATGCGGGCACGTATTCTCTCAACGAGATCATTCGCTCGGAGAAATACCACGAGGTGACCTGGGGCATCAAGCTCGCGGACGCAAACATCGGGCTCGTCGACAACAAACTGACGCTTCCCTGGTTCTGCGCCTTTCTCCTCGACCGCTACCTCGCTCACGACGACAAGGCGTCATCGAATCTAAGCTGGTTTCAGCCATAATCAGAGGGGCTCAAGTCATAGCACGCCGCCCTGCACGGTGCCGCGGTTGAAGCAGTTCTTGCGGATTCGATTGACATAAGAGGCTATTTCACGTGTAAATGTGCTACGAAATATGCCATATGCAGATCCAAAGTTCAACCGTGGATTTGCATAAGCTGCTCGAAGGCGCGCCAAGAGTGGAAGCCGAACGGAAGGCGTCCGAAATCGCGCTGCGCGGCCGCATTCTCGCAGAACGAGAACTTCGCGGCCTCGTCACGCGGCGCGAGCGAGACCGTGTGCGCATACCCCCGTTGCCAACGCGGCAGGAAGCGCGTGAAGAAGATGTCCTCGTAGAGAAGATAGCAGTCTGGGATCATCTTCCAGAAACGGCGATACGCCGCCGCGCCGACTTCGCAGATCTTGCGCGACCGCAAGGCAAAGCCGCCGTTGCCCGCGCCGTCCCAGCGCGTCAGGAGACGCCGCGTAATCCAGTCGTCGTGCGACGGATCCCAGGGGCCTCCAATGTAGTCGTGGCGTCCGACGAATTCGTCCAGTCCCTCGCGCAGTGGGAAGCCGTCGGGGTGGATGTTGAGCATAAACGGCGTATCGAAGCGCGCGGGAAGCGTGCGAATCATGTTGCGCGAAAAATCGACGATGTTGCCCACCTTCAGAGACTCGTCCACGTCGAGGCGAAAGCGCGCGCCACACGATGCGGCGAATGCTTCAATCTCCTTCGTCGGACGATTCACAACGAGCGTCGTCTTCAGAAGCCCGCAGTGGCGATACGTCTCGCGCAGGGCGAGCTCGATGGCGCGTCCGTAGTCGATCATCTCCTCGGGTGCGCCAAAGGCGTAGGCGACGACCGTCACGTCATCGCGTCCGTTCCTTTGCGGAAGCCCCGCCGCGCGATCTGCCGTGAGCTGCGCCTCGCGCCACGCCTTCGGGTCAAACTCTGCCATAGGTGATCCTCCAGAGATTCTTCGCGAGCGCCCCAGCGTTCGCCCGCGAGAGGTGCTTGCCGAGAACCGAGAGCGTGAACCAGAAAACGTGCGGGAAGAGTCGGCGAAAGAGTGCGAGGCGCGAGAGAGCGTGGCGACGACCGACAGCGCGCATCTCGCGAAACGCGGCGAACACATTGTCGATGTAACGCGGCGAGACGGCGCGCGAGAAGCTGCCGTCGTGCGGACGCTGCCAATAGAGTTCGTCTCCAATCTCGGCGCGCTTCAAGTTGCGAAACCCGATTTCCCAGAAGAACGCCGTGTCCTCTCCGCCCGTGATCGGCAAAAAGCGCACATCGCGAATCGCCGTGCGGCGGAAAATGTGCTCCCAGGCGAAGATTGAGTTCTTTACATGACGGTTCGACTGGAAGCGCAGGATGTCCGCGCCCGTCGCCTCGATCATCTCGAGCGCACGCGCCATCGCATTCGGCGCGAGACGGTCGTCCTGGTCGGCGAACATGACGAACGGCGTCGCCGTCGCCGCGAGTGCCGCATTCCGCGCCGCGCCGACGCCGGCGTTCGCCTGCACGAGGATCTTGAAGCGCGCGTCCTGTGCCGCATAGCGTCGCAGGATCTCGGGCGATGAATCGGCCGAACCATCGTCCACCAAAACGCAGACCCAGTCCGTGAACGTCTGCGCCAGGATTGAGTCAAGCAACTCGGCAAGATACCTCTCGCCGTTATAGATGCCCACGCAGATGGAAAGATTCGGCTTCACTGGCAAAGTATTATACCAAAAATCGATGCGCCTTTTACACACTCGCGGAACCCGTCCCTACATCGTCTAGGCGGTGCGGCTGTTGAGTGCTCGTGCGACGGCCGCCCTTCGGCCGCAAAATGAGGAATCTCCAGTCGTTTTAGGTCCGATCTAGCGACGCGAGGCTCTTCTCGAGCGCGGCGAGATCAACGGCGAGCCCACCGCGCGGCGTGCGTGTCAGGACTGCGTGATGATACTCAAAGCCCAACTGCCGCGCCAAATTGACGAAACAGAGAACATACCAATCTGGATTCAAGATTTCAAACACCTTAAGTCCGGGCGAACCGGCAATCATGTTCGTCAGCCCAGCCCCATGGACGCCCATCAGAACGCTCGCCTCGGCAGCCGTCTGCATCTGCTCGGCAAACGGCATCTTCTCAAAATAGCAAACCTCGAAACCAAACTTCCGAACAAGATGCTCAACCGCCTCCTCGTTCTCGATGGCGCGGTTCTTCTCAAGACGCCGCGAGACGTAAATGCGACGCGAGCACGAGGCCCTCGGCCGCAGACGCCGCGCAAGTTCCTGCCGCAAGACGCGCAGATTCTCGCGCGGAATCAGTCCCAGTTCCGGATTGCGCGAGACGAGGATTGTCTCATCGACGCGAATCGGACGCCCACAAGGAATTTGCCGCGCCGTCTCGAAACCGAAGAACGCAAGCGACTCGCGCACATAGCGATGGGCATCCTTCGCGACAGCAACGCGCAAGTTCGGCACCTTCTCACGGGCGAGAAGAAGCTGCGCCGTCGAGTCAAGGACGCAATGAAAGTAATTGACATTCGAGCTCGCAACGACGGGGCCCTCGCACATCACGCGGCGCGGAGGTTGCATCACATTGACAAACCCGCCCCAGGAATAGAAGCAGAGGAGTGTTCCGAGGCTTTCCAGAAAGGCGAACTTCTTCGGAACCCAGACCGCGCCCGAACTCGTTGAGATTGCGACATCCTTCAAGCGATAGAGATGGCGCGCTGGAACGAGCTGCTCAGCGGGATAGGCGACGGGGAGCCCCCCCCCCAGGCCAAGCGACTCAATGTGCGCAGGCTCAAGCTCAACATCCTCAAGGACATGCGCACGCACGTCATCGTCGATCGAAGACGAAATCGAATAGACCATGTTCCGATGAGGACCATAGCCACCAACGGGACCGAGCGTCAGTCTCAGGAAGACACGGTAGAGTTTCCAGCGCAGACGCGCGACAAGATAGGCGATCGTGTCGATCACGTTGATCATCTATTTGACCTACGCCGTCAGACCGAATGGACATTCATCTGCGGAATCGGAGCGGCGATGCCGTTCTTCTCAAGCGCGACCTTGACTGCGATCTGCGCGGCGTTGAAGACATCCCAATAATTCGCACCCTCGACCCACGGGCGCACATTGAGCGTGACGCGACAGTTGTCGAGCGCGGCAACAAAAACAGCAGGCGCAGGATCGGTCAGCACGCCCGGCACCACCTTCAGCGCGTCAAGCGCAACATTGATCGCCTTCGCGACATCGCTCGAGTAGGCGAGCGCGATGCTCAAATCGACGCGGCGGCGCCCGAGCGCCGAGAAGTTCACGATCGGGCCGCCCCACGCGCTCTTATTCGGAATGATGACCTTCTTGTTATCGGCCGTCGCGAGTTCGGTCGCCATCATGTCAACTTTCATGATCGAGCCCTCGTTGCCCGCGACGATGACGTAGTCACCAATCTTGAACGGCTCGTTGATCGCAATCATGAGGCCGGACGCGAGGTTGCCGAGCGACTCTTGAAACGCGAAGCCGAGGATGAAGCCCGTCACGCCGAGGCCCGCGATGATGGGCGCGACGTTGACGCCAAGCTTGCCGAGAATGATCACGACGAGAATCGCCCAGCACGTCTTGCTCGTCACATTCCGAACGAAGCCTGCGAGAAGTGTGTTCTCGGCGCGGCGGTGCTCGACGGCGCGGCCGATGAGCGCGACGATGATCTTCGTCGCAATCCAGCCGATGAGAAGAATCACGAGCGCGCCGACGATATCAAAGAGATAGGAAAGCCCATTCTGCACGAGCCATTCGACAATGCGCTGAACGAGGACGCGCTGCTCCTCGGCCTGCTGACCAAATTCCGAGCAGATTCGCTCGCCGACAGATGCACAGAGAACGTCGTTTGTCATAATCTCTCCTTGTGACGGGTGGGTTAGAAATGATATTCCATTATACCACGAACGGATGCCCATCACCGCCCGCCGAAGAGGAACGCGGCGAGGCGCGGGAAGAAGCGGTGCAGGATGCGCGCGGCGGGGGAGAGTGGAGTCATAGCGAGGGCAGGCGGATTGTCGCGTCTGGGACAGCCTTCACCTGTTCGAAATGCCGCTCATAAGGGACGGCGGAATCGCAAAGGACGCCGTCCTTCAGGACAGGGTGCACCATCACCTCGGTGACGCCGCCTGGGCCCATAAGAAGTCGCTCGTTGACGCCGTCGAAGTGGTCCGTTGTCTGAAAGTGACGACGGACATCCCACGTGAAGAAACGACCGTAGATCTCCTTGTCGAAACGCACGCGGTGGAGATCGGTGAAGATGCGCATCGCCGTGAAGCCGTGCTCAAGCGCAATCGGCTTTAGAAGGCGGTAGACGAGGTAGTCCATGTGCGAATGGTGGTGCGAATCGACCTTCATCATGAGCCCCTCGTACGAGCAGAACTTCTCGACCTGCGCCCGAATCTCCGCCTCGACGGCGCGCCGCTCCTTCCCCGTCATGTAGAGCCGCCGCTTCATCGTCGCGTGGAAGTAGTAGTTGAACATGCCGTCGGCCCCGCAAAAACGCGGGCACGAGCGGATCTCCTCGGTGAGGGGCAGGCCGTACGTCAGGTTGAGGTGAAAGCCGACAAAGCTCGCGTAGCCCCTTCGGCGCGCGAGCGCGACCGCCTCGTCGCAATAGGGCATGTTGACCATGAGGCTCGTCTCGGAAAGCATATGACGCATGAAGCAGGTGTCAATGCACGCATTGACCTGCTCGTTGAGCCCGAAGTCGTCGGCGTGAATGACAAACTCCGTCACTGAAATCCTCCTAAAACGATCCTCATGTTTTTCCCAATCTTGCGAATGTCCCGATTATTGTATCAATTCCGCCTTCGCCTGTAAAGCGCGGCTCAAGCCATTTCCTCGTAGCCACCCAAGAAGGCGAACTGCTCAATCTCGGGATCGGTCGAAAGATCGGCCAAGAGCGCCTTGAGCGAGACATCGCCCAACGCGGCCTCGCACTCGAAGACGAAGCGGAACTCGAAAGCCGAGCCGAGGACGGGGCGCGACTCGAGCTTCGTCAAGTTGACGCCCGAGGCGGCGAAACGCTCCAAGACATCGCTCAGCGAGCCCGAGCGGTGCGGCAGGCTCAGCATGAGCGCGAACTTGTTCGTCTTCGGGTAGAGGACGAGATCGCGCGCGATGCAGATGAAGCGCGTGTAGTTGAACGTTGAGTCCATCACGTCCTCGGCAATGACTTTAAGCCCGTAGAGCTCGGCGCACGCACGCGAGGCGATGACGGCCTGGTCGGCGCGGTCCGACGCGGCGAGGTCGCGCGCGGCGAGAGCCGTGTTCGACGCCGGGCGCGCGTGGATCGCGGGGTGGTTCTTCAGGAACTGTGAGCACTGCGCGAGGGCGTGTGGGTGGCTTGAGATCTCCTTGACATCGGCGAGCGTCGTCCCGGGCCGCGCCAACAAAACGTGGCTCACCTTGAGGCGCACGCTCCGTACGATGTGGAAGTGATGGCGTTGCATGAGGTCGTAGACCGCCGTCACCGAACCCGCCGACGAATTCTCGATCGGCAGAATGCCATAGACGCAAAGCCCCTTCTCGACCGCCTCAAAAACATTCTCGAAACCGTTGAAGTAGAGAATCTTGGGG
This sequence comes from uncultured Lentisphaeraceae bacterium, assembly GCA_964400635.1. Classification (GTDB taxonomy): domain Bacteria; phylum Verrucomicrobiota; class Kiritimatiellia; order RFP12; family UBA1067; genus UBA1067. The sequence goes on from CAYNVE010000014.1 coordinate 6,214, forward strand.
ACGGCGAAGAGGTGCGAGGCCGCTTGCTGGGCGTACGAGCCCTCGCCGCCCGAACAAGCGACGAGCGCGACATCAGGAAGCGACGCGGATGCCCCCTTCTGCTCGGCCGCCGCGAGCTGCTCAAGAAGCGGCGCGCGCGACATCATGCGCAGGCGTTGGCGCGCCTTCGAGACGCCGAAGAGTGTCGAGTAGACGCGGCGGAGGCCGAGCGCGCAGTCATCGGAGGCCTGCTCCGTGATGCGCGCGAGGATGTCGCGTTCGCGCGCGGGGTCCGTGACGGGCAGATGCGCGGCGATTTTTGCGTCGGCGACCGCGTCGGCCATGACGAGCCGTTTCGTGATGAGCGAGACGATCTGGTCATCGAGCGTGTTGAGGTCCTGCCGCAGAGTGCTGAGGTCTTTCATTTTCTTGTTTCTTTCCTTGACTTCGTTTTGTGTTTCTTTTTTTAATCGCCTTTCTTACGCCATCTTCGGGAGACCCGCGAAGCCGCGCGCGAGGTCGGCGTCCGTTGGGATGTAGTCGCCCATCTGTCCATCATTGAACTTGCCGTAGGCGACCATGTCGAAGTAGCCCGTCCCCGTGAGACCGAAGACGATCGTCTCCGCCTTTCCCGTCTCCTTGCACTTGAGCGCCTCATCGATTGCCGCGCGGATCGCGTGGGCGGACTCTGGCGCGGGAAGCGTCCCTTCGGTGCGCGCGAAGAATGTCGCCGCCTCAAAGACCTTCGTCTGCTCAACGCTCACAGCCTCCATGAGATGCTGGTCGTAGAGCTCCGAGAGCATTGAACTCATGCCGTGATAGCGGAGGCCGCCTGCGTGATTCGCGGAAGGAATGAAGCCGCTTCCCAAGGTATACATCTTCGCAAGGGGACAGACTCTTCCCGTGTCGCAGAAGTCGTAGGCGTAGCGACCGCGCGTCAAGGACGGGCAGCTCGCCGGCTCGACGGCGACGATGCGGTAGTCGGCCTCGCCGCGGATCTTCTCGCCCATGAACGGCGCGATGAGTCCGGAGAGGTTCGAGCCGCCGCCGGCGCAGCCGATGATGACGTCCGGCTTCACGCCGAGCTTCTTCAGCGCGGCCTGCGTCTCGAGTCCGATGATCGACTGGTGCAGGCAGACCTGGTTGAGGACGCTGCCCAAGAGGTAGCGCGCGTTCGGGAGCGACGTCGCCGCCTCGACGGCCTCGGAGATCGCGCAGCCGAGCGAGCCGGTCGTGCCGGGGAACTCGGCGTTGATCTTGCGGCCGACGTTCGTCGTCATCGACGGCGAGGGCGTGACGTCCGCGCCGTAGGTGCGCATGACCTCGCGGCGGAACGGCTTCTGCTCGTAGGAGCACTTCACCATGTAGACGTGGCACTTGAGGCCGAAGAACGCGCTCGCCATCGAGAGCGCCGTGCCCCACTGGCCCGCGCCCGTCTCGGTCGTGACGTCCGTGAGGCCCTGCTCCTTCGCGTAGTAGGCCTGCGCGATCGCGCTGTTGAGCTTGTGCGAGCCGGACGTGTTGTTGCCCTCGAACTTGTAGTAGATCTTCGCGGGCGTGCCGAGCGCCTTCTCGAGGAAGACCGCGTGCACGAGCGGCGAGGGGCGGTACATCTTGTAGAATTCTCGGACGGGGTCTGGGATCTTGATGTAGGGCGTCACGTCGTCAAGTTCCTGCCTAACGCATTCGCGGCAGAAGACGTGCTCAAGTTCCTCGGCCGTGACGGGCTTCAAGGTCGCGGGGTTCAAAAGCGGCGCGGGCTTCTTCGTCATGTCCGCGCGCAAGTTGTACCACGCCGTCGGCAGTTCGTTTTCATTCAAGTAAGTCTTGTAGGGTTCGTTGTTCATCTTTTTTCTCCTTCTTGTTGTTTTGGGTTGGATCTTGTTTTTACTAAAAAGAAAAAGGCGGCTCGTCTTTGTTGACGATCCGCCTTTTCGGGTTTTAGGGTTAGGATGCGCGTTGTGCCATTACGCGGTGATCGCCCTGCGGATTGAACACCCGGGACGCCACCAAAAGTAAAAGTAGGCTTTCGCGTTGTGAATCATGTCTTACTTCATTCCGTACTTGGCTTAACCTTCATCCAAACCCGAAGTCTGCCTTTTAGGCAACCGTGCCGCCGACCTTCTCGATCTTCGCCTTCGCAGAAGCCGAGCAGGGGACCTTCACGGTGAACTTCTTCGTGAGCTCGCCGTTGCCGAGGATCTTCACTTTCGGACGCTTATTGTCCGTGAAGCCCGCCTTCGCGAGTGCCTCGACGGTAATCTCGGCGCCCGCCTCGAACTTCTTCTCGAGATCCGAGACATTGACGCCGAGCGCCTTCGCGTTGAACGCGGCGTTATTAAAGCCGCGCTTCGGAAGACGACGGACGAGCGGCATCTGACCGCCTTCGAACACGAGTTTGTGCTTGTGACCCTTGCGCGACTGCTGACCCTTCTGACCCTTGCCAGCCGTCTTGCCGAGGCCCGAACCGCAACCGCGACCGACGCGCTTGCGACTCTTGCGCGCGCCCGGGGTGTTCGTGAGAGAATTGAGTTCCATTTTCAATGACTCCTTTTCAATTACGCGCGGATCGCCGCGATTTCCTCGGCGCTACGAAGCTTTGAGAGCGCGTCGAGCGTCGCCTTGACGACGTTGAGACGGTTCTTCGAGCCGAGCGACTTGCCGACCGCGTCACGGATGCCCGCCGCCTCGAGGACGGGGCGCATGCCGCCGCCCACGATGAGGCCCGTGCCGTCAGGCGCCGGCTTCAGGATGACGCGACCGCCGTCGCAGACGCCCTCGACGTCGTGCGGGATGGTCTTGCCCTTCATGACGACCTTGCGCATGTCCTTGCGCGCCGCCTCGCCGCCCTTGCGGATGGCGTCGGCGACTTCGTTGGCCTTGCCAAAGCCGACGCCGACCTTGCCCTCCTTGTCACCAACGACGATGACAGCGGAGAAGCTCATGCGACGGCCGCCCTTGACGGTCTTCGCACAGCGGTTGATGAACACGGTATGCTCGTCGAGGCTGTCCTCGGGCTGTTCCGCGCGCTTGTCACGATTGAATGCCATAGGTTACTTCTCCTCCTTCTTGGCCGAGATGGCGACGCCACCGGCGACGAGTGCCTCGACGATGGCCGCGACGCGACCCGCGAACTTGCGACCGCCGCGATCGACAACGACCATCGAGATGCCCGCGGCCTTCGCCGCATCGGCCGCCTTCGCGCCGAGCGCCTTCGCGACCTCGAGGTTCGCCTTCTCGTCCTTGAGCGTATTCGCCTGGGCGAGCGTCTTCTGCGCGTCGTCGTCGATGAACTGGACGTACATGTTCTTGTTCGTCACGCAGATCGACATACGCGGACGAGCCGCCGTGCCGATCACGCGCTGACGAAGACGGAGATGCCGCTTCTGACGCTGAACTTTACGATTGAACATAGTGTTTCGTTCTCCTTAAGCTATGGACGCGACTTAGGCGACCTTCTTGCCCTGCTTGCGGCGGATGTGCTCGCCGACATAGCGGATGCCCTTGCCCTTGTAAGGCTCGGCCGGGTAGTACGAGCGGATGCGCGCGGCGGCCTCGCCGACGAGCTGCTTGTCGATGCCCTTGATCGTGACCTGCAGTCCGTCGTTCTCGACCGTCACCGTCAGCCCCGTGGGGATCGCGTAGATCTTCGGGGAGGCGAAGCCGAGCGAGAGCGCGAGCTCCTGGCCCTTGAGGACGGCCTTAAAGCCGGTGCCCTCAATCGCGAGCTGCTTCTGGTAGCCCTCCGACACGCCAATCACATTCGCGTGGATCAGCGCACGCGCAAGGCCGTGGAAGTTGCCGAGCGTTTCATCGTCGGCGCAGGCAACGAAAATGCTGCCGTCTTCGACCTTGGCCGTGATGCCCTCATGCATCGTGTAGGAAAGCTCACCGAGCTTGCCCTTGACCGTCACCGTCTGACCCGCGATCGTGGCGGAAACGCCTTCGGCGAGTTTGACGGGTTCTTTACCGATTCGAGACATTGTCTTTGGCTCCTCTTTATGCAACCGTGCAGATGATTTCGCCGCCGAGCTTCGCCTTCTTCGCCTCGGCACCGGACATGATGCCCTTGGACGTCGACAGGACGACGAGGCCCATGCCGTCGAGGATCGAGGGAATCTTGCCGCACGCGGCGTAGTGGCGAAGGCCGGGACGCGAGACGCGCTTCACTTCCGTGATCGCGGGCTGGGCCTTCTGCGAGTACTTCAGCGTGATCACGAGCTTCTTCGGGAAGTCGCTCGTCGTCACGCAGTCGGCGATGTAGCCCGCCTCTTTCATGACGCGGGCGATTTCGGCCTTGAGATGGCTCGCCGGCGTCTCGACGGAGTAAAGGCGCGCCTTCAGTCCGTTGCGGATCGTCGTGAGCATATCGGAAATGGGATCGATAGTCATATTCGGTTGGATTCCTTTCCCTTTTGATTACCACGAGGCCTTCGTGACGCCGGGGATGAGACCAGCGACAGCGAGTTCGCGGAAGCAGAGACGGCAGACGCCGAACTTACGGATGTAGGCGTGGCGGCGGCCGCAGCGCTGGCAGCGGTTGTACGCGCGCACCTTGAACTTCGGGGCCTTCTTCTGCTTTTCGATGAGACACTGTTTCGCCATGGCTTAGTTCCTTCCTGCGAACGGCATGCCCATGGAGTTCAGGAGCTCCTTGCAGGCCTTGTTGTCGGTGGACGAGGTCACGAACGTGATGTCCATGCCCGATTGTGCGGACGACTCCACGAGCTCCGGGAAGATCGTGTGCTCCTTGATGCCGAGCGTGTAGTTGCCGGCGCCGTCGAAGCCGCGGTTCGGGACTCCGCGGAAGTCGCGGATGCGCGGGAGGGCGGCCGAGATGAGGCGGTCGGCGAACTCCCACATGCGGTCGCCGCGAAGCGTGACCTTCGCGCCGATGACCATGCCCTCGCGCAGCTTGAAGTTCGAGATCGACTTCTTCGCGCGGCAGAGCATCGGCTTCTGGCCGGTGATCGCCGTCAGGTCGTCCACGAGCGTCTTCTGCTCGTCCTTCGAGACGATGCCGAAGCCCATGTTGATGACGATCTTCTGAAGGCGCGGAACGAGCATCCGGTTCGTGGTGCCGAGCTTCTTCTCGAGCTCCGGAACCATACGGCTCGCGTATTCGTCTTTGAGTCTTGCCATTTTGTCGTTCCTTTACCTTAGAGGGCTTTGCCGCTCTTCACCGAGACGCGCGCCTTCTTGCCATCCTTCTCACCGGTCTTGACGCGCGTGCCGCGCTTCTTCTCGGTGTCGTAAGGCATGAGCTTGCACAGGCGGATCGGCAGTTCAATATCCACGAGACCGCCCTGCGACCGCTCGCTGCGGCGCATCGCCTTCTTGTGGACGTTGAGCCCCGTCACGATTGCCGTGCCGTCCTTCGGGTTGACCTTCGCGACAACGCCCGTCTTGCCCGCGTCATTACCGCAGGTCACGATGACGGTGTCGTTCTTCTTGATTCTTGCAATAGCCATAGTTCGTTGCTCCTTGACTCCGTCGTTAGACCACTTCCGGGGCCATCGAAAGAATCTTCATGTAGTTCTTGTCGCGGAGTTCGCGCGCGACCGGCCCGAACACGCGGGTTCCGATCGGGTTGAGCTTCGAGTCGACGAGGACGCACGCGTTCTGGTCGAAGTGGACCGTCGAGCCATCGGCGCGGCGGATCGGCTGACCCGTGCGGATGATGACGGCGGTCGCGACCGAGCCCTTCTTAATTGAAGAGGTCGGCGAGGCCTCTTTGATCGCGACGCGAATGACGTCGCCGAGGTGCGCGTACTCCTTGCGCTGCTTGAGGATGCGGAAGCACATCGCGCGCTTGGCGCCAGTGTTGTCCGCAACCACGAGATTGGAGAGTTCCTGCAACATGGTAGATTTCTCCCTTACTTCACGATGCGCCAGCGCTTCGTCGCGCTCAGCGGACGCGTTTCCATGATGGTGACCGTGTCGCCGACCTTGGCCGTGTCGGCCTCGTCATGCGCATGATAGTTCTTCGTGCGCGTGACGATCTTGCCGTAGACCGGATGACGCTCGCGGTACGAGACCGCCACCTTGACGGTCTTCGCGCCGGACTTCGAAACGACGACGCCCTTGCGAACCTTGCGCGCGCCGCGTGTTGTGTTTTCCGTGCTCATTAGATCTTGACTCCTGCGCGGGTGATGAACTTGGTGTGGATGCCGATCTTCGTCGCGGCGAGACGGAGGCACTCCTTGGCGACCTCCTCGCTCACACCGCCGACTTCAAACAGCATCTTGCCGGGGAGGATGACAGCGGCCCAGAACTCTGGGTTGCCCTTTCCTCCACCCATACGAACCTCGATCGGCTTGCGCGTCACGGGGCGGTCGGGGAAGACGCGAATCCAAAGCTTGCCCTTGCGCTTCATCTCACGATTGATCGCAACACGGCAGGCCTCAATCTGCGTCGCCGTCAGAAGGCCGCGCGTGAGGGCCTTGAGGCCGAACTCACCGTACGCGAGCTCCGTGCCCGACGTGGCGTAGCCCGCGCGGTTTCCCTTGGAGACCTTGCGGAACTTGACTCTCTTAGGCATCAACGGCATGGCTTACTTCCCCTCCTTGCGGTCTCCACGCTCGCGACGGCCGCCCTCGCGGCGATCGCTGCGGGAAGGACGCGCCTGAAAACCTTCTTTCTTGCAGATCCAGACCTTGATGCCGATCTTGCCGGCCGTCGTGTTGGCTTCTGCAAACCCATAGTCGATGTTCGCGCGGAGCGTGTGCAGCGGAACCTTGCCCTCGCGAGACCACTCGACGCGCGCGATTTCCGCGCCGTTGATGCGGCCACCCGCTTTGACCTTGATTCCGTCAACGCCCATGTCCATCGCGACCTTGATCGCGCGCTTCATCGCGCGCTTGAGCATAATGCGGCGCTCGAGCTGCTGCGCAATCGACTCGGCGACGAGCTGCGCATCGGCGTCGGCTCCGTTCACCTCCTTGATCTCGATGAAGATTTCCTTCTTGGTCATCTTCTCGAGGCTCGCGCGGAGCTCCTCAACGGCATCGCCCTTGCGGCCGATGATGACGCCCGGGCGCGCGCTCAAGAGCGTCACGCGGACGCGGTTGGCGAAGCGCTCAATCTCGATCTTCGAGAGACCCGCCTCGACCAGACGCTTCTTGCACTCCTCGCGGATCAGCTGATCCTCGACGAGATACGCGCCAAACGTCTTCTTCGGCGCGAACCAGCGGCTCCCCCAGGCGTGGTTGACGCCAACGCGGAAGCCAATCGGATTAACTTTCTGACCCATCTTACTTAGCCTCCTTCTTGGCCTTGGCCGGCGTGTCCGTCAGGACGACCTTGCAGTGGCACAGGCGACGCGCGATCGGGTGAGCCGAGCCGCGGGCCGTCGGCCAGTAGCGGCGCATGCGCGTGGACTCGTCAAGAACGCACTGCTTGACCGTGAGCGACGCGGCATCCTGAATGCCGTTGTTGTTCTTCGCGTTCGCAATCGCGCTCAGAATCGTCTTCTTGATGATCACCGCCGCCTTCTTCGGCGAGAACTCGACGATCTTAAGCGCATCGGCGGCCTTGAGCCCCTGGCACGAACGGCACAGGGGACGACCCTTGAACGCGCTCATGCGCTGATTGCGGGTAATGGCAATAACTTCCATTGTTTATCCCCTTATTTCTTTTCCGAGTTGCCGTGACCCTTGAACGTGCGGGTCGGGGCGAACTCGCCGAGACGGTGGCCCACCATGTTCTCGGTGATGAACACCGGCATGTGCTGATGACCATTGTGAATCGCGAACGTGAGCCCCACGAAGTCGGGGAGCACCATAGAACGGCGGCTCCACGTCTTGATGGGCTGCTTCTTTCCGCTCGCCTGCATCTTCTCGACCTTGCGGAGGAGGCTCTCCTCGACATAGGGTCCCTTCTTAAGAGAACGTGCCATCGATTATTTCCTCCTCTTGACAATGACCTTGTTGGACGCCTTGCGCTTCGCGCGAGTCTTGCCGCCCTTCGCGAGCTGACCCCACGGCGAACGCGGGTGGCTGCCGCCAGACGTACGGCCTTCGCCGCCGCCCATCGGGTGGTCAACCGGGTTCATCGCAACGCCGCGCACCGTCGGGCGAATGCCCATGTAGCGCTTGCGACCCGCCTTGCCCAGCTTGATCGCGCTCCAGTCTTTGTTACCGACCGTGCCGACCGTCGCGAGGCAACGGCCATCGAACATGCGAACTTCGCCCGAGGGCATCTTGAGCGTGACGACGTTGCCGTCGCGCGCCATCACCTGGCAGGCGTTGCCCGCCGAGCGGCCAACCTTCGCGCCCTGACCTGGGACGAGCTCAATCGCGTGAACGAAAAGCCCGAGCGGAATCTGGGAAAGCGGCAGGCAGTTGCCAACCGTCGCCTCAGCCTTTGGGCCGTTCATGACCTTCGCACCCTTCGCAAGCCCATCGGGCGCGAGGATGTAGGCGAGCGTGCCGTCGGCATACTCGAGAAGCGCGAGATACGCGCTGCGCGTCGGGTCGTAGGCGATCTCCTTGACCGTCGCCTCGACGTCGAACTTATTGCGCTTGAAGTCGACGATGCGCATGCGCTGCTTCACGCCGCCGCCGCGATGGCGCGTCGTGATGCGGCCCTGGTTGTTGCGACCCGCCGTCTTGCGGACGGCCTTCGTCAGGCGCTTCACCGGCTTCGTCTCGGTGATCTCCTCGAACGACGCGGACGCGCGGAAGCGCATGCCGCATGAACGAGCCTTGTAATTCTTAAGTGCCATAGTTCCTTAGACTCCTTACGCGAGTTCGATGCGCTCGCCAGCCTTGACGGTGACGATCGCCTTTTTCCACGTCGACTCCTGGGTCGTGCGGCGCGTGCCGCGGATGTACTTCGTCGCGCCCTTCATGTTCGCGGTGTTGACCGCAAGGACGTGCACGCCGAACGCCTTCTCGACCTCGGTCGCAATCTGGGGCTTGCGCGCATCAGGCGCAACCTCCAGAAGGAAGCGGTTCTCAGCCGAGAGGATGGAGCCCTTCTCCGTGATGAGCACGTCGAGGACGACCCCGTTCGTCTTTTCCTTAAGTTCTTTCTTCGTCATGACTTAAATCTCCTTACTTGGCGATGCGAGCCATGAGGGCTTCGAACCCGGCCTTGTCGCAAACGAGCTTGCGATTGGCCACGACCGTGTAGACGTCAAGCGCCTGCGCCGTCGAGTAGTCAATCTTCGGAAGGTTGGAGGTGACCAAAACGACCGTATCGTCAACATCCTTCTGGACGATGCACGCCGTGCGGTCAATGCCGAGATCCTTCAGGAACTTCGCCATGAGCTTCGTCTTCGGCGCCTCGAACTTGAACTCGTCGACGACGATGACATCGCCCGCCTTGACCTTGTCGGAGAACGCACGCGCGAACGCGAGCGCCCAAACCTTCTTGTTGAGCTTCTGCTCGTAGGAGCGCGGCTTCGGACCGTGCGCGACACCACCGCCGCGCCACACCGGCGACTGGCGGAAGCCCGCACGCGCGTTGCCCGTGCCCTTCTGCTTCCACGGCTTCTTGTTGGAGCCGGCGACTTCGCCCTTGCCCTTCGTCGAGGCCGTGCCCGCACGCAGCGCGTTGCGGATCGCCGTGATGGCGTCCTTGACCGCCTGCTCGCCCTTGTCGAGCGTCAGCTGGGACTCGTCAAACGTGACTTCGATCTTCTGCATGATTACTTAGCCCCCTTCTTGAGATTGTTCTTAAGGGACTTGCGCACGATCACGATGCCGTTGCGCGCACCCGGGATCGAGCCCTTGACGAGAATCGCATTGTCCTCGGGACGGATCTGGACGACCTCGAGGCCGATCGCCTTACGGCTCACGTCACCCATGTCGCCCGGCATCTTCTTGCCCTTCTCGATCCAGCCCGGGAGGTCGCGCGCCGCGAGGCCGCCCGTGCGCCGCTTCGAGTGGCCGCCGTGCGTCATGTTGCCGCCCGCGAAGCCCCACTTCTTGAGGACGCCCGCGAAGCCCTTGCCCTTCGTCATGCCCGAGACGTCGACGTACTTGACGCCCTCGAAGTTGGCGACCGTCACGGCCTTGCCGACTTCAAGCGCCTCGCCTTCGTCCAGCGCAAATTCCTTCAGCACCTTCGCGCAGGGAACGCCCGCCTTCTCGAAGTGCTTCTGCTCCGCCTTGCTCAGGCGCTGCGGCTTCTGCGCGCCGAACGCGACCTGCGCCGCCACGTAGCCGTCCTTCTCCAGCGTCTTGAGCTGGACGACCGGGCACGGCCCGCACTCGATCACGGTCACGCAAGTACGCTTGCCGTCCGCGTCGAACACCTGGGTCATCCCGACCTTCTTGCCAATCATTCCTTCCATGTCGACTCCTCCCTATCAGACCTTGATGGTGATGTCGACGCCCGCGGGAAGATTGAGCTTCTTGAGCTCGTCGATCGTCTGCGCGGTCGGGTTGACGATGTCGAGAAGGCGCTTGTGCGTGCGCATCTCGAACTGATCCATGGACTTCTTGTCGACGTTCGGCGAACGGTTCACCGTGTAACGCTCGACGCGGGTCGGCAGCGGGATCGGACCCACCACCTGCGCACCCGTTCCGCGGGCCGTGTCGATGATGCCACCGACGGCCTGATCCAGCACACGATGATCGTATGCCTGGAGGCGGATGCGGACTCTCTGCTGCTGCATGTGTCTTTTTTCCTTATGTTCTTGTTCGTTTCTGTTTTGACTTCAGGCCCGACCTTTACCAGACCCTCGTCCCCATTGCCTGCGATCCAACGGTTGCGACCTTCGCGCGCACCTTACCGCTTTCGCGGACTCTTGGCGTAGACGCGAGAAGCCCTTTTCTGGCGCTTCGCTCGCAACTGAGTCTTCACCCAGTCCTTCTCGAAAAACGAGGCTCGCGACCGCAACCGCGACCGCGAGCATTTCAACTCGGCGGTCACGACGCGACGGGATAAACTCGCCCGTATCGCGACCCTCCTCTCAAGAGAATTAGGATAGATTATACCAAATTCCCCCTGCACATTGCAAGGGGGAATTTTTAAGATGTGCACCTGGAGGGACTCGAACCCCCATGCTTAAAGCAGTGGAACCTAAATCCACCGTGTCTGCCATTCCACCACAGGTGCGAAATCCATCGACGCGCGCGCCCTACGACTTGAGTTTGTCGCGGTGCGAGAAGAAAACGCGCGCGCGGTTGGAAAAAGTCTGTGCCTCGGGGAAGGTGCTCGCCGTCGATTCACGCTGAAACGACTCAAGCGCCGCGCGTTGCGTACGCGAAAGGTTCGTCGGCACCTCCAAGACGACGCGCGCCGTGAGGTCGCCCGCAGGGCCGCCGCGTAGCGAGGGGACGCCCTTGCCGCGCAGGCGGAAGAGCCGCCCATTCACCGTTCCCTCGGGAATCTTCAACTGCGCCTCGCCATCGGGCGTCGGCACCGAGATAGTTCCGCCGAGGGCCGCCGTGACAGGCGAGACGGGGACATCCACGAAAAGATCCTGACCGTCGCGCTCAAAGAGATCGCTTTCGCGCACGACGAGTTGCACATAGAGGTCGCCGTTCGCGCCGCCGCGAAGCCCGCCGCCGCCCTTCCCCGAAAGGCGCAGGCGCGAACCCGAGTCCACACCCGCGGGAATCTTGAGCGAGATCTTCTGGGGTGCGGTGATGTGGCCCGTTCCGCGGCACTTACGGCACGGCTTCTCGAGGACAGAGCCCTCGCCGCCGCAGTCGGGGCACGTTTGGCGCACTTGGAAGAAGCCGCTGCCACCGATGACGACGCCGTGACCGCCACACGTCCGACAGACGACGCGCTTTGATCCAGCCGCCGCGCCCGTGCCATGGCAGTCGGGACATTCGGCCGGCATCGTCAGTTCCAAATCGCGCGATGAGCCGAAGAGCGCCTCGTCGAAATCGATTTCAAGGCGATAGGTCATGTCATCGCCCCGACGCGGCGCATTCGGGTCGGCGGCGCGACGCGCGCGCGATCCTCCGCCAAAGAAGTCGCCGAAGCCACCAAAGCTTCCGCCACCGCCACGACCGCCGAAGATGTCGCCGAACGCGGAGAAGATATCCTCCATGTTCATGCCGCCCGCGCCGAAGCCACCGCCGCCCGCGCCGTTCTGGAACGCCTGATGGCCGAACTGGTCATACTTCGCACGCTTGTCAGCGTCGTGCAGGACATCATACGCCTCGGCGGCCTCCTTGAACTTCTCCTCGGCCGCCTTGTCGCCCGGATTACGGTCTGGGTGATACTTCATCGCGAGTTTGCGATAGGCCGACTTAATCTCGTCCGCCGTCGCCGTCTTGGAGACACCCAAAACCTCGTAGTAGTCGCGCTTCTCAGCCATTTGTCTCGCCTGGCTTTCCAGAACTGACGACAACCTGCGCCGCGCGCAGGACCTTGTCCTTCAGCATCCAACCCTTCTTTGACTCAATGGAGACCTTGCCTTCGGGCACGTCCGCATGCGGCAGCGTCGCAATAGCCTCCATTTTCTCGGTGTCGAGGTCCTTGCCGACGCAGTCAAACGGCTCCGCGCCATGATCCTTCAGAGCCTTGAGAAGCGTGCCCAGAACAAGATCGACACCCTTCACGAACGGATCGTCGGCCTTTTCCTTCGCGTGTTCAAGCGCGAGCTGGAGATTGTCAATCGCGGGCAGGACGTCTTTTAGGATATCCGCCTCGGCGAAGCGATACGTGTCCTCGCGGTCGCGCGCCGCGCGCTTCTTGTAGTTGTCGAAGTCGGCGAGCGTGAGCGCGTAGAGTGTCTTCCAGTCAGGCTCCTTGGGCGCGGCGCTCTTCTCCTCGGCCGGCTTGTCGGTCGGTTTGTCGGCGGGCTTTTCACCCTTCGAGTCAGAGTCGCACGCGACTTGAGGCTCTTGAGATTCCGTTGTCTCTTGAGCCTCTTGAGTCGCGTGCGTCTCTTCGGCCCCCGCGCTCGTCGCTTCTTTCTTTTCTTCTTCAGCCATCGTTTACGCCAACTTGATCTGGCCGGCCTTCGCGAGCATCTTGGCCTCGACGCTCTGGATCTCGGCGAAGCCCTGCGAGCTGTGCG
>CAYNVE010000015.1:0-18506 GCA_964400635.1 uncultured Lentisphaeraceae bacterium
ACGACGGGAGCGAGACGGAGAAGCCTGGCTACCACGGCATGTTCGCGACGAACTTCGACGTCTCCGATCACGAGGTCGCCTCCGAGGTGGTCGCGTGGGGGCGTCGCAGGTGGAACATCGAGTCGAGCTTCAACGTCGAGAAGCACGGCGGCTACGGGCTCGAGCACTCGTTCTGCAGCGACTGGCGGTGCAGTCGGTGTCTCTACCTGCTGATGCAGCTCGCGCACAACCTCTGGCAGATCTACAACGCCTGCGTGCTGCCGAAGGTGGCGGAGGGCTGCCGCAAGATGGGCCAGGCCGAGTGGGTCGAGATCCTCCGGCGCTACTTCCACATGGTCGGCATCCGCGCGGACTTCGCCACGGTGCCGCGCAGGTACATCCGTCGCATGGACCTCTGACGGGGCGAGGCGGGCACGCCACCCCCAATGCGGTATTCAGGACGGCCTCTGCGCACGCGGGGGTCAGGGGGCGGGTTTGTCTCCAGACGGCGGCCTGCGGCGTCTTCGGGCGTCGCGGCGCACGGATTTTCGCGACAGCACGGTTCAGATGGCTCAAAAGCGGGTTCGATTGGAATCCTTGGTTTCTTTGCGCGGTATGGGGATCGGCATTGTCAGATATGGCATAATACTCCGCATCAGAAACGAGGCGCGAGATGAAGCGAGCGATCAAGAAGAATGTGAAAACGGCGCAAATGAAGCATGAGATTGAACCCGTTCACAAGACGGACGAGGTTGTCCTGTTCCAGTCGAAAGACGGTGCGGTGTCGCTGCCCGTCCCGACCGACGGCAAGACCGTCTGGTTGACGCAGAGTCAGATGGCACAGTTGTTCGGGAAAGACAAGACGGTTGTCGCACGGCATATTCGCAATGCCATTTCAGAGGGTGAGATTGATCCGAAAGTGGTATGTGCAAAATTTGCACATACCACTCGTCTGCGCTCGGTGCGGTCTATCAGTCGTTCGGCGGCAAAGATCTCTATCCGTCCGCCCAGGAGAAGGCGGCGAATCTTCTCTATCTCGTCACGAAGAACCATGGCTTCTTCGACGGCAACAAGCGCATTGCGGCCGCGCTCTTCCTCTATTTTTTGGAACGCAACCGGCTCCTGTTGCGCGAGGACGGCACGAAGCGCATCGCCGATCACACGCTCGTCGCGCTGACGGTGATGATTGCCGAATCGAAGCCTGCAGAAAAGGACATGATGGTCAATCTCGTGATGACGTTTTTGGTTTAAGGATTTCCGTGCCGTGATTCTGGGCGCGGCGCGAACTGTTCGCAATCCCACTTATAGTGATAAGTGAGAATCTGCGCGAAGTCTGGATTGCGCGGGCTTGATTTTTCGGCAAAGAACCTCCCATTGTCGTGGGAGGCCTTGTTTTATTGATCCAAACGAGGATTCGCTGCCTCACTTTCGCCTCACTTTCGCCTCACGGTGGCGTCATTTTTCTTTTCTCGCGAAATGTTAGACTAGAAGTGTCAGGAAAACCAAGGCGAAAGGAAAGAGAAGACGATGCTTTCAAAATGCTATAGCGGGGCGCTGATGGGCGTCGAGGCGCGCGCGGTCGAGATCGAGGTCAACTCGTCGCTCGGGACGAGCCAGTTCGCCATCGTCGGCTTGCCCGACACGGCGGTCAAGGAGGCGAAAGACCGCATCCCAACCGCGCTCAAAAACCAAGGGCTCGCCTCGCAGAAAGAATACGATGTGATGGTGAACCTCGCGCCCGCCGACGTGAAGAAAGAAGGGCCGCTCTATGACCTGCCAATCGCAATCGGTCTCTTGAAGGCAACGGGGCGCATCCACAACGAATGCCTTGCCGACTATGCGTTCGTTGGCGAGCTTGCGCTCTCGGGCGAGGTGCGGCGCGTCAGGGGTGTTTTGCCAATCGCCCTTGAGATGCGGCGCATCGGTTGCCGCGCGTTCGTCGTCCCGCGTGAGAACGCCGAGGAGGCAAGCGTCGTTGAGGGCCTCGACGTGATTCCCGTCGGCACATTGCAGGAGGCCGTCCTCTACTTAAATGGCGAGCGTACAATCGCGCCGGCGCACACCGACCTCGCGCGCCTTGTCGCGGACGATTCGGCGGGCGGCGACGACTTCGCCGACGTGAAGGGCCAAGCGTTCGCCAAGCGCGCGATCGAGGTCGCCGTTGCAGGCGGGCACAATGTCCTCATGATCGGTAGCCCTGGCTCCGGCAAGACGATGCTCGCGCGGCGCATCCCCTCTATCCTACCGCCACTCACCGTCGACGAGGCGCTCGAAGTCTCGCGTATCCACTCGGTCGCGGGGTTTGAGAAGGGTGGCGGCCGCTTCGTGACGCGCCGCCCGTTCCGCGCGCCACATCACACGGTGAGCGCAATCGGTCTTCTGGGCGGTGGGGCGCACCCTGTGCCAGGCGAGGTCTCGCTCGCGCACCGCGGCGTCCTCTTTCTTGACGAGTTCGCCGAGTTCCCGCGCCAAGCGCTCGAAGTCCTGCGTCAACCGCTCGAAGATGGCCACGTCGGCGTTTCGCGCGCCGCGGCCGCGCACGACTTCCCCTCAAAGTTCATGCTCGTCGCGGCGATGAACCCATGCCCCTGCGGCTACCACGGTGACGCGAAGCACGCCTGCCGTTGCACGACGCGCGCGATTCTGAAATACCAGTCGCGTGTCTCAGGCCCGCTCCTTGATCGCATCGACATCCAGATTGAAGTGCCCGCCGTCGAGCCGCGCGACTTGCCCGTTCTGGAGGCGGGCGAGCCGAGTTCGGCGATTCGCGCGCGCGTTGTCGCCGCACGCGCGATCCAGGCCGCTCGCTACAGGGGGATGCCGGGCGTCCACACGAACGCCGACGTGAAGAGCCGCGATCTCGCCGATGCCTGCCGCCTTTCGCTCCGTGACCGCGAGAGGCTTGTCCATATGATCGAGCGACTCAACCTCTCGGCGCGCGCCTACGACAAGGTGCTGCGCGTCGCGCGGACGATGGCCGACCTCGCGGGCGCGGACGCCGTGCGCGACGAGGACATCCTGAACGCCCTCGGCTACCGGCGGATGGATGATGAGGAGAACTCTTTCTGGGCCTGACGGCCTAGGGGGCGGCGACACGCCGCGATAGACAACCGAAACACGACAAAGGAAAGGAAAAGGAACATGAACGAAAATGAAGTCAAGATTGCGCCGCGTCTGGCGCTCTACCATGCGACGGGCCGCGGGACGGGAAGTGCCGCGACGTTCGAGGTTGTGCCAGCGACGGCAGGTGACGGCGGTGCGATCCGCCTGAAGCTCGCGCGTCAGGCGACCGTTGGCAACCGCCAGGGCCCCACGCCGAGTTATTCGCGCTTTGACTGGGAGCACGCGCTCGTCGTGAAGCTCGGCTTCGCTGACCTCTGCGCATTCTTGCAGGTCTTTCGCGGCGAGCGCGAGAGCCTCGCGGACGGGCGTGGGCTTCTGCACGTCTCGGCGCGCGCGCAGACGTCGATCCGTCTGAGCCACCGCGTTGAGCCGTCGCCAGGCTATTCGCTCGAGGTCTACCGCAAGACGCTCGCCTCGGGCGAGGAGTCGCGCGCGGCGATTCTACTCACGGACAGCGAGGCCGTTGGGCTGTGCGAGGCGATTGCGGGCTCGATGGCGGTCATCTGCTTTGGCGTGCCCGTCGAGCGTCCGAGCGCGCCGCGCGCGGCGAAGGAGGCGGGCGATGCGGCGGCCGCCTGAGACGGTCGCGGCGAACGTGGGCGTCGCCCACGGCTCGTGGGGCGAGGCGGTCGCGGCCGAGTTTCTCCGCCGCGGCGGCTTCGAGATTGTTGACCGCAATTCACGACCCGTGGAGGCGGACCAGCGTCTTGAAATCGACCTCGTCGCGTGGGATCCGAAGACAGACACGATGGTCTTCGTCGAGGTGAAACAGCACGCGAGCCTCTCGCCCTACGCGCGCCGCCTCAGGAGCATCACGCGGCGCAAGCGCGAGAACGTGCGCCGCGCGTGCAACGCGTGGCGACGGATGAACCGTTGGCACGGCGCCTATCGCTTCGACGTTGTCGAGGTTTACGGGACGCCCGAGGGCGGGCACCCCGTCATCGACCACATCGAGCATGTGGAGCTCTTCGCGCGGCGCGACCGCTTCGTCAAGTGGGCGTGACAGCCCTTGGGGGAGAAGGGCTCGGCGCGCGCGAGATCGGAAAAAAGAAGAACACGAACAAACAAAAAAACAGACAAAAGAAAGGAACGACGAAAATGAACAAGATCATGGCAGAACTGGAAGAGGTGATGAAGACCATCCGCAAGGAGTTTGGCGAGATGTCCATCCTGCGACTCGGTGAGAAGACCGACACGCATGTGGAGGCAATCTCGACGGGGGCGCTGTCGCTCGATATGGCCCTCGGCATCGGCGGGCTCCCGAAGGGGCGCATCGTCGAATGTTATGGGCACGAGTCGTCGGGCAAGACGACACTCGCGTTGCACGTCGTCGCGAATGCGCAGAAGGCGGGTGGCACGGCCGCGTTCATCGACGCCGAGCACGCGCTCGACCCCGGCTACGCGCGGAAGATCGGCGTTGATCTCGATAACCTCATCGTCTCTCAGCCGAACTCCGGCGAGGAGGCGCTCACAATCTGCCATGAGCTCGTCAAGTCGGGCGCGGTGGATGTCGTCGTGGTCGATTCGGTTGCCGCACTCACCCCGCAGGCCGAAATTGACGGCGACATGGGTGACGCGCACGTCGGCCTTCAAGCGCGCCTCATGTCACAGGCGATGCGCAAGCTCACCTCAACGCTCGCACAGACGAAGACCCTGTGCATCTTTACGAACCAAGTGCGTGAGAAGATCGGCGTCATGTTTGGAAACCCCGAGACAACCCCTGGTGGAAAGGCGCTGAAGTTCTACGCCTCGTGCCGATTGCAGGTTCAGCGCATCGGCGCGATCAAGGATGCCTCGGGCGCGGTCGTCGGCAACCGCACGCGCGTCAAGGTCGTGAAGAACAAGGTCGCCGCGCCGTTTACCGAGGCCGAGTTCGACATCCTCTATGCGTGCGGCATCTCCTACGAAGGCTCCGTTCTTGACGCGGCTCTCGCGCGCGGTGTCGTTGAGAAGCGCGGTAGTTGGCTCGCCTTTGGAGACAAGCAACTCGCGCAAGGGCAACTCGCCTCCATCGCGTACCTCAAGGAGAACCCCGCGCTGACGGCTGAAATCGTCCAGCGCGTCCTCGAGACACCGAAGCCGAAGGAGGTCGCCAAGGCGAAGAAGGCCGCCTAGTCGAGCGCGCGCTCAAGCTCGGCGAGCTTCTGGCGGCTCGTCGAGCCTTTTAGTTCAATGACGCGGTCGATCGCGCGTGAGCCGTCCTTGTAGAAGACGGCGCGTGGGCCTCGCACGTCGAGGTTCGTGACATGGTGCGCGGCGCAGGCGCAACGCAACTTCGCAACGTGCACGAACGTCTCGGCCTCGGGCGGCAGGGGGCCGAAGCGGTCGCGCATTTCGGTCTTGAGCGCGTTTACCTCGCGCGCGTCTTGAGCCTCGGCGAAGCGTTTCATGAGCGAGAGGCGCGCGCCTTCCTCTTCAATGTAGGTGGAGGAGAGGCGCGCCTGGACGAAGTCGAGGTTGAGTTTGACATCCACAATCTCCTTCACCTTCTCGCCCTTAAGTCGCGCAATCGTCCGTTTGAGGAGTTGGCAGTAGAGCGTAAAGCCGATAGCGGCGATGTGGCCAGACTGCTGCGAACCGAGGAGGTTGCCCGCGCCGCGTAACTCAAGGTCGCGCACGGCGAGGTTGAAGCCCGCGCCGAGCCCCCCGTGCCGCTTGAGCGCGGTGAGGCGTTCGCGCGCGTCCGAGTCAATGTCACCCGAGGCGGGCAGGAGGAAATAGGCGAAGCCCGCGCGCGATGAGCGGCCAACGCGCCCACGCAATTGGTAGAGGTCGGCCATGCCGAACATCTCGGCGTGGTCCACGAGGATCGTGTTCGCGCGCGGGATGTCGATGCCGCTTTCGATAATTGTCGTCGAGAGAAGGAGGTCGTACTTGCCGCGCTCGAAGTCGCGCATCTTCTCGGCGAGAGTGGACGTCTCCATCTGGCCGTGCGCGACAACGATTCGGGGAGAGGTCGCCGCGCCCTTGAAGAGGCCCTCAAGGCGCGACTTGACGCGGCCGATTGTCGTCACGCGGTTGTGGAGGAAGAAGACTTGCCCGCCGCGCGCAATCTCCGCCTCGATGGCGGCGCGGATCGTCTCGTCTGCGTCGCGCACAATCTTCGTCTCAACGGCGACGCGCGCGCGTGGTGGCGTGCGCAAGACGGAGAGGTCGCGCGCGCCCGTCATGGAGAGGTAGAGCGTGCGCGGGATGGGTGTCGCCGAGAGCGTGAGGACATCCGCGTGTGCACGCAGACCTTTCAGGAACTCCTTGTGGCGGACGCCGAAGCGCTGTTCCTCGTCGACGATGATGAGCCCAAGGTCGTGGAAGGCGATGCGTGCGGAAAGAAGCGCGTGCGTGCCGATGACGATGTCGCAGACGCCGGCGGCGAGGCGCTTCATCGTTCCCTCGTGCGCGGCCTTTGACTGGAAGCGCGACATCGACTCAATGCGCACGGGCGTTCCGTCGAAGCGCGAGGCGAAGGTCTCAAAGTGCTGCTCGGCGAGAATCGTCGTCGGCGCGAGGACGGCCACTTGCTTGCCGTTCATCGCCGCGACGAATGCGGCGCGCATGGCGATCTCGGTTTTGCCGTAGCCCGCGTCACCGCAGACGAGCCGATCCATTGGGCGCGTCGAGGCGAGGTCGCGCATGACGGCCTCGATGGCGGCCTTCTGGTCGGGCGTCTCCTCGTAGGGGAAGGCGGCGTCAAACGCGGCGCGCCCATCGCAGTCGACATCATAGGCGAAGCCAGGCGCGCTCTCGCGCTTGGCCTGCGTTTCAAGGAGCGCGGCCGCGAGGTCGGTGACGGCCTTCTGCGCCTCGCGCCGATCTTTCGCCCAACGCTTGCCATCGAGCCGATGGAGCGGCACGCTCTCGCCGCGGACGCCGACGTAGCGCGAGAGGAGGTGCGCGTGGTCGGCGGGGACGTGCAACTTCGCGCCGTCGGCGTATTCAATCGTGAAGACTTCGCGCCGCTCGCCGTCCACGAGGATCTCGGAGGATCCGATGTAGCGGCCGACGCCGTACTCGACGTGGACAACGTATTCGCCGGGCTCCAAATCGTCAAAGTCGTTGAGGCGCACCCCCGCCTGGGTCGCCTGTCGCCGCTCGTGCGTCCTCTTGGCGAAGACGCGGTCGGCCTTTGTGACGACGAGAAGACCCTTGACCTCAAAGCCGAGCGAAAGGCCGTCGGCGCGAAGAATTTTCTCCCCTCGCGCCTCAGCGGCGGCGAGGTGGCTTTCGAGCCTCTTTTGCGCGGCCTCAAAGAGTTCGGGGTGGTGTGCCTTCTCGGGGGCGAGGTCGGCGAAGCCAGGGAGGGGCGCGCTCTGAAAGCGGTAGGCGGCAACGCGCGCGGGCGCGGGGTCACCCGTGTAGATGGCGGGGAAGGGCGTCGCGACGGGCGGGTAGGCATTGTGCTCGAGCGCGAGGAGGATTGTTTCGGGCGGCAGGAAGTCGATGAGCGTCGCCGCGTCCGCCGCATCGTCCGCCGCGTCCTTGACGGGCAGGAGCTCCGCCGACTCGACCGCCGCTGTCGAGCGCTGGCTCGCGACATCCATTGTGCGCAGGCTTTCTATCTCCTCGCCGAAGAACTCGAGCCGAAGGGGCGTCTCGTCGCCTGGGCTCCAGACATCCACGATGCCGCCGCGCACGGAGTAGTCGCCTTCGCGCTCGACGAGGCCCTTGCGTTCGTAGCCCATCTGCGCGAGCGACGCGACGAGGCGCGAGAATGTGACACTCGGGACTTGGAGCGAGGGGAGACTCCGCCTCACGGGCGAGGCGAACGCGGGGTAGGAGACGACGAGGACAACGGGCGATTTTAAAATCGGCCACGCTTTGAGCGCGGCGAGCGTTTTCAATCGCGTGCCGAGCGAGGATCGTTCGCCCTCTAGAAGCGGCGGGAACTCAAGGACGCGAATCGGGGTCTTGGCCGTGATGAGTTGGAGATCGTCGGCGAGGCGGTCGGCCTCAGGGAGCCCGGGCGTGAGCGCGAGGACGACACGCGGCGCGTCGCATCCGTCGACGAGGTCGGCTTTCGTCGCGAGCGTCGCGGCGAGAAAGGCATCGGCCGCGCCGACAAGCGAGGCCATGGAAAGCGAACCCTTCGCCGGAAGACGAGGGGGGGAGAACAAGCGCGAAAAGATTTCAAGCGCCTCTATCATAAATCGTCAATGGCGTATTATAGCATAAGATATGGTATAATTATAGAACTTATGTTGTTTGAGTCGTTCAAGAGACTTCGCGCCGAGCACCCTTCGGAGCCAGCCTTCCTCGTGTCGTCGGGCGACCGTTACGTCCCGATCTCGTGGCGGCAGTTCACGGACGATATCGCGCTCGTCTCACGCCTCGTGCGCGCGCACGCCGTGGGCGGCAAGGTCGCGCTTTTGGGCGAGAATTCCTACGAATGGATGGTCGCTCATGCGGCAATCGTCTTCTCGGGTGCGACGGCCGTCTCGCTTGACGTCAACCTCTCGTCCGAGGAAATCGCCGAGCGCCTCCGCTTCGTGGGCGCGGTCGCGCTCGTCCATTCGTCTCTCCACGCCGAGAAGGCGAAGGCGGCGGGTGCGCTCGCCCCAGGTGTCATTGTCGCAGGCTTTGGCTCGATTCGGACGGAGCGTTTCTTGAGCAAGATCCGCGCGGCCTTTTCAAATGATGCGGCAGACGACCTCTGGGATCGAAGTGCGCCGCTTGTGGACACGACGCGCGCGACGAGCATGATTGTTTTCACATCGGGGACGACGTCGAAGCCGCGCGGCGTTGAGTTGACGCTTGAAAGCGTTGAGACGTTCTGCGACTGGACGCAGACGTGCCTGCCGATGACGCGGGGCGACCACTCGGTCATGCTTCTACCGCTCTATCATATCTTCGGTCTTTCGACGACCTACCTCATGCTCGCGAAGGGCGTCGCGCTCGGCGTCTGCCCCGACTTCCGCCGCATCTACGATGTCTTTGAGCGCTTCCGCGTCTCTTTCGCCTTTCTCGTCCCCGCGCTCGCCGAGATTCTCGCGGGGAAAATCGCTCAGCATGGCGCGTCGGCCGAGGAGGCGACGGGCTGTCCAATTGACTGGATCCTCGTCGGTGGCGCGCCCCTGCCGAGGCGGACATACGAGAGGCTTCTCGCGCTCGGCGTGAAGGCGATCACGGGCTACGGGCTGACCGAGACGGCGGCCGCCTACTCGATGACGCCGTTCATGGCGGACGCGCCCTTTGGCGCACAGGGCGCGGCGTCGCGTGCGCGCGGTGTTGAGACGAAGGTTTCCGATGCGGGCGAGTTGATGATCAAGGGCCCGTGCGTCATGAAGGGATACTACCGCGACGCGGAGGCAACGCGACGTGTTCTCGACGCGGATGGGTGGTTTCATACGGGCGATATCGGGCGCATTGACGAGAACGGCTTCGTCTACGTGACAGGGCGCGCTTCGCGGACGATTGTTCTCTCGTCGGGCAAGAAGGTCGCGCCCGAGGAGATTGAGGAGAAGCTCCTCTCGCTCCCGGGCCTTTTGGAAGCGCGCGTGACGGGCGAGGGCGAGACGCGCGAGATCCGCGCCGAGGTCTACGCTTCAACGGGCGAGGAGTCGGCGCGGCGCGTCATCGCGGCGCTCAACCTGCGCCTCCCCGTTTATCAGCGCATTTCGAAGGTCGTCGTCCGCAAGGAGCCGTTCCCGCGCACGTCGTCCGGCAAGATCAAGGTTGAGAAGGAGGTGAGATGATTCATTTTAATAGGCCGCACATGACGGGTCGCGAGACGGACTACATTCGCGAGGCCGTTGAAAGTGGCAAGATTTCAGGCAACGGCGCGTTCACGCATCGCTGTCAGTCGTTCTTTGAGTCGCGCTACGGCTTCAAGAAGTGCCTCATGACAACCTCGTGCACGGACGCGCTTGAGATGGCGGCCATTCTAACGGGTGTCGGTCCAGGCGACGAGGTGATCGTTCCCTCTTACACGTTTGTTTCTTCTGCGCTCGCCTTCGTGCGCCAGGGCGCGAGCCTTGTCTTCGCCGATAGCCGCGCCGATCAGCCGAACATTGACGAGGCATCGCTTGAGTCGCTCGTCACGCCGCGCACGAAGGTTATCGTCGTTGTCCACTACGCGGGCGTGGCGTGCGCGATGGACGAGGTGATGGCCGTTGCGCATCGTCACAATATACTCGTCGTCGAGGATGCGGCGCAGGCGATTGACAGTTTCTACAAGGGTCGTCCGCTCGGCTCCATCGGCCATCTCGCGACCTTTTCGTTCCACGAGACGAAGAACATCATTTCGGGCGAGGGCGGGCTTCTTGTCATCAATGATGCGCGTTTCGTGCGCCGCGCCGAGATCATCTGGGAGAAGGGCACGAACCGCGCTGAGTTCTTCCGCGGCGAGGTGAACAAGTATGGCTGGGTCGACACGGGCAGTTCCTTCTTGCCGACCGAGATTGTCTCGGCGTTTCTCTTCGCGCAACTTGAGCACCTCGACGAGATTCAGACCGAGCGCAAGCGTCTCTGGTCGCGCTACTACGACTTCTTCTCGTCGTTCAAACCGAACGGCTTTTCGCTCGGCCTGCCCGTCGTCCCCGAGACAGCGACAAATAACGCGCACATGTTCTATCTGCTCTTCCCCGATCTTGCGACGCGCACGTCGTTTATCGCGAAGATGCGCGAGAAGGATATCCTTTGCGTCTTCCACTATCTGCCGCTCCATTCGTCGGCGTTCTTCGAGAAATACGCGACGGATCATCCTTCCTCGCAGGCGTTCCCCGCCTCGCTCCCGAATTGCGACCGCTACGCCGACACGCTCGTGAGACTGCCGCTTTACTGCGGGCTTAAAGGCGACCAAGATGTCGTCATCGAGGCGGCGCGCGAAGTCCTTTCTTAAAATTCAAATCACGATCAGAAAGTGTGGTCTCATATGGTGAAAGTCTTTAAGGAACCTCAAAAACTCCAGGCGTGGTGCCGGGCGCGCCGTCTCGCGGGCGCGACCGTCGCGCTCGTTCCGACGATGGGCTATCTTCATGAGGGGCATCTCTCGCTCATCAAGAAGGCGAAGGCGCTTGGCGCGGACGAGATTGTCGTCTCGATTTTCGTGAACCCCGTCCAGTTCGGACCGAACGAGGACTACGAAAAGTATCCGCGCGATGAGAAAGCGGATCTCGCGAAGTGCCGCGCGGCGGGCGCGACGGCCGTCTTCTTCCCGACGCCGAAGAATATGTATTTGGATCGCCACTCCGTCTACGTGGTCGAAGAGGATCTCTCGAAGGGACTCTGCGGCGCGCGTCGCCCGGGCCACTTCCGCGGCGTGTGCACGGTCGTTGCGAAACTTTTCAATCTCGCGCATCCCTCTTTCGCGGTCTTCGGTCAGAAGGACTACCAACAGGCGCAGGTCTTAAAGCGCATGGTGCGAGACCTCAACTTCGACCTCAAGATCATCGTCGCGCCCATCGTGCGCGAGAAGACGGGGCTCGCGCGCTCAAGTCGCAACACGTATCTCTCCGATGCCGAGAAGGCGCAGGCACTCGTCCTCTCGAAGACGCTTGCGGCCGTGAAGACGGGCGCGATCAAGACGACGGCGGCCGCCGCGAAGGCGATCGAGAAGGGTGGTCTTAAAGTCGATTACGTTGAATGCGTCGATGCTGAGACTCTTGAGCCACGCAAAAAAATTGCGAAGGGCACGACCGTTCTTGTCGCGGCGTTTTGCGGCAAGACGCGCCTTATCGATAACGTCGTGATCTAAAATATGACGTCCACGGTCTACATCGCGAAGACAGTCTACGGTGGTGACGGGCTTGGTCGCCTCGGCGATGGCCGCGTTGTCTTTGTGTCCGGCGCGTGGGCGGGTGAGCAGGTGAAGGCCGAGATCGTCGAGGAGCGCCGCCAGTTTGTGCGTGCGCGCCTCGTCGAGGTCGTTGAGCCGTCGAAGGATCGTCTTTCGCCGCCGGATGCATCCGTCCCGGGGATGGTCTACGCCTCGCTCTCTTATGCGGGCGAGTGCGCGGCGAAGAAGGCGCAACTGGAAGAGGCTCTCTCTCGCGCGCACCTTGACGCGCCGAGCGTCGAGGCGGTGGAATGTTCTGCGTGCCCCACCGCGCACTACCGCAACAAGGTCGTCTATCATTTCGCGGAGGAGAAGGGCGTCTGGGCGATTGGCTACCGCGAGGAGCCGAGCCACCGCGTCATTGACATCAAGTCGGATCCGCTCGCGTGCGACGAGATCAACGCCGCGCTGCCCGCGATCCGCCAGAATGTCTTGCGGCTTCTTTCGACAGGCCCGAAGGCCGTGCGCCTCTCAACGGCGCAGAAGGCGTCGCTCACGATCCGCTGGACAAAGAAGTCGGGCGTCAAATGGTGGCTCGGCGACGCGCCGCAGGATCTCGTCCTCCGCGAGACAACGTGCGATGTCGACTTTGAGGTTGCCGCAGACGGCTTCTATCAGGTGAACCCTGCCGTCCACGAGCACCTCGCGCGCGCCGTCGTGGACGAATATCGGCGTGGCGGCGCGCCCGAGGTTGTCGATCTTTATTGTGGAGTCGGTGTCTTCGGCCTCCTCATGCGCCGTGCCGTCTCGGCCGATGCGTCGCTCGTCGGCGTTGAGGCGTCGGCGCGCGCGATCGCGTTCGCGCGAAAGAACGCGGCGCGCCTTGGCGTTCGCGCGGCGACGTTCTTCGCGGGCAAGACGGCCGCGTGCCTGAAGCGGCTCGATCTTTCGGCACGGACGACGCTCGTTGTCGACCCACCGCGTGGTGGCTTTGAGCGCGGCGTCGCCGAGTTTCTCGCTGCGCATCCCGTCGGCCAGATCCTCTACGTCTCGTGCGACCCCGCGACGCTCGCGCGAGACCTGCGTGCGCTCGCGCGTACATACGAGATTGAGTCCGTGCGGCTCTTGAACCTCTTTCCGCGGACGGCGCGCTTTGAGACGCTCGCCGTCCTCCGTCCCAGACCTCGGCAAGGAGAAGCGAAATGAATAGGAACATCGTCTGCATCGGCGCAGGCTATATCGGCGGCCCCACGATGGCCGTCATCGCGAAGATGAACCCCGACCGCCGCGTCACGGTCGTCGATATCAATAAATCGCGCATTGACGCGTGGAACTCGCCCGACTTCGCGCTTCCAATTTATGAGCCTGGCCTCGTCGAGGTCGTCAAGGACGTGCGCGGCAAGAACCTCTTTTTCTCGACGGACATTGAGCGCGCCGTGAAGGAGAATGACATCATCTTCGTCGGGGTCAACACGCCCACGAAGATGTTCGGGCGCGGCGCGGGGCGCGCGAGCGACCTTCAGTATTGGGAGGCAACGGCGCGCAATATCGCGAAGTGGGCGGAAGGCGACAAGATTGTCGTTGAGAAGTCGACGTTGCCCGTCCGCACCGCGGCGTCGATGGAAGCGATCCTCAACGCGCACGACACTTATCACTTCACGGTTCTCTCCAACCCCGAGTTCCTCGCGGAGGGCACGGCCATCCAGGATCTCTTGACACCCGATCGCGTCCTCATCGGCGGGCCGAAGACGTCCGACGGCGACGCGGCCGTTAAGGAGGTCGTGAAGATCTATTGCGGCGCGGACGGCGGCTGGGTGCCGCGCGAGAAGATCTTGACGACGAACGTCTGGTCGGCGGAATTGACGAAGCTCGCGGCGAACGCCTTCCTCGCGCAGCGCGTCAGCTCGATCAACGCGATCGCGGGGCTTTGCGAGGCGACGGGCGCGGATGTGGACGAGGTCGCGCGCGTCATCGGCGCGGATCGGCGCATCGGGCCGAAGTTCCTCAAGGCGGGCCCGGGTTTTGGCGGCAGCTGCTTTAAGAAGGACGTCCTCAATCTTGTCTACCTCTGCGAGAGTTTCGGTCTTCATACGGCGGCGGAGTATTGGGCGCAGGTCATCAAGATGAACGACCACCAGCAAGAGCGCATTGTGACGCGCCTCTTTAAGGCGATGTTCAACACGCTCGCCAACAAGAAGATTGCGATGTTCGGCTTCGCGTTCAAGGCCGACACAGGAGATACGCGCGAGACACCGGCGGGCACCGTCGCGCGCCTCCTGGCCGAGGAGCATGTCCGTCTCGTCATCACTGATCCGAAGGCGCTTGGCAACGCGAAGGTGGATCTTGCTGACCTTTCGGGCATCGCCTATGCGGAAGATCCATATGAGGCCGCACAGGATGCCGATGCCGTCTTGTTGATGACGGACTGGAAGGACTACTCCGCGCTCGATTGGGCGAAGATCTACACCTCGATGCGCAAGCCCGCGCTCGTCTTCGATGCGCGCAACTGCCTCAACGCCGCCGCGCTTCGTGCGCTCGGCTTCACGGTTCTTGGCGTGGGCAAGTAGGGGTCGCCGCACGGTGCCGAAGAACATCAAGGGAAAAAGGACATCGCCATGAAGATAGAGAAGATTCTTGTCGTTGAGGACGATCCCTCAATTCGCCGCGTCATTACGATTACCCTGAAAAGCCACGGTTACGAGGCGGTTGAGGAGGTCGCAACGGGCGATGCCGCGCTTGAGAAGGCGTTTCGCCTAAAACCCGACCTCGTCCTTCTCGACGTCATGCTGCCCGGGCTTGATGGCCTTGCCGTCTGCCGCGCCCTGCGTGCGAACCCCGAGACGGAGGCGATGGCGATTATCATGCTCACGGCGAAGAGCGCGGAGGCGGACATCGTTCAGGGTCTCGACGCGGGCGCGGACGATTACGTCACAAAGCCGTTCTCGAAGGAGATCCTTCTCGCGCGCATTCGCGCCGTCTTGCGCAAGGATTCTGGTCGCGCGACCGAGCAAGTCACGATGGACGGCCTGACGCTTGACGACGGCCCGCACAGCGTGAGCCTCGCGGGCAAGCCCCTCAAGCTCACGCTTTCTGAATATCGCATTTTGGAGTTGCTCCTCCGCCACCCTGGGCGCGTCTTCAGCCGCACGCACATCATCGACCGCATCTCGGGCGGCGAGAAGATCGTTACCGAGCGCACGATTGACGTGCAGATGGTCGGCCTGAGGCGCAAGCTCGGCGATTGGGCGAACCACATTGAGACAATCCGCGGCGTCGGGTACAGGATGTCCGAATGAAGATGAAGTCGCACGTGGATCGGAGTTGGGTGGCCGCGGCCGTGGCAACGGCGTGCATCGTCGTTTTTGCGTCGTTTCTCTTCGGGGTCGCGCGCAGTTTCCGCTCGGCCTTCGCGGAGATCGCCGAGTCGGGGACGCGCGTTACAATCATCAACGCCGATGGTTCCGTCTTCTACGATACCGACGATGTGCGTGAGAGCCACGCGACGCGCGAGGAGGTCGTGACGGCGTTCGCCAAGGGGCAGGGCATCACGCTGCGCCACTCGCAGACTTTGGGCCGCGACTTTCTCTACTGCGCGCGCAAGGTCGGCGACCGCGTCGTGCGCCTTGCGGTCCCCTACACGGGCGTCATCAAGTCAGAGCATCTCGTCTGGGTGTCGCTCGGCGCGGCGGGTGTCCTCGGCGCGTCACTCGTCTTTCTCGTCTTCTTCTTCGTGCGGCGCGTCTCCTCGCGCCTCGACGAGCAGGCGCGGCGGCTCGAAATCGCCGCCGAGAACGAGCGCTTCCGCCGCGAGTTCACCTCGAATGTCACGCACGAACTTAAGAGCCCGCTCACATCCATCCTCGGCGCGGCCGAGATGCTCGATGACGGCGCGACGCTCAAAGAGAGTGATCGCACGGAGCTTTTCGGCATCATCAAGGGCGAATGCCGACGGCTCAATACGCTCGTCGGCGATGTTCTCTCGCTTGCGCAGATTGAGCGCGCAGAAGAGGCGGAATCGCGTGACTTCGCGCCGCTTTCGCTTTCTTCTCTCGTTGAGGGGATTGTTCGCCTCGAACGCACGAAGGCGGCCGCGCAGCATGTTGCGATTGACCTCGTCCGCAATGACGCGGCGACGGTGAATGGTGACGCGGGGCGGCTTGAGGAGGCCGTCCAGAACCTGATTGCCAACGCTCTGCGCTATTCGGGATCTGACCGCATTGAGGTCTCGGTCGCGACGTCGGGCTGGAGCGTGCGCGTGACGGTGAGCGACTTCGGCGTGGGTATTCCGAGCGAGCATGTGCCGCATCTCTTTGAGCGCTTCTACCGCGTGAGCAAGTCGCGCAGTCGTTCGCTGGGTGGGACGGGGCTGGGGCTCGCGATTGTCAAGCACATCGTGCGCCTCCACGGCGGCGAGGTCTATGTTTCGTCGCTTCCTGGTGTGAAGACGTCGTTCGGTTTCCGCCTGCCGCTCATTCCCGCCGCGCCGAGTGGGGCGGCGGAGAAAGGAGAAGATGTATTTCATCAATAAGCTCGTCGGTCTTTTGACCGACCCCATGATGCTGATTGCGCTCGGCTTCGTCGTGACAGTTTTTCTGCGTCGCCGCGCTCGCCTAATTGGCCTCGTCTTCGCCGCGCTCGTCTGGATCTGCGCCATGCCTGCGACAAGCACGTATTTGATGGGCGTTTTAGAGCGCGCCTACCTGCCCGTCCCGGTCGCGCGCGTCGAGACGGCCGACGCCATCTGCCTTCTGGGTGGCGGTGTTGGGCAGTTGGAGGAGTCTGAACTTCTGCCGTGCTCAAACCTGATGGCGGCGGGCGACCGCGTGTGGATGGCCGCGCGGCTCTACAAGGCGGGCAAGGCGCCGAAAATCTACTGCACGGGACCGGGCGCGTCGAAGGCGACGGCACCGCTTCTCATCGAGATGGGCGTTCGCGCGGAGGACATTCTCTCGCTCGACGAATCGCGCAACACGGAGGAGGAAGCGAAGGGGATGGAGAAGGCACTTCTCGCTGCGGGCGGACGGAAGGTCTTGCTCGTCACGAGCGGCTTTCATATGCGCCGTGCGATGCGCATCTTTCGCAAGTATGCGGGTGCGCTCGAGGTCGTCCCTACGCCGACCGACTTCAACGGGCTCTTCCAGCGTTCGCGCCCTGCGCTACGCGACTATACGCCGAGCGCGGAGGGCCTCGCGACATTTTATTATGTTTTCCATGAGGCTCTCGGCCTCGTGCGTTATGCGTTCTGACATCGCGGCGTTCGGCAGGGAATGCCGAAATATGCTATAATTCAATATTGAAATCTTCGTTTTTTGGAGGGCGGATGAAAGAGATTCATGTTGGCATTTTGGGGTTTGGCACGGTGGGTGCCGGTGTCGCGGAGGGGCTTTTGAAGCACCGCGAGGTGATGCGCCTGAGGACGGGCGTCGACATCGTCTTGACGCGCATCTCTGACCTTGACATCACGACGTCGCGCGGCGTTGAGATTCCCGAGGGGATCTTGACGACGGACTCTTCCGCACTCGTTGCAGACCCTGACATCGACATCGTCGTCGAGACGATCGGTGGAACGACGATTGCGAAAACGCTCGTTCTCGCCGCGCTCAACGCGAAGAAGTGCGTCGTCACGGCGAACAAGAAGCTCCTTGCCGAACACGGCCGCGAGATTTTCGACACGGCCGAGCGGATGGGCGTTGAAATCTATTTTGGCGCGTCTGTTGGCGGGGGTATCCCGATCATCCGCGTCCTGCGCGAAGGGCTCGTTTCGAATGAGATTGAGTCGATCTACGGCATCTTGAACGGCACATGCAACTACATCCTGACGCGCATGGAGCGCGAGGGCGCGCCGTTCGACGAGGTTCTAAAGGACGCCCAGCGTCTCGGCTATGCGGAAGCAAACCCCTCGCTCGACATCGATGGCTTCGACACGGCGCACAAGGCCTGCATCCTCGCCTCGCTCGCTTACGGTTTCCACCCGACATTTGCGGACGTGCAGGTCGAGGGCATTCGTAGCCTCGACGGCATTGATGTCCGCTACGCCGCCGACTTCGGCTATCGCATCAAGCTTCTCGCGATTGTCGCGAAGGACGGCGACGAGGTGGAGGTCGGCGTCCACCCGACGCTCATTCCGCTTTCGCATATGCTCTCGAGCGTCAACGACGCGTTCAACGCGGCGATGGTGAAGGGCGACATGTCGGATTATACGATGTACTACGGGCGCGGCGCGGGGCGCGCGCCGACGGCTTCGACGGTCGTCGGTGACATCGCCGATATCGCCGTCAGCCTCGCGCACGGCGAACGTCGCCACGCGCGCGGCACGCCGACCTATGGCGAGGGGAGGCTTCGTCTTAAGGCGCCGGGCGAGATCGTCTCAAAGTTCTACGTGCGCTTCATGGTCGCCGACCGCCCGGGCGCGTTCGGCACGATTGCAACAATCCTCGGCCGACACGGCGTCTCGATTGCAGGCGCGATGCAGAAGGAGGCGGGCGAGAAGGGCTTTGTCCCCGTTGTCGCGCTTCTGCACGAGGCGAAGACGGCGAATGTTGAGGCGGCGCTGAATGAGATTGTCGCGACGGGTGTCGTCGGCCTCGCGCCCGTCAAGTTGCGCATGATCTAAAGGGGGGAGGCGGACGATGCAGGAAACCGTCAACATCCTGACGCTCAAGTGGGGGACGGCGTATTCGGCGGAATACGTGAA
>CAYNVE010000016.1:0-17694 GCA_964400635.1 uncultured Lentisphaeraceae bacterium
TCTTCTCGCCCGTCGCCGGGTCGCGCGTGAAGGCGACGCCCGTGCCCGAGTTGTCATTGAGGTTGCCGAACGCCATCATCTGGACGTTGACGGCCGTGCCCCACGAATACGGGATGTCATTGTCGCGGCGGTAGACGTTCGCGCGCGGGTTGTCCCAGCTGCGGAAAACAGCCTTGATCGCCTCGAAGAGTTGCTCCTTCGCGTCGGTCGGAAAGTCCTTACCAATCGCCGACTTGTATTCGGCCTTGAACTGCGCGGCAAGTGCCTTCAAGTCGGTGGCCGTCAAGTCCACGTCGTTCTTGACGTGCTTTTTCGCCTTCATCTCGTCGATGAGTGTCTCAAAGTGCTTCTTACCGACTTCCATGACGACATCGGAGAACATCTGGATGAAGCGGCGGTAGCAGTCCCACGCCCAGCGCGGATTCTTCGTCTGCTTGGCGAGCGACTCAACGACCGTCTCGTTGAGGCCGAGGTTCAAGATCGTGTCCATCATGCCCGGCATGGACGCGCGCGCGCCAGAGCGCACCGAAACGAGCAGCGGGTTCTTCTTGTCGCCGAACTTCTTGCCAGCGGAGGCCTCAAGCTTCTTGATGTAGTCGAGCACCTGTTTCTCAATGTCCGCGCCAATCTTCTTGCCGTCGTCGTAGTAGCGCGTGCACGCCTCGGTCGTGATCGTGAAGCCCTGCGGCACGGGGAGCCCGAGGCCCGCCATCTCCGCGAGGTTCGCGCCCTTGCCGCCCAGAAGCTCACGCATATTCGCATTGCCTTCCGTCTGTCCATCACCAAAGAAATAGACGTACTTCTTTTCTTTCATCTTATCTCTCTTTCGTATCGTTGCGCCTTAAAAGCGCCACATCGTTGTTTGAACCTTTTTTATACAGTATATCAAATACGCGCGACCACCTCAATCTTGACACGAAACCCTATTTGCTCACGGGCGGCGGCGGGAAGACGGCATCCTTCACCTCCTGGACGTAGGTCGCGAAGGCCGTGCGCACTTCAGTCGCGAGGTCGGCGTACTTCTTCACGAAGGAGGGAACCTTCTCGTTGAGCCCCAGAAGGTCGTGCATGACGAGCCACTGTGCATCGCAGACAGGGCCCGCGCCGATGCCGACCGTCGGGATTGTGACGGCGGCCGTAATCTCCGCCGCGAGTTCCGCTGGAATACACTCAAGCGTGACGGCGAACGCGCCCGACGCCTCAACGGTCTTCGCGTCGGCGAGAATCTTCTCGGCCGCCTCGCGCGTCTTGCCCTGCTTGCGGAAGCCGCCGTATTCGTTCACGCTCTGCGGCGTCATGCCGACGTGGGCGAGCACGGGGATGCCGGCGGTGGTCAGCCGACGGATGAGCGGCGCGACCGACGCGCCCCCCTCGAGCTTCACGGCGTCCGCGCCCGCCTTGATGATTGCGACGGCGTTCTTCATCGCTTCGTCATCGCCGCACTGATAGGAGCCAAAAGGCATATCGCCGACAACGAGCGCATCCTTGACGACGCGCGAGACGGCCGCCGTCGCCGCGAGCGTGTCGCTCATGTTGACGGGGAGCGTTGTCGCGTAGCCGAGCGTGTTCATGCCCATCGAATCGCCGACGAGGATCATTGGCACGCCCGCCTCGTCAGCGAGGCGCGCGAACGCGGCATCATACGCCGTCGCACAGCCGAGTTTCTGAACGCCCTTCGCGGCGCGAATCGCCGCCACATTCCACTTCTTCATATCCTTGTCTCCTTAAAGCGTATCCTTGTCAGAAAAAAGTCAAACGACCGCGCCAAAGTCGCGGCGAAAAATCCCTTCGCGTGGCTCCATCTCGGGCGGAATGGTGAGCGGCGCGAGCGGCGCGTCATCGCCCGTCACGGCTTCCCACGCCGCCGAATAGATAGGCAAACCCTGCGATCGGAAGAGGGTCTCAAACTCCGTCCAGACTTCCTTCGGGCGCGGCATCGGCTCAACGCGTCGAAATTTGATGTCATCCGCGAAGCCGAGGCAGACCTCCTCAAAGTATTCGGCGTGGTCGGTCGCGAACTCGACTCGGCCGCCGATTTCAAGGCGCTTCCACAAGGCGGCGCGGAAAAGCGGACCGAAGAGGCGGTGCGAATGATGCTTCTTCTTCGGCCACGGATCGGGGAAGAAGACGTAGACGCGCCGCGCATGGTGTGCGGGAAGGAGGTAGTGGAACGTGTAGAGCGCCTCCAAACGAAGGACGCGCGCGTTATCAAGGTGCGCGCGGCGGCACTTGCCGTCAAAAAGCCGCACGCGCTCAAGCATACGCTCAATGCCGAGGAAGTCGCAGTCTGGGTTCTCCTTCGCGCGGCGCGTCAAAAACTGCCCCTTCCCGCAACCGACCTCAATTTCGAGCGGTCGCGCGAGGTCGAACGAAAGTGGCTTCGTGATGTCGCGCACGCGAATGACGTGACTGTCGTCCATAAAAGGTCTATCCTTCCCCCGTCAACGCCCGAAGGACGGGCGTTATTTCCTCCGCGCGCGCGACGATGGCATCCGCGCGCGCGCGCTCCTCGTCCGTCCCGTAGCCCCAGGTGACCGCGATCGAGCGAATGCCGCATTCCGCCGCCGCGCGGAAGTCGCTCGCCGTGTCGCCCACCATGACGCACGAAGCGCGCGGCGCGCCTAGTGCGTCGATGAGCCGCTTCAGAAGCGCGCCCTTCGCGAGTTTCCCGATTGTCGAGGCGTACATATCGCCCGCGTAAAGGCCGTCAAAGACGCGATCCCAACCGAAGTGGCGCGCCATCGCCGTCGCGCCGACGAAGCGCTTGTTCGTGACGATCGCGCAGAAGTCGCCGCGCGACTTGATGCGTCGCATCTCGTCGAGAACGCCAGGATACTCGTGCGTCGTTGGGAAACCGTCCGTGTCATAGTGGTACGCGAAGCGCGTGCGAATCGCGTCGGCGAGCGCGGGCGTGAACGCATCGGGAAAGAGCGTCTTGACCATCTCATCAATGGGTGGGCCCGCGACGAAGCGCGCGTCGAAGTCGGGGCACGCGAGATGGAGGTCGGCCAGCGCGGCCTTCCACGCGAGGCGGATGTCTCGGTCGGTGTCGGCGAGCGTGCCGTCCAGATCAACGAAGACGTAGTTCATTTTATGAATTCGCCTTCGCAGGCGCGGATGATCGCGGGGATCTCCTCCGGCTCGACGGCCGCATCTAGGCGCGCGACGAGATCGGTGCCATGCGTGAGCATCGCAAGGCGCGCGAGGATGTGAAGATGTGTCTCGTGGCTCGTCGAGCAGATGAGGAAGAAGTGGCGCGTCCCCTGGGCGTCGGGCGCGCCGAAGAAGACGGGGCGCACGCTCCGACCGTAGGCAATGAATGACTCCTCGAAGAGATAGGGGTCGTGAAAGCGCGGATGGAGAAGTGCGATGCCCGAGCCGATGGCGGTCGAGGCGACCTCCTCGCGCGCAACGAGTTCCTTAAAAAGCGCGGCGGGGTCGTATGTCCGCCCCGTTTTCTCGGCGAGATCCGTCATATCGCGCAAAATGCCCGCCTTCGCTTTCGCGGGGACGGCGAGATCAATGCCCGAGACCAGAAAGAGGTCGGCGAGGCAAAGCGCCTCAAGATGGTCGCGGCGGCGGCTTTCGGTCATCGCCTCATACTGGGCCTTCAGCGCGCGCGGCGTCGCGGCCAAAATCGTGCGCTGTGCCCACTCGTCGAGGGCGCGATGCTCGAAGAACCAGTCATCGCCGCGTTGCGTCGCCGCAATCTCGCCGCGCTGCGCGACATGAAGAAGCTCGTGCATATCGAGGTGGATATGCTCCGAGGCCTGTTTCAGGTTCAATACGTCGCGCGACATCGCTCCCCTATTATACCAAATTTCACCGACGAGCGATGTTCGCGACATCAGCCGCGTGAGTGCGGCTTACCGATCGTGCCGCGAGGATGATAACGGCGAGCGAGGAGAGAAGCGAGAGAATGCCGAGCGCGGTCGCCGTCGTGAAGGGCGGGAGCGTCTCTTTGTTCGGATGACGCGGCGAAAGAATGCCGACGAGGAAGTAGTCGGGATGCCCCATATAGTTCGCCAGCGAGACGACGCGCCCTTCGCGAACCCAGGCCGCGACCTCGGGCCGCGCGAACTCCGTGCGCGGCAAGACCGTTAGGCGCATATCACTATTCGTCGCGCGGGCGCGGCGGAGATTGACGGGCGCGCAGTAGAGGCTGTCGATCCGCGCGCAGTCAAACGCGCCAAGAAACACGACCGCGCACAAGGCGAGCGTCGCAACCTGGTTCTGCATGAATTTAAGTTCCATCAGCGCGGCGAGGCCGTAACCCGCGAGGACGCAGAGCGAAAGCTCGGTCACGTGATGCCATTTCACGGGCGCGCGCAGGTAGTCACCAAACGGGAGCGCATAGACGAGACGATAGACGGGTTCGCAAAAGCGGCCGAGCGAGAAGAGCGTAAAGACGACTGCGGCGAGGGCGAAGAACCACACCTCGCGCCGCTTCAAATTGAAGCCTACGCCGACGAGCGCGAGAAGACACGTGATGATGCCGACATAAAGCGAATGCTGCCGATAGTTGCCCGAGGGCGCGTCCTTCGGTCGCCCAAGCGCGCCCGTGTAGGGCTGCGTGCTCTTGCCGGCGCGGCGCGCGAGCGAGAGCGTCAGCGGGCAGCTCGTGTCACCATTCAAACGCGGAACGACGAACTCGGCGACCTCGTTCGCGGGCAGCGACCAGTTCGTGACGAAAATCCAACGCGCCTCGTCCGTGTCGCCCTTCGCGGCATCCTTCGGCGAAAGCGTCTCGCCAGCCGCGATTTGGCTATCGCGCCCCGCAAGGTCGTTGACAAGCGCGTGTCGGAAACTCGGCGCGCCGATTGCAAAGAAGGCGACGGCCGCGACGAGCATGACCTTCCATGGGAACGTCCGCTCGCGGACGCAGCACCAGATAAAATAGAGACCCGTGAAGGCGGTGAAGAGAAGCCAGAGGTCGGGCTGATAGAAACTCCCCCACGCGACGCACGCGCCAAGGAGAAGTCCGTGGTGGAGGCGACCGAGGCGCACGGCGCGGTCGGCGAGGCCAAACGCGAAAACGCCGTAGGTCATCCATTCGAACCAGCCGCCATGCCCCGCCGAGAAGAGCGAAGCCCAATAGCCACAGAACGCGAGAAGAAGCCCCGCGCCGTAGGCGGCGAGAGGTTTCAGCCCGCGCCCGAGGAGAAAGTAGGCAAGCCCCAACCCCGCGCAGTAGAGCGCGACGGCGTATTTGAGTTCCTGGCAGAAGTAGGGAGAAAAAAGAAGTCCGTCCCAGAGGATGTCGGAGGGGATGAGTTTACCCTGTTCAAAAAACTTGCGAACGACGGCCGCGACCGTGTCCGAATACGCCATTGAATGGACGATCACATTGTCTGGCATCACGGGCGCGACATCAAGAGACCACGTGCCCCAGAAGACGAACGCGACGAGGACAGAGAAGACGACCGTGAAGAGAAGGAACGGCCGAGAGGATTTCAAGAAGGCGGCAAGGCGTTCAGTCATGGTGGGAGAAAAGGCGGTTCTTGAAGAGGAAAACGAAAGAAAGAAGAAGCATCGCGACGGAAATCGTCTGCCCGATTGAGAGAACGCCGAAGACGACGGCGCGCGGATCGCCGCGCAGATACTCCATGAAGAAGCGGATGATGGCGTAGCCCGCGAGATACACGCCCGTCACGCGCCCCGTCACGCGCGCGCGCCGAACGAGGAGGAGGATGGCGAAGAGCGCGAGAAGCGCGGCGGCCTCAAAAAGTTGCGTCGGCAGAACGGAGACGAGTTCCCCGTGGTGTTCAAACCAACTCGGGCTCCCCTTCGGGAACGTAACCGCACACCAAGCCGTTGAGTCGCGCCCATAGCAGCATCCATAGAAGAAGCAACCGAGGCGCCCGAAGGCGTGACCCAGCGGAATGACGCAGGTGAGGAGGTCGGCCATCTCGAAGACGTTCTCTTTTCGGACACGGCACCAGACGAAGAAAACGAGAATCGCAAGAATAAGCCCGCCGTAGAACATGAGTCCGCCCTGATCAACGCGGATGATGCGCTCAGGGTGTGCGGCGAACTCCGCGCCCCAGTGTTCCACGACATAGGCGATGCGTGAGCCGACAACGCCCGAAACCATCAAAAGGATGAGAAAGTTCGAGAGATCCTTGCGTCCACTCAGCCGCTCGACAAACGACCAGGCGAGAAAGAAGCCGAGCGCCATGCACGCGCCGTACGTCTTGAGGTGGAGAAAGCCGATGTCGACGAGATCGGGAAACATGGCGCGCCTCGCCTAGTGGATGTTGCCGCGCGAGGGATGGCTCTTCGCCTTGGGCTTCTCAAGCTTCAAGAATGTCGCGAAGCGCTCGATGGCCTCGGCCGGCACCTCGTCGCCCGTCGTGTCGGGCATGTCCTTGAGGTCGGGAGATAGCGCATGCGTGTGATGGAACTTCGTCTTCGGGTTCACGAGCGCACGCAACTGCGCTTTGAAGTTGTCCAGCCCCGCGCGCGTCTCGCACGAGATGGCGATTGGCTCAACGCCCGTCTCCTTGATGAACGTGGCGAGGTTCTCCTGCGCGATCTCGGCATCCATCTTGTTGGCAACGACGAGTGTGGGGCGCGAGGCGAGCTCAACCGAATAGGCGTCGATTTCCTTCTTCAGCGTCTCGTAATCCTCCCACGGCTTGCGCGCGTCCGTCCCCGCCATATCCAGGACATAGACGAGAATCTTCGCACGCTCAAGATGCTTCAGGAAGGCGAGGCCGAGACCAACACCCTTCGCCGCGCCCTCAATGATACCCGGAACATCCGCCATCGCAATCTTCGCGAAGTCGTCGTAGACGATCGTCCCCACGATGGGATTTAGCGTCGTAAAAGGATAGCTCGCGATCTTCGGCGTCGCCGACGAAAGAACCGAGAGAAGCGACGACTTGCCCGCGTTCGGAAAGCCGAGAAGCCCCGCGTCGGCGATCGTCTTCAGTTCAAGCCTGAGACGACGCTCCTCGCACGCGCCGCCGGGCGTGTGCTCGGTCGGTGCCTGGTTGACCGCGCTCTTGAAGTGAACGTTGCCGTAACCGCCCGCGCCACCCTTCGCGACGATGACCGACTGGCCCGCCTCGGTGATGTCGGCGACAAGCTCGCCCGTGTTCGCGTCGTAGACCTCCGTACCGAGCGGGACGGGGATGACGAGATCCTTGCCGCGCCGACCGAACATCTTCTGCGACTTGCCGCCCTCGCCGTCCTCGGCGTAACACTTGGGATCGTAATAAAGCGAGAGCAACGAGTTCACATGCTCGGACGCCTTGAAGACGACATCGCCGCCGCGCCCACCGTCGCCGCCGTCTGGGCCTCCGAACTCGACGAGCGCCTCGCGGCGCATCGACATCGCGCCGTCGCCGCCCTTCCCCGAGCGGACGAGGACCTCGACCTGATCGATAAATGTCTTCGCTTTCATTTTACTCCATGCCGAATCGGCTTCCAGGTTCGCGTCGGCCTCACGAGCGTGAAGAGGACGGAGGCCGAAAGAATCAACGAGAAGAGCGGGAAGGTCACGATTGAGCGGACAAGCGGGCGGCGGCGCTCGGGCGAGAGCGCGACGGCTGCCCACGCCGTGAACCAGCTCATCATGAAGACGAAGAAGAAAATGCCGAAGAAGAAGTGCCAGTCGGCCGCGCCGAGACCCGCGAACGAGAGACGAACAACGAGCGCGATCACATTGAAAAGGACGATGAAGGCGACCGACATGCCCGTCAAAATCGCGAAGAAGCTGTCGAAGAGGCGGAGCGAGGGGCGTGTCACGATGCCCTTCATCCACGGCCCCAAATAGAAGCGCACGACCTGCCAACCGCCCGTCGCCCAACGCCGAAGCTGCCGCCACATGGAGGAGACCGTAATCGGCTGCTCGTCGGCGTAGTCGGCCTCGGGGACGTAGGCGACGCGCCCGCCGCGCAAGTTCGTCTGAATGGTGAACTCAACATCCTCAACCATCGTCTTCGTCCGCCAGCCCTCCTCGCCGACGGCCGAGCGGAGAAACGCGAAGCCCGTGCCCGTGAGTTTGCCCGAAAGCCCGAGGTTCGTGCGCACACGGTTGGAGAGCTCGTTCATCATGTCCCAGTAAACGGTGTACCAACTCGAGATCACATTCGCCGTCGCATTCGACGAATGGCGACGCCCCGTGACGACACTCTCGCCGTCCTGGAGCGCGTCGTTCATGGCCTCGAACCAGCCCTCCGAGGCGATGTTGTCAGCATCAAAGACGGCGACGGCATCGAACGCGCCGCGCTGAATAAGGCGCTTTAAACCCCATGCGAGGACGTCACCCTTACCGGCGCTCGGTGTCGTTTTCTCCCACACCTCGGCCCCCTCGGCGCGCGCGCGTGCGGCCGTCTCGTCCGTGCAGTTGTCCGCTAGAACAATCACCTCGCGGCAGTCGGCGGGGTAGTGCGCGCGCAAGACGCTGCGCACGGGCAGGCGAATAACCGCCTCCTCGTTGCGCGCGCAGACGAGCACCGCAAACTTCAGCTTCTTCGGCGCCTTCGGGTGGCGGCGCGCAGGAATGATGAGGCCGACAAGAACGATCAAGGTCGACCAAAGAAAGACGACACTCAAGCCGAGACAGAGAAAGTCGAAGAGAGTCGAGACCGTCGCGTTAGTCATCACGCCACCTCCGATGAGCCCAAAGATACTGCTCAGGATATTCGCGGATCGCCGCGCCGAGGCGGTCGTTCATCGTCTGCGCCGCCGCCTCCACCGAATCGTTTGGGCCGAACTGAAGCGCCTCGCCGCCGACGAGGCGATAGCGATAGGGCGCAACACGCACGAACGAGCCGATGACGATTCGCGCACGCGTGCGAATCGCGAGCCGCGCCGCCGAGGTGACGGTGCGCGCCGGGCGGCCGAGGAATGTGAGCGGCGCGCCCTTGGACGCATGTTGGTCAACAAGAAGCGTCATCGCCGCGCACGTCTCCTTCCACTGGTGCAGAACCTTGACCGTGAAGCCGTCGTTCTTGTTGACAATTGTGACAGGCCCGCGGAAGTGGTGGCGCGCCATCCAACGCGCGAGCAGGCGGTTATTCATGACGCGCGCGACCGCGATCATGGGCCGCGCGAACGAGAGAACATTCGTCGCCGCCTCCCAGACACCGTGGTGGGCGCTCACAATCAGAATGGGCTCATCCGTCTTGTCGAGAAGAAGCTTCACCGTCTCGGCGGGCGCGCACGAAACATCGAGGTGCTCGCGCCAGTTCTCGCGCGTGACGACACGCGGCACGAAAAGCGCCTCGGCAATGTGACCTGCGAGATGGCACCACGCCTTTTTCGCGATTTTCCGCGCCGTACGCGGGTCGTCTGCAATCTTGCACTTGAGGACATTCTCGACCGAGATGCGGCGACGGCGCGGAAAGAAAGGCCAGAGGAGCGCGGCCAGGGCGCACCCCACATCGTAGGCGTGTCTCTCAAAGAACGTCATGCCTTTCCGAGGCGCTCGCCCGAATAGCGGCCTTCGCGGATCGGGCGCCACCACCAGTCGTTTTCGAGATACCACGTGACCGTCTTGCGAATGCCCGTCTCAAAGTTCTCGCGCGGACGCCAACCAAGTTCCGTCATCAGCTTCGACGGGTCAATCGCGTAGCGGAGGTCGTGACCCGGGCGATCCGTCACGAACGTAATAAGCGACTCGTATGTCTCGCCATCGGCGCGCGGGCGAAGTTCGTCCAAGGTCGTGCAAATCGTCTTCACGACGTCGAGATTCGTGCGCTCGTTGTGCCCGCCGACGTTGTAGGTCTCGCCGTCCTTGCCCTTCTCATTCACGAGCAGGAGCGCGCGCGCGTGGTCTTCGACGAAGAGCCAATCGCGGACGTTCGCGCCCGCGCCGTAGACGGGCAGCTTCTTGAGGTCGAGCGCGTTCAAGATAACGAGCGGGATGAGCTTCTCGGGAAAGTGGTAAGGCCCGTAGTTGTTCGAGCAGTTCGTGATGCGCGTCGGAAGACCATACGTATCGTGCCACGCGCGGACGAGATGATCGCTCGACGCCTTCGATGCGGAGTAGGGCGAATGCGGCGAATAGGGTGTCTTTTCGGTGAAGAAACCCGTCGCGCCCAAGGTGCCGTAGACTTCGTCCGTCGAGATATGCTGAAAGACAAACGACGGATGCTCGCGCCACCAAGCGAGCGCAACCTGAAGGAGCGTCGCCGTGCCGACGACGTTCGTCTGGATGAATGCGCCCGGTCCATCAATCGAGCGATCGACGTGTGACTCCGCCGCGAGGTGGAAGATCGTGTCGGGCTTGAACGCGGCGAACGCGCCCGTCATCGCCGCCTCGTCGCAGATATCCGCCTTGAGGAAGTGAAGTCTCTTCGTCGGCGAGACGGCGAAGGCGTCAGGCGTCTGGATGTCGTTCGCGGGGTCAAGGCCGACTTCCTTGAGCGACTCAGGAACGCCCGCGTAGGTGAGCTTATCAATGACGAGAACCTCCGCGTCCGTCTCCTTCATCAGGAGGCGAACAAGCGCCGAGCCGATGAAGCCCGCCGCGCCCGTTACGATGATGCGCCTATTCTTCGTCATTGAACGTTGCCTCCTCTCGCGCCTTCTCGGCCTCTTCCTTCGTCTTCTTCGCGCCGTCCTTCTTGCCAGGCGCGTAGCCATAGCCGTAACCATAGCCGTAGCGGCGCGAATAGCCGTAGCCGTGATGCGAGAACGCGCCCGACTGCGTCGTCTCCACATCGTTGACGATGACGCCGAGGACGTTCGCCCCCGCCTCCGCGAGCGAGCGCGAGCAGTACTGGATGGGTTTAAAGTGCGTCTTGTCGGGGCAGCACATGATGAGGACGGAGTCAGCTAGCATCGCGAGCGAGACCGTGTCACCCACGAGACCGAACGGCGGCGCGTCGATGATGACATGGTCGTAATTCGCGTGCGCCCACTTGAAGAACTCCTTGACGACCGCCGAACCGAAGATGGTCGAGGGCGAGACGCCGTCAGGCGGCAGCGAGGCGATGACATCCAAATTCTCGACGGCCGTCTTGTTCACGATTGCGGCAAAGTCGGGCACCGTCCGCCCCGCGTTTTGGAGCGTGTGCGAAAAACTCCGATCCTGCGTGAGGTCAAGCCCCCAGATGCGCGCGCCACGCGGACGGCGCAGGTCGAAGTCAACGAGAAGCGTCTTCTTGCCCGTCTGCGCGTAGGCGATCGCAATCGACGACGAGGTGATGCTCTTGCCCTCGCCCGGCTGGGTTGAGATAACGAGCAAGCAATGCGAGAAGGCCTCGTAGCGCGGCGAGTCAAGAAGGTTGCGAAGCCCCGCCACCGCCTCGGCGAACGCCGAGTACTTGTCCTCGAGGATGTACTTGGCGACGGCCTCGCGCCGCTTGCTACGCACATGCGGGAAGACGGCGAGGACCTTCAGCGCGAGGCGACCTTCGATGTCGCTCAAATTGACGATCGTATCCTCAATGTTGTCCATCACGAGGGCGAAAAGAAGACCGAGGACGAGCGAGAGGATGGCACCGAGGCCGAAGATCATGATGGGGTTTGGCAGAATCGGCTTCGTCGGGACGTTCGCGGGCTTACCGACGCGGACGATTTCGTTGTTCGACTCGGCGTCAATGCGCGCCTTGTTCTCGTCGAGGTAAAGTCCTTCGAGCACCTTATTCGCGACGTTCAGTTCGTTCTCAAGCGTGACGAGCCCCGATTCGGCGAGGACGATGCGCTGCTCAACCGTCGCGAGCTCGCTCTTAAGTTCCTCTTGACGGATGCGCAAATTCGAGAGTTGATTCTCGGTCACCTTCAGCGTCGAGCGCCCCGTCAGGAGCGCGCGCGCGGCCGCCTCAAGGAAGCGCTGACGCGCGAGGTCGGCCTCTTTCTTCTTCGTGATTACCTCTGGGTGGTTTTCGGTGAACGAGAAGAGAAGCGTCTGATACTCGCCGTCGGCCTTCTGGTAGGCCTGAAACTCCGTCGCAATCTCCTGCGCGCGTGGCACGTTGACGGCGAGACTGCCGTATGTCGTCGGATCCTTTTGGACGGACGAGAGCATCTTCTCCCACTCGACGAGTTGCGTCTGCTCGGTCTCGAGCGTCATGATCGTGGCCGTCGTCTTCTTGAGCGCCTCATCCAGCGTCTCGCGCGTCGAGCGCAGGTTGTCGAGCTTATTGGCCGTGCGGAAATCGAGCAGTTGGCGGTTGATCTTGTCGACCTCGCGGCGCTTCTTCTCGACATTGTCGTGAATCTGGCGGACAGCGGCGTCGCAGCGCAGTTTATTCTCCTCGACCGTGAACGCCTCAATCGCCTCGGCGTAGGCGTTGGCGAGATCCGCGCAGAGCGCGGGCACCTGCGAGCGGACGGCGATCGTGATGAGGCGCGAGCGACGGACGAGTTCAAGACGCGAGTCCATCAAAACGCCAATCAACTCCTCCTCGCTCGTCGTCGAGGACGGATGGCTGATGCGGTACTGCTCAATAATCTTCGTGACAATCTTCTCGGACCGCCAGTCGGAAATGCGCGTATTAAAAACCTCCTCATAGGTTCCGCCGTAGTCGGGCATCGCCTGATCAATCGTGCTGCTCGCACGCGCGCCGCCCGTCGCGCGGCGCATGTCCATCGTGAACTCACTCTGCGCCTCGTAGATTGTCGGCGAGATGCGATAGATCGCGAACGAGACGAGAAGGCCGACGAGGAAGAAGACGAGAACCGAGATCCAACGCTGCGAGACGACGCGCAGAATGCGCTGAACCGTCAGCGTGCCGACGATCGACGACTCCTGCGCGTCCATCGACTGCGCACCGTATGTCCCGTAGGTGCCGTATGTTCCGTACGTTCCGTATGCGCCAGGGCGCGACTCGCCGTTTGAGCCGCCCGCGCCATTGATCGGCGCCGAAGAGGGCGACGCGCCGTAATAGATGGGTTTGTCAGACATGAGACTTCATCTCCTTTGGAAAGGCCATTGCCGAAAGCGAAAAGACCGCGATGAGCGCGACGAAAAGGCCGGGAAGCGAGATCGACGAATCGACGAGGGTCTCAGCGACGACGGCGAGAAACGCGAGAAGGCCGATCCACGAAAGCGGATGCGGCAGGGCGCGTCGGACACCCTTCGCAAGGCGCACCACGTACGAGACGAGGAGCAGCGCGAAGAGCGCGGCGAGGAGAAACGCGCGAATGACGCCCCCTTCGAGGAGAATTGTCCAATAGCCGTTCGGCACCGCCTTCTGAAGCGGCGTCAAAACGCGCCAGTCATCGTCCGTCGCGTAGAACTGGAGGCAGAGATCAAACGAGCCTTCGCCAAAACCGAGCCACGGACGCTCCTTCCACGCACGCGCGGCAACATCGGAGAGCACCGTGCGCGTCTCGGCATAGTTCGCGGGGACGAAGGCTCCCGTCGTGATCTCCTCGGCGCGCGCGCCCGCGAGGTTGGCGGGCAGAAGACCAATCACCGCGAGGGCGGCCGCCGCGAC
The DNA here is from genome assembly GCA_964400635.1 of uncultured Lentisphaeraceae bacterium. Taxonomy (GTDB): domain Bacteria; phylum Verrucomicrobiota; class Kiritimatiellia; order RFP12; family UBA1067; genus UBA1067. The sequence goes on from CAYNVE010000016.1 coordinate 13,398, forward strand.
GGCGAAGGCGACAAGCACGAAGACGCCTGCTTCATAATGTCGGCCGCCTTGGAAGTGAAGATAGAGAATCGCGTAGACGAGCAAAAGGAAGGCGATGGACGCGTAGAGGACAACGAAAGGAGAGGGCGCAAACATGAAAAGGCCAAAGGCATTGCCGGTGACCGCGACGATGGCGAGCGGAATCACCTTAAACCAGCCGAACTCAAACGCCGACGCGAGCGCGATGACGGCGACGGAAAGAAAGATGCCGAACGCGCCGCCCATGAAGACGGGGTCGGAGACGGGGCAGGCGGTGAGTGCGAGGGCGCGCGCGACGCCTTCCTTCGCGAGGACGCCCCAGACGAGCGCGCCGACGCCCGAAAGACAGGATGCGACGAGGGTAAACGCGCTCCGCGCCGCGCGGCCGAGCGCATGACGCGCGCCCTCCGTCACGACGAGCGCCGCAAGAAAGGTTGAAAGAAGCGGCAACGCCGCGCCTTCAACGGAACTTGGCAGAAGCGGGAACGCCGCGGGGGCGATCACCCAACTCGCCGTCTCGACCTGATAGGCCGCGCCGACGCCCGTGTTCACGACGGCGATGAGGGCCCCGAGCGAAAGAGCGAGAAGAACCCAAAAGACGGGGTCGTGAAAGATGGCGAGCGCGACGCGGCCGCGCGCCTCGTGGAGCGTCTCGTCTCCAATTCGCGAGGGCTCCATCACCAGCCAGACGGCTCCCAGAAGCGTGAGATAGAGGACGGCGGCAGAAGAGAGGAAAAGCGGCGCGACCGCCACGAGGGCAAGATGCGCCGCCAATCCGTATTTCGAGATCAGCTTCTGCACGAGAGCGCCGCCTGTCAGTACGTCAAGCGCAGGCCGAGCGTGCCGCGGAAGCGATCGTAATCGTAGTGGTCACCGCGCGAGCTGTTGCCCTCGCTGATCGACTGACGGTATTCGAGGTTGCCAAAGACCTGCAGATAACGATTCAAGATGTAGGTGAGCCCGAGGCGACCCGTGTAGATATCGAGGTCGTAGTCGTAGCTCTTGACGGCGGCGTACTCACGACCCTCGCGACGGTAGGCGACATCGAACGTCGCGTTGAGCTTGCCCTGAATCATCGCGTGCGCGATGCCCCACGAAAGCGAGTCAACGCGCTGGGAGCTACCATACTCGCGCTCGGTCGGCTGGAAGTAGCTCGACGCGAGGAGCATCATGTTCCATGTGTCGGACATTCTCCAATTCGCGCTGATCGAGTAGGTGAAGCCGTCCGAGCTCTTACCACCCTCGTCGTACGTGTAGGTGGACCAGCCGCCGAGCACGCGGTACTTGATGCGCTCAGTCGCGTACGAGCCAAGACCCGCCTGCACCGTGTAGCCGTGCGAACCGCTCGACTCGCCGTAGTCGCGCGCGCCAGAGTAGTAGTTGTTCTTGCGATTCTGCTGGCGGTAGTCCTGATAGCTACCCGCGAGAATCAGGTCCGTCCAGTTCGAGAAGGCGTAGCCGATTTCAGCACCGACACCCCAACGATCCCAACCGTAGAGGCCGTAGCCGCGGTTCTGGCTGTTGTTGTTCTTGTAGTCAAGCCAGTAGTAGTTGCCGTTGATCGCGCCGTGGAAGCGGTCGGTGAAACGACGCTGGAGCACGCCTGCGAGCGTGAACTCCTGACGGTCGCGGTCGTATTCGTGACCAATCGAATCGACAAAGTTATCAATCTGGTTGACGACCTGATACTTCTCGGAGAGCATCAGCGACCAACCGCGCTCGGACGGGAGCGAGTTCGACCATTTGAACGTCACGTCCTCGCCGTAGCTGTGGTAGTTCTTCGCCGAACTCGTCCCCTTCGAATAGGCGTTATACTGATACCAGACACCCGCCGTGAGGCTCCACGACTCGGCAAGGTAGTCGAGCGAGAGGCCAGGGTTCACAACCCACGTCACCTCTTCGCAGCCGTCCTTGCCGCCCTCAACGTTCGAGTCATAAGCACCCGAGACCGCGAGGTAGGGTCTAAGCGTCATGCGCTGACCAATCTTGATGCCCGTCGGGCGATCCATCATCTCGCCGAAGGCGACAGAACTTGTCGCGACGAGCACGGCGGACGCGACGAAGAGACGATTCTTGAAAGACATGTCTTTAAGCCCTTTCTTCTTTTATCACGCTCACCACTGACCCTGATAGCCATCCGGCTCGGCCGGTTCGACCGCCAGCGACGTCTCAAGCACACCGACGGTGTGGTCTTCGTAGTGAACCAATTTGTTGACCACGGGGATGTCCTCGATGACATCGCCGAGCATCGCGTCGAGGAGTTGAGGACCCGCGAGGCGCAGGACGACATCATTCGACGGAATCGACTTATAATCGACATTGCCGAGAATTGGGTCGTAGTTGCCCTTCATCGCCTCAGGAATCCACGAGGTCTTCGCGGCCTCCTGGCTCGCGGCGGGGAGTTGATTGGCGAGCGAGTCGGCGAGGCCTGGGATCGTGTCGTTGGACGCGCGCACGAGCATCAGCGCGGCGAACGCCGAACGCTCCGCGCCGTTCTCAACGCCCGAGCAGCGGCTCGTCACATTGCTCATGATATTCTCGGAGACTTTCTTGAACTGAGCGTCCGTCACCTTGGCGTTCGCGCCGCGGTTCAAGAGGTCGGCCGCAAAACGCTCGTTGATGACCGTCAGCGACTCAGGCGGAACCGTCGCGAAGACCTCGGCGAACATTTTCGTGCGATTGCCCGCGCTCGCCGATGTCACGGCCGCGCGGTTCACGCGCAGAAACTTCGCCGTCTTCGACTCCTCCGAGCCCGGCATCTTCGAGATCGCGTCGTTGACCTCACCCAAGAAGGTGCGCTGGTCATCGGCGGAGAGCTGCTTCACCGTCCGCGACATCTTCGACGAGTCGTTGATGCAGTCGTTGATCTGCGCGCGCGCATCCGCGAGCGAGAGCGTCGCCGCCGAAACCGACCCGACGGCAACCGCCGTGAGAATCGCAGAGAGCATTTTCGTCTTAATCTTCATGTGTGACTCCTTTGGAGTGTTTGTTCAAGTTTCTTTCTTTTAATACCAAGTCTCAGGAACCCAGAGAACGTCGCCCGCGCGAAGCGTCATATCCTTGTCGACGCGGCCGTCCTTGCCGATTTCCTTCAAATTGACGATCGTGCGCGTGATGCGCCCGTCCTTGTCGCAACGCGACACCTGAATCGATGACTTATCGGCGAAAGGCTTGACGCCGCCCGCCATCTGCAGAGCCTTCGTGACGGTGAGTTCCATCGTCGAGGGGATATTAACAGGACCTGGCGAGGCCACCTCGCCAAGAACCGTCACCGTGCCCCACGGGCTCACGCCGACACTCCGACCATCAAACGGCGCGAACGTGACGGAAATCTGTGGGAGACGATAGTAAGCCGAATAGGCCTTGACGAGTTTCTGACGGAGGGCCTCCAGCGTAAGACCGTCGCACGCGACTGGCTCTTGTAAAAGGAGCGGCATCGTGATGTCGCCGTTCTGGTCGACGAGCACATCCATCGTCGTGGCGGGCGAGGCGGGCGTCCCAACCTGAATGATGAGCGCGACACCCGGGCGGATGAGCCCCGCCTCTTGCCATGTCGGGACAACATCGGCGTCGGACGCGTCGTGAAAAACAACTTTCTGCAACGACTCGCACCCGCCAACGAAGGTCGACGCGAGAAGAAGGAGAAATGAAACGATAGTAACCCTAGTCATCAATAGTGAAAAGTATACCAAAACCGCCGCCTTTCTGTCAAGGGAGACCACAGACGATCAAAAAAATCACGGATTGGGATTCTGCGCCTCCCAATCCGTGAAAGCCGTGACTTATGACTCAATTGCCGCGATCAGAACGTGACGACGATGCCGGCGCTGACCATGAGGCTCGAGAAGTCGACGTCGGCGTTGAGGTTGCCGACGGACGCGTCGAAGCCGTCGATCCACTCGTAGCCGACTTCGCCGTAAAGCCCAAGGTTCTCGGTCAGATAGCCGACGAGGCCGACTTCCGCCGCGACGCCGAAGCGGCACTGCGTCTCGCTCGAGCTCTGCGAGCCCGCGTCGAAGTCGAGCGACGCGATGTTGCAGAGCGCGGCGACGCCCGCATAGGCGTCGAGCCAGCTGAGCGCACGCCACGACACCGTCGGCCCGATGCCGATCTGGTAGAGGTCGGCCGACAGCTTCGAGCGCACCGCCGTGCCGCCGAACGCCGTGGTCTTCGTCGAGGCCGAATCGTACTCGCGGCTCCCGGCGTCGAACTCCGGAGCCGGAGCGCCCGTGAAGTCGGTGTCGTCCGGACACGCCGGGCCGCCCTTGAAGAGCCAGTA
>CAYNVE010000017.1:0-17398 GCA_964400635.1 uncultured Lentisphaeraceae bacterium
ACGCGATGGAGTGCGAGGCGGACGCGCTCTCGGACGGCAAGGACATCTTCATCCCCGCGATCATGCAGCACATCGAGTACGCGGGCGTTCACTCGGGCGACTCGGCGTGCGTCCTGCCACCCGAGGGCATCTCGAAGCGCAACCAGCAGACGATCCTCGACTACACGCGCCGCATCGCGACGGAGCTGAAGGTTGTCGGCCTCATGAACATGCAGTTCGCAATCGAGTTCACGAAGGACGACCCCGAAGGCAAGGTCTTCGTCATTGAGGCGAACCCGCGCGCCTCGCGCACCGTCCCGCTCGTCTCAAAGGTCGGCGGCGTGCAGATGGCGGGCATTGCGACGAAACTCATGCTCGGCGAGACCGTGAAGGGGCTCGGACTTGAGCAGGAGCGCCACCTCATTCCGTACTTCGGCGTGAAGGAGGCCGTCCTCCCGTTCGACAAGTTCCCAGAGGTTGACCCTGTCTTGGGGCCGGAGATGCGTTCAACGGGCGAGGTCTTGGGTCTCGCGGACACGTTCGGCCTCGCCTACTTCAAGTCGCAGGAGGCGGCCGGATGGGCGCTCCCGACAGAGAAGGGCAAGGTCTTGGTCTCGCTCTCGGAGAAGGTCGACGAGGCGGCGACTTCGGTGAAGCTTTTGGCGGATCTCGGCTTTGAGATCGTCGCGACGGTCGGCACGGCGGCGTGGCTCAACGAGCATGGCGTCAAGGCGACCGTTGTCGCGAAGATCGGTGAGGGTCGCCCTGACGTTCTCGATGCGATCAAGAATCGCGAGGTTACGATCGTCATCAACACGCCTTCGGGACGCCGCGACGCGCGCGCCGATGACTCGCGCATCCGTCAGGCCTCGATCAAGTACAAACTTCCTTACCTGACGACGCTCGCGGCGGTTCGCGCGGCGGCTGAAGGTATCAAGGATGCCATGAAGGGCAAGGGCGAGGTGCGCTCGCTCCAGAGTTATCACGCGGCCATTGGAAAAGCGTCCTGACCTTCGGCGCGCACCGCCAAAGTCCGCAGGACGCCGTCTAGGAAGATGAAACCAGCTTGGAGCATTCTTCCGGACGAGTGGAAGCCTCTTCTCGTTGAGAGGGGTCTCCGCCCGTTTCGGGCAGATCAGATTCTTCACGCGCTCTATCGCGACTTCATTCGCGATTGGGACGCGGCGACGACGCTTCCGAAGGATCTGCGCGAGACGCTGAAAGAGGTCGCGCCGCTCACGAAGACGGAGATTCTCGATGTCGCCGAGTCGTCGGACGGCACGAAAAAACTTCTCGTCGGCTTTGCCGATGGCGCATCGGTCGAGACGGTTCTCATCCCCGCGACGGGTCGCTTCACGCAGTGCCTCTCAACGCAGGTCGGCTGCGCGATGGGTTGCGCGTTCTGTGCATCGGGCTCGCGCGGGATTCGCCGCTCGCTTTCCGCCGACGAGATTGTCGCCGAGTATCTGCTCGCGCGCACATTCGGCGAAATCACGAACATCGTTGTCATGGGCATGGGCGAGCCGTTCATGAACTACGACGAGACGCTCCGTGCGCTGAAGCTCATCAACGCGGGCAAGGGCCCGAACCTCGGCGCGCGCCACATCACGATCTCAACGTGCGGTGTCGTCCCAGGCTTCGCGCGCCTCGCGGACGAGGGCATTCAGTTTGAACTTTCCGTCTCGCTCCACGCGCCGAACGACGAGATTCGAGACCGCCTCATGCCCGTCAACCGCCGCTGGCCGATTGACGAACTGCTTGCGGCGTGTGCCGACTATACGCGGCGCACGAAGCGGATCATCACATTTGAATACACGGTCATCGCGGGCGTCAACGACTCGCGCGCGTGCGCGGAAGAACTCGCGCGGCAGGTGAAGAGAGTGCCGATGGCGAAGGTGAATTTGATTCCGCTCTCTCCCGTTGACCATCGCCCCGACTTTCGGACGCCCGACGAGAAGACGCTTCTCATGTTCCTTGACGTCCTCATGAAGAACCGCGTCCAGACGATGCTTCGGCGCTCGCGCGGCAAGGACGCGAATGCGGCGTGCGGGCAACTGAAGTTGAGGAGCGAGCATGGTTAAGTCGGGCATTACGAAGGACGAACTCGTCCTGTGGGGCGGGCAGGAGACCTTCAGCCAGGCCTTCGCGCTCTGCAACTCGGGCGATGTCAAGGATGTCCGCTACGATGACGAGACGCTCGTCGTTTCAGGTAAGATCGTCCAACCGAGCGGTTGGGAGATGCCCGTCTCGTTCAAACTCATGGCGAATGGGCGCGTCAAGTCGCATTGCCCGTGCGTCCAGAATCAGAAGTTCGGTCTCATCTGCCCGCATGTCGTCGCGCTCGGCATCGCGCTTTGGGTCATGGAGATGGATCTCCCCGAGGAGAAGCCGCGTGCGAAGGGAAAGGTGGCGGAGGAGGAGAAGCCCGCCGCCCCCGCGCCGACGTATATCGAAGTTCCCATGCGCCCGCGCTTCTTCGCGCTTGTCTCGGGTTCGCGCGCCTCGCTCTCCATTGAGGTGAATGCGCGCTATGGCGAGATCGAGTTTCCCGCCTGCTCTGTGCAGGGCCCGCGCACGGTCTACCTTGAGGACGAGGACGATCCGCTCGTTCGGCGCGTGCGTTCGATGGCGGCCGAGCGCGCGGCGATGAAGGAACTTCTCGTCTGGGGCTTTGAGCCGGGCTACAAGGAAGGTGACCTCAAGTACTACACGACCGACCCGCAGAAGGTGCTCACCTTCCTCGGCGCGGGGCTTCCGGAGCTTCGGCGCAAGAGTTGGCGGCTGAGGCTTTCGGATCATCTCGACGCGATCGTAAATGACATTCCCTCGGTCGTCCCCGTCGTCACGATTAAGGACGCGCCCGGCGGCTCCTTCGATGTCCACTACACGTTTGACGCGGGCGGGCGCACGTTGCCGCCCGTCGAGGTGCAGGCCGCGCTCAACCGCGGCGACGGCTACCTGCTTCAGGACGGGCACGTCGTTTTGCTTGACCGCGGCGGCGTCGAGGCGCTCCACGATGTCTTCCGCGATTGCGCGCCGTCGCAGAACGGTGCCGACCGCGGCTGGTTCCGCGTGAAGAACGCCTACGCGCCGTACGTGAAAAGTTCCCTCTCGCTCGTTGACTGCGAGGTGAACGCGGGCAAGGCTCGCTTTTGGCGGACGATGACGAAGCCGCAGAACGCGAATGCGCACTACGAGAGCGTGCCGCTCGGCCGCCTCGACAAGGTGTTGCGCCCTTATCAGAAGCAGGGCGTCTACTGGATGCGCTTTCTTGAGAACGCAGGGCTCTCGGGGCTTCTCGCCGACGAGATGGGTCTCGGCAAGACGTTGCAGACGCTCGCGTGGCTCACGCTGCCGCGCTCCGACCCGCGCGCGCACGACGCGCAGGGGCAGAACCTGCCCGCGCTCATCGTCTGCCCGACCTCGCTCGTTCGCAACTGGGAGGCCGAGGCGCGCAAGTGGACGCCCGCTTTAAGGACGCTTGTTCTTTCGGGGCCCGAGCGCACGCGGCGCTTTAAGAAGATCAAGTCGGCCGACCTCGTCATCACGTCATACGCGCTTCTTCAGCGCGACTTCGAGGCGGCCTATCTCGGCGAGGACTTCTCGGTCATCGTCCTTGACGAGGCACAGCACATCAAGAACCGCGAGACGCGCAACGCGAAGGCGGTCAAGGCTCTGCGCGCCGTCCAGCGGCTCGTCCTCACAGGCACACCCGTTGAGAACTCGGTCTCGGACGTTTGGTCGATCTTTGACTTCTTGATGCCCGACTACCTCGGTCAGTACGAGACGTTCAAGGTGAACTTCGAAGATCCGATTCAGGACGGCGACGACGCCGAGCGCGTCCTCGCACGCCTCAAGCGCAAGATCTCGCCCTTTATTCTGCGCCGTCTTAAGAAGATGGTCGCGAAGGATCTGCCGAGCAAGATTGTCAAGGTGTCGTACTGCCCAATGAACGAGGAGTCGGAGCGCGAATATGTCAAGGCACTCGGCAATGCGCGCACGATGGCGGGCGACCTCATCCGCCAGAAGGGTTTCCAGAAGTCGAAGTTTGAGATTCTCGCCGTCCTCATGAAGTTGCGCCAGATCGCCTCGCGCGCGAAAATTGATGCCTTTATGGAGCAACTTGAGCAGGCGATCGAGGGCGGCCACCGCATCCTCGTCTTCTCGCAGTTTGTGAAGATGCTCGCGCTTCTTGAAAAGCGCCTTCAGGCGGCGGGTATTTCCTACTGCTACCTGGATGGCTCAACGAAGGATCGCCTCGGACAGTGCGAGAAGTTCAACCGCACGAAGGAGATTCCAGTCTTTCTCATCTCGCTCCGCGCGGGCGGCACGGGTCTTAACCTGACGGGGGCCGATATGGTCATGCACTACGACCCGTGGTGGAACCCAGCCGTTGAGGATCAGGCAACCGACCGCGCGCACCGCATCGGACAGAAGAAGACCGTCTACGTCATGAAGATGATTGCCTCTGGGACGATTGAGGAGAAGGTTCTCGCGCTTCAGCGGCGCAAGCAGGCGATTATCTCGGCGACGGTCGATACGACGGACGCCGAGGTCATGGAGTCGCTCTCGGCCGCCGACTTGAACGAGCTCCTCTCGTGAGGCCTCGTGCAGATTGACGCAATCTTCGTTTTTCGGTATAATTTGTAGATAACGATTCATAGTAGGCTAAGGAGAAACTCTCATGGATACAAAGGACATGACGGCACAGAAGGGCGGCAATGTGGCCGCGATTGCGACGATGTTCGCGCTTTTCTTCATGATTGCGTTCGTGACGAACTTCGCAGGCTCCATGGCGGTTGTCGCCAAGAACCAGTTCAATGCGTCCGCGACGGCGTCGCAGCTTGGTAGCGCGGCGAACTTCTTTGCCTACCTCTTTATGGGCATCCCGGGAGGCCTCATCTTGAAGCGCAAGGGCTACAAGGTGACCGCGCTCCTCGCGGCGGCGGTCGGTTTCGTCGGCCTCGGCGTCCAGCTTCTCTCGGGTTATGTGCCGGCATCGGCCAATCCGTTCTACGTCTATCTCGCAGGCGCGTTCATTGCGGGATTTTCAATGTGCCTTCTGAACCTCGTCGTGAACCCGCTTCTCAACACGCTCGGCGGCGGCGGCAACAAGGGCAACCAACTTGTGCAGATGGGCTGCTCGCTCAACTCGGTCGGCGCGTTCCTCGCCCCGATGATTCTCGGCATGCTTATCGGTGGCGCGATGGACGAGGCGACGGTTGCGAAGGTCGCGCCTGCGATGCTCATCGCGATGGCACTCTTCGCCGTCGCGTTCGTGATCGTGCTCGTCTCGAAGATTCCTGAGCCGCATATGGAGACGGCTGAGGAGAAGGCCGCGCGCCTCGCGGGTCAGACGAGCGTTCTTAAGGACATCGCCGAGACGCTCAAGTTCCGCCACTTCACGCTCGGCGCGCTCGCGATCTTCTTCTATATCACGATTGAGGCGGGTGTGCCGAACTTCGCGAACCTCTACATGAGCGACATGAAGGAGGTGGGTCCTGCCGTCGCGGGCTCGGTCGTTGCGATCTACTGGTTCGCGATGATGGTCGGCCGTATCATCGGCGGCGCGATTGGCGGAAAAGTCAGCTCGCGGGCGATGATTACGTTCCTCTCGCTGCTCGGCATTGCGACGCTTCTCGCGATGATGTATATGCCGCTGACGCTCGTCACGGTCTTCGGTAAGACGGTGCCGCTTTCGATGTGCCTCCTCTTTGTCGCGGGCCTTTCGACCTCCGTCATGTGGGGTGGGCTCTTCAACCTCGCGGCGGAAGGCCTCGGCAAGTACGTCCCGATGGGCTCGGGCATCTTCATGGCGTGCGTCTTCGGCGGCGTCTGCCTGCCGCTTCAGGGCATGCTCGCGGGCAAGATCGGCTACCTCGGCAGCTACTGGTTCACGATTGCGCTCTTCGCCTACATCTTCATCTACGCGAACTTCCTCTCGAAGCCGAAGAAGGCGTAAGAGACTATTTTCGACACAACATTTCACAGAAACCTAAGGAGGCACAAGCCATGTTGAACAAAGAAGTCTACGACGAGCTCGTCGCGAAATTCGAGAAGGTCTACGGCCAGAAGCCGACAATCGTCTCCTACGCCCCTGGGCGCATCGAGGTTCTCGGCAACCACACCGACTACAACGAGGGCTACGTGTTCTCCGCGGCCATCGACAAGGGCACGTTCTTCGCCATCGCGCCGTCCGCCGACGACACGTGCGCGCTCACGGCGGGTGACCTCATGGAGACGGCAACGTTCACGACGAAGACGGTTCAAAAGGCGTCCGAGATGACGTGGCAGAACTACGTGAACGGCACATTCAACTGGATCTTCGAGGGCAACCCCGCGAAGGCACCGCACGGTTTTAAGGCGGCGTTTCTCGGCAACATCCCGCTCGGCGCGGGGCTTTCCTCTTCCGCCGCGCTTGAGATGGCGGCCGCGCTCGCGTTCCAGAAGCTCTACGGCACGAACTTTGACAAGACGACGCTCGCGAAGATCGGCCAGAAGGCGGAGCACACGTTTGCGGGCTGCCCGTGCGGGCTTCTCGACCAGGCCTCGTCGATGTACGGTCAGGCGGGCGCGCTCGTCAAGAGCGACTTCCGTTCGAACACATTTGAGACCGTCCCGATGGGCGAGAAGGTCGCCTTTATGATGGTCAAGTCGAACGCGAAGCACGCGCTCGTCGATGGTGCCTACGCCTCGCGCCGTCAGGCGTGCGAGGACGCGGCGAAGTATTTCGCGAAAGTCCTCAAGAAGGGGAATGTCACGCATCTCAGGGATGTCACGGCGGCGGAGTGGATTCTCTATCGCGGCGGCCTCTCCGAGACGACGGCGAAGCGCGCGATTCACCCGATCGGCGAAGACGAGCGCGTCCTGCAGGGTGCCGCGCTTCTCGAGAAGGGCGATTTGAAGGGCTTCGGCGCGCTCATGTACGATTCGCATGAGTCGAGCCGCAACTGGTTCGAGAACTCCTGCGAAGAACTGGACGCCATCGTGGACGCCGCGAAGGCGATTCCCGAGGTCTATGGCGCGCGCCTCTCGGGCGGCGGCTTCGGCGGCAGCTGCTGCCTCTTGGTCGACCCGCTCGCGGCTGAGAAGATCGCCGCGGCAATCACGAAGGAATACAAGGCGAAGTTCGGCGACGAGCCGGTCTGCTCGCTCATCAAGCCGTCCGAAGGGGCCCACCTCGTATGAACAAGATTGTTTCCATCGCGCTCGCCGCGCTGACGGCCGCGCCCCTCGCGTGGGCACAGGAGTCTGACGACGAGACGGCGCGCGCGGCGGACGAGACGTCCGCCGAGGCGCCCGAGATCGCCGAGGCCGTGAAGGCCGCCGAGAAGAAGTCCGAGGTCAAGTGGTTCTACACGATTCCGCTCTGCCGGCGCGTGCAGGGCGCGGGCGAAGTCCTGAAGGCGGGCACGACAACGTGGGCGCCGATTGAGGAAGGTCGCTTCTACCCGCTCGGCTCGTCCTTCCGCGCGAAGGAGAAGAGCACGGTCATCATCGCTTTCGGCCAGACGTGCCTTGCGACGATTCAGGACGGTGCCTCGTTCTCAACGCGCCCGCAGCCCTTAAGTGTGCCCTCGCGCACGCTCGTGCTCACGGGCGGCGATGTTGAGCTCTCGCTTCCGAGCAATTTGAGCTCGAACCTGATGTGCGTGACGACGTCTGGGTTTACGGCGAAGAGCCTCTGCGGCGAGTCGAAGTTCTCCTACAAAGATACGGGCGACGGCTATCTTGCTGACGTCCGTTGCGTGACGGGCTCGCTCGCGCTCGACGGTCGCCACTACAAGATCCCGCTCATGCGCGCGGCGGACGCTCTGCGCGTGCGTGAGACGCATGACAGCCTTGAGACAATCCTTTACGGCACGAGCGGTGACTACGTTGTCTCGCTCGATGCGGGTGAGCGCTATGTGCTCGAGTCGCAGGATGACGGCACGCTCAAGGAGGTCGCCGAGGCGAAGACGCTCGACTGGCACTTGTCGGTGTCAACGCGCGTTCAGATCAACCGCGCCGTGCCGCGCATTGGCACGCGCATGAGTGTCGCGATCATGACATTCAACTCGATGAGTCAGATGAAGAACCACTTCGCCTACACGGAGGGTCGCCCCGAGGTCAACACGGGTGAGCTCGTTGTCGAGGTGACGTCCGATGACAAGTCCGACGCGGCCAAGCGCGCGGCGGAGGCAACGACCGACGAGGCGGTGGACGAGTCTGAGCTCGTTGAGGACACCCCTGCGGACGAGTCGTCTGCCGAGTCTTCGGATGACACGTCTTCCTCCGATGACGAGGAGTCTTCTGACGATGATCTGGGCGACGATGACTGGTAAGGGCGTTTGATTCGGATAGACGATTAGGACAGGCAACACGAAAATGGTTATTCATCAGTTCAATAAGATCATTCGCAACCGCTGGATCTGGGGCGTCTTCGCCGTCGCGATTTCCGCTTTCTTCGCCTTCGACTTTCTGCTGGACGACCTCCAGCGCGATGATGGCGAGGCGCGGGGCTCGGACGAGGCCGGCACACTCGCGGGCGAGAATGTCGATGCAGCGCTCTTCCTCGCCATCGCCGACGATGTGCGCGGCATTGGTTCGGCGCGCGACTGGCGTCTCGCGTCCGACGAGGTGAACCGTCAGGCGTGGGCGATTTACGCCGCGCTCAAGACTGCCGAGAAGTCGGGCCTTGAGGCGACGGACGAAGAGGTGGCCGCCGCGATTCGGCGCGACCCCTCGTTCCAGCAGAACGGCGCGTTCTCGTTTGAGGTTTACAAGCAGGTGCTGCGCGCGAACGACTTAACGCCCGAGCGCTTTGAGGCGTCGCTCAAGCGCCGCATGACGCTTATGCGTCTCAATCGCTCGGTCCTCGCGAGTGCGGTCTGGACCTCGCCGATGGAGCTTGATCAGGCGCTCGCTGACGCGACAGATGTCCTGACCGTGCGCGTCGCGCGCTTCAAGGAGGACAAGGCCGCCGCCGATGCCGTCACGATTGACGATAAGGGCGTGCGCGCGTGGTACGACGAGAACACGAACGCGCTCTTCCTCACCGAGCGCAAGAAGATCCGCTTTGTCGCGTTCGACGCGACGGATGCGACCACGCTTGCGAAGATGTCCGTCACAGAAGACGACATGCGCGATCGCTACGACGCGACGCTTGATCGCTACACGACGAAGGGCACGAACGATGTCGAGGTGACGAAGCCGTTTGAGGAGGTGAAGGGCGCGATCGAAAAGGAACTGCGCCAGCTCGCCGCCGTTGAGTACTTCGAGACGAACCTGAATCGCCGTGCCTTTTCTGTTCGCGCCGCGAAAGGCTCTTCTCGCCTTGACGAGATCGCGAAGGAGGACGGCCTCAAGGTTGAGACGAGCGGCTTCTTCATGACCGACGGCTCGTGGAAGGAAGGCTTCTCCGTCCGCATGGGTCAGGTTCTGCCGGGCGCGCGCAACTTCTCCGAGGCCATTGCGGAGCTTGACCCCGAGAGCGAAGATCTGCGTTACGCGGTTGTCTCGTCCGACAAGAAGGTTTATCTCGTGGAGCTTGCTGAGACGAGCCCCGCGCACGTGCCGACCTATGACGAGGCGAAGGCTGTCGTGCGTCCGCGCGCGCTCGCCGAGAAGCGTGAGGAGTCGTTTAAGGCGTCGGTTGACGCGATTGCGAAGAAGGGCGCGGCGGCCGTTCTTGCGACGAAGGATGTTTCGACGAACCTCGTCTTTACCGTCTCCGATCTTGCGTCGAACACGTTCCCCGACCAAGGCGCGGTTGCGCGTACGGCGATGAAACTTGCGAAGGGCGAGGTCTCCGACTGCGTCCTGACGGGCAAAGGTCGTGCGCTCCTCGTCGTGTGCGAGGATCGCGTCGCGGGTGATGCCGCGAAGGCGATGATTCTGAAAGGCCAGATCGGCGAGAGCCTCTCGATGGCGACAGCGAGCGCGCTTTCTCAGGCGTGGGAGGCGTGGAACCTGAAGCGTCTCGGATACACGACGACATCGCTTACATCGACCGAGAAAGTCGAGGAAGAATGACACTTCGCTTCAAGCGCATTCATCCGGATGCCGTCCTCCCCGCGTATGCTCACCCGAGCGACGCGGGGATGGATTTAAGGAGCGTCGCGGACCTCGAGATTCCGCGTTTCGGTCGTGCGCTCGTGCCGACGGGGCTCGTGGTTCTTTTGCCGCCCCTCTACGAAGCGCAGGTGCGTCCGCGCTCGGGCCTCGCGCTCAAGAAGGGTGTCACGGTTCTCAATACGCCCGGGACGATCGACTCGGGCTATCGCGGCGAGATCGGCGTCATCCTCGCGAACTTCGGCGAGGAGACATTTTCCGTGAAGAAGGGCGACAAGATTGCCCAACTCGTCATTGCGCCCGTCACGCAGCCGTCGGTCGAAGAGACGACGCTCGTCGATGAGACGGATCGCGGCGTGGGCGGGTTCGGTTCGACGGGGGTTTGATCATGGTTCTTAAAATCTTCAAGTATGGCGAGGCGGTTCTGCGCGAGAAGGCGAAGACGATTGGCGTCGTCACCGACGAGTTGCGCCAGCTCGCCGACGACATGATTGAGACGATGCACAAGGCGCGCGGCGTGGGGCTCGCGGCCGAGCAGGTCGGGCGGCTTGAGAAGATGTGCGTCATCGACATCCCAGACGGCTGCGAAGAGCAGTCCGATGCGCTTTTTAATGCGCCCATCGCGATGCCGCTTAAGCTCTTCAACCCCGAGATTCTCGCACAGGAAGGCTCGCAGTGTGACAAGGAGGGGTGCCTGAGCTTCCCGGGGATCGGCGGATCCGTGACACGCGCGGCCGAGGTCACGTGCCAGTATGTCGATGCGGAGAACCGTCCGCAAATCATCACGGCGCGCGGCTTCCTCGCGCGTGCGATTCAGCATGAGCTTGACCACTTGAACGGTGTCCTTTATGTCGACCACCTGACGGCGGTTGAGCGCCTCATCTTCGCCCCGAAGCTGAAAAAGCTCGCCAAGGCGAATGGTTCGTGTCGTTAGAAAATGGAGACAAGTTTGAACATGGACGAAATTCGCGTTCGCTTCGCGCCCTCCCCGACGGGCAAGGTTCACATCGGCAACATCCGCGCGGCCATCTATAACTGGCTCTTCGCGCGCCACGTGGGCGGCACGTTCCTGTTGCGCGTCGAGGATACCGACTTGGAGCGCTCGACGCCCGAGGCCATTCAGGTGCTCTTCGAATGCATGAAGTGGCTCGGTCTTGACTACGACGAAGAGGTCTTCTACCAGACGAAGAATGTGAAGCGCCATCTTGAGGCCGTTGAGCAACTTCTCGCCTCGGGTCACGCCTACAAAGTCGAGCGGACGTCGCGCGATGGCAAGACGGGCGTCGTCACGATGTTCAAGATGCCGAAGGAGGGGACGATTGAGTTTGACGACATCGTGAAGGGTCACATGGCGAAGAAGGCCGAGGACATTCAGGACTTCGCCATCGTGCGCTCCGACGGCTCGCCCATCTTCCACATTGCGAACGTCGTCGATGACATCGACCAGCGCGTCACGCACATCATTCGCGGCGACGATCATGTCGAGAACACGTTCAAGCACATTTGCATTTTTAAGGCGCTCGGCGCGCCCATCCCAAAGTACGCGCACCTGTCGATGATTGTGAATCAGCAGGGGAAGCCCTACTCGAAGCGCGACGGCGCGGCGTTCGTCGGCGAATATCGTGAGCAGGGCTACCTCCCCGAGGCGCTCTTCAACTACCTCCTGCTTCTCGGTTGGAACCCGGGCGATGACCGCGAGATCTTGACGCGCGAGGAGATGGTGAAACTCTTTGAGCTCGAGAAGGTCCACGTCACGGCCGCGATGTTCGACCCGAAGAAACTCGCGTGGATGAACGGCGAATATATCAAGAAGATCCCCGCCTCCGATTTCAAGGTCGAGCTTCAAAAGCGCGTCGCCGCCGCAACCGACCTCGCGGGCAAGAGCCTGGCCGATGCGGCCGCCGCGCCGCGCCCCGACGGTTGGTGGGAGTATCTCGTCTCACAGCTTCAGCCGCGCACGAAGACGCTGAACGACATGCCGGGCAACAGCCTTTGCTTCTTCACCGACGACTATCCCATCGATCCGAAGGCGGTCGAGAAGCGGCTGAAGAAGCCGGGCGTCAAAGAGACGCTCCTCGATCTCGTCACGCGCTTTGAGGCGGTTCAGGACTGGACCGCGCCGGCCCTTGAGGAACTCGTGAAGGGTCTTTCGCAAGGCAACGGCATGGGCCCGTGGGTCCACCCGATTCGCGTCGCTGTCTCGGGGCGTGGCGAAGGCATTGGCCTTTTTGAGATGCTTCAACTGCTCGGCAAGGAGAAGACGCTCGTGCGGCTTAAAAAAGCGGCGTCGGAACTCGCGTCCTAACGATTTCAAGGTTATGAAGAAATACAACGTTGGTTTGGTGGGCATCGGTGCGGTCGGCACCGAGATGATTAAGGTCTTGAAAGAGCGGAACTTCCCGATGAACGGCGAGGTTCATGTCTTCGCCTCGCGCGAACGCGACGAGCAGATCTTGGGCGAGACGTATCATGTCGGCAAGGCCGATGAGGCCTGCTTCAAGGGTCTCGACATCGTCCTTTTCGCGGGCAAGACGGATGTCGCGCTCGCCCTCAAGGACGCCTGCGTCAAGGCGGGCGCGAAGATGATCGACAACTCGCGCGCGTTCCGTCAAGATCCCGAGGTGCCGCTCGTCGTCCCGCAGGTGAACGCGGAAGACCTCGATTGGAACAAGGGGGTTATCGCGAACCCGAACTGCACGACGGCGATCATGCTCGAGGCCGTCGCGCCGCTCCACAAGGCGAAGGGCTTGAAGCGTCTCATCGCCTCGACCTATCAGGCTGCGTCGGGCGCGGGTGCGCCCGGCCTCGACGAACTTGAGGGGCAGATTCGCGCCTACGCGAAGGGTGAGCCGCTCGTGGTCAAGGCGTTTCAGCACCAACTCATGTACAACTTGATCCCGCACATTGACAAGTTTGACGAGACGAACTGGTATACGCTTGAGGAACTCAAGATGCGCAACGAGGCGCGCAAGATGCTGCACCACCCGAATCTTCGCCTCTCGTGCACATGCGTTCGCGTCCCGATTGCGCGCGCCCATTCCGAGTCGCTCAATCTTGAGTTCGAGAACGAGGTGACGCCCGAGGAGGCGCGCGAGATTCTGCGCCACTCGCCGGGTGTCCGCGTTGTCGACGATCCGTTAAACGGTGGCTATCCGATGCCGCTTGATGCGACGGCGAAATATGACGTTCTCGCGGGGCGGATCCGCCGCGACATCTCGCGTGACGACAACCGTGGGCTTGAGATGTTTGTCTCGGGTGACCAGCTTCTGCGCGGCGCGGCACTGAACGCTGTTGAGATTGCGGAGCATTTGATCGCGCGCGGACTCGTCTAAGGAAGGTTTTTTAAAAAGGAAGAGAGGGCGACATGAAGAAGCTGCTGATCGTTGAGTCTCCGGCGAAGGCGAAGAAGATCGGTGATTATCTGGGCAGCGAGTACGTCGTCAAGTCGTCGGTCGGCCACATCCGCGACCTCCCGAAGGAGAACGGCGCGATCAAAATTGACGAGGTGGGTCCAAATGCCTGGACGTTCACGCCGAAGTACGTCATCTCGGACGGAAAGGAGAAGGTCGTCGCCGAGCTGAAGGCGGCGACGAAGGCGGCCGACGAAATCTACCTCGCGAGCGATCCCGACCGCGAGGGAGAGGCGATTGCGTGGCACCTGAAGGAAGTCCTCGCACCGACGGCGGGCAAGAAGCCGTTCCGCCGTGTCACCTACAACGAAATCACAAAGGCGGCTGTCCTAAAGGCCGTTCAGGCACCGCGCGACATCGACATGCCACTCGTCGACGCCCAGCAAGCGCGCCGCATCCTCGACCGCCTCGTCGGCTATCGCGTCTCGCCGCTTCTCTGGAAGAATGTCAACTGTGCGAATAGCCGCACGCTCTCGGCGGGGCGCGTCCAGTCCGTCGCCCTGCGCCTTCTCGTCGAGCGCCAACGCGAAATTGACGCGTTCGTCCCAGAGGTCTACCTCCTCCTCGGTGTTGAGGCGCACAAGCCTGGCGACGAGAAGACATTCGTCGCGAAGCTCGCTCGTCTCGATGGCGAGAAGCCCGACATCCGCACGCAGGAGGCCGCGAGCCGTCTCATCCTTGACCTTTCCGATGCGGCGTTGCGCGTGACGGATGTGAAGGCGCAGGCGAAGGCGCGCCACGCCCTGCCTCCGTTCACGACTTCGACCTTGCAACAGGCCGCCTCGAGCGTTCTCGGCTTCTCGCCGGGCAAGACGATGAAGATTGCGCAGAAGCTCTACGAGACGGGCTTTATCACCTACATGCGAACAGACTCGGTCAACATCTCCGAACAGGCGCGCGCGGCGGCGAAGGCGTTTATCGAGACGTGGTGCGGTCCAGAGTTCTACCCCGCGACGCCGAATATCTACAAGGCGAAGGCGAATGCGGGCGTTGAGGCGCAGGGCGCGCACGAGGCGATCCGACCGACGGATGTCGAGTTGTCGCCGAAGCGCGCGGGCGAGGGCAAACTCGATGGTATGGACTTAAAGCTTTACGACCTCATCTGGCGGCGATTCGTTGCGAGCCAGATGGCGGACGCGAAGACGACGGTTCGGACGATCTCGCTTGAGGCGGTCAAGCCGACGCGCGTCCACGAATACCTCTTCACGGCATCGGCGACAACGGTTGACTTCGAAGGCTTCTTGAAGATCATGAACCTCTCGCTCAAGAAGAAGGGCAAGGACGGCGAGGACGATGACGACTCGGACGAGGTTGCTTATCTGCCGGCGGTCGCGAAGGGTGACGCGCTTGATGTCGTGCGCTGGCTTTGCGACGAGAAGAAGACGAAAGGCCCGACGCACTACTCCGAGGCCTCGCTCATCAAGGCCCTTGAGGAGAATGGTGTCGGCCGTCCGTCCACGTATGCGCAGACGATCGAGACGCTGAAGATGCGCGAGTACGCGAAGGTTGAGAAGAAGAAACTCGTCCCGCTCGAGCGCGGCATCCTTGTCTGCGACTGGCTCGTCAAGAAGATGAACGACCTCTTCTCGGTCGGCTACACGGCGCAGATGGAGGGCGAACTCGACAAGGTCGAGTGCGCCGAGGAGTCGATGAATGCGATGCTCTCTTCGTTTTACGCGAAGTTCGTCTCGGAGATTGGCACCATCGCCGAGGAGGAGCGCCCCGATCCCGCGGCGTTTGATGTCGTCTTCGCGCTCCTCGATCAAGTGAAGGAGTGGAAGGAGGCGAAAAAGGTCGGCCGCCGCGTCTACGATGACCGCGCTTTCGTTGAGAGCGTGAAGGAACAGGCGAAGGCGGGCAAGCGTCCTCTCTCGGCGCGGCAACTCCAGTTCCTTGTGCGCATGGCGCTCATGTACGCGAGCCAGATCGAGGACTGCGAGGCGCGTCTCAAGGAAGCGGGGCTCTCGGCGGGCAAGGTCGCGATTGAGCGCGCCGATCCGAAGTGGGTTGCCTACTGCTTTGATGTGCTGGCGCGTCTTGGTGGGCCCGGAAAAAGTCCGTTCCTCCGTTCGCTCCACGAGCAGTATGAGCGCGGCAAGCCGCTTTCGGTGAAGCAGTTCGCGATTCTCGCGCGCGCGACGGGCGAGCAGGCTTCGGCGCTTGAGGACGGCGCGGCGATCCGCGAGACCCTGTTGCCATTCGTCCCAGGGGGCTTCGACGAGCGCCCGGCCGACCCCGCGGCCGCGCGCATCCTTTCTCTTCTTCAGGAGAATGTCAAGACGTGGCGGCCTGCGCGCACGAGCGGCAAGCGCGTCTACGACGATCAGGCGTTCATTGCCTCCCTTGCGGAGCAGTTCTCGCGCCGCCATGCGCTCTCGCCTCGTCAGGTGGGCGCGCTCCGTCGCCTCGCCGCGCTCTACCGCAAGCAGGTCCCCGCGTTAGAGACGGAGGCCGAGGCTCTTGGGATCAAGAAGAGCGCGCGGGCCGACGATGACGACGGCGCATCCAAATAGGTTCGCCGACGCCGACCCGCTCCTCGCGCGCTTCGTCGCCTCGCTCGCGGCGGAGCGCAATGCGTCGCGCCACACGATCGTGGGCTATCTCTCGGATCTCGGTCAGCTCGTTTCACTCAAGTGGGGCGAGGGGGTCGAGCCACCTTACGATTGGTCGGCCTACGCGGAGGCGGACGCGCGCCGCTTCACGGTTGCTTTCACATCGAACGAGGCCGCGCCGACAACCGTCCGCCGCAAACTCGCCGCCGCCCGCGCCTTCTTTCGTTTTCTTTTGCGCGAGGGCGTCGTCCGCGACAATCCCTTCGCGCTTTTACACGGACCGCGTCTTAAAAAGACGCTGCCGAAGACGCTCTCGGTCACAGACGTCGCGCGCTTCCTCGCCTGCCCCCGCGCCGACTTCGAGGCAGGGGTCTTGGGTGAATACGCGGCGCACCGCGATGAGGCGTTTTTTGAGTGCCTCTATTCAACGGGTTGCCGTATCAGCGAGATGGTCGGCGTCACGTGGGGGACGATTGATTTTGCGCGCGGCGCGATGATCGTGACGGGCAAGGGCGCGAAGGATCGCCTCGTCATTCTCGGCTCGCGCGCGCTCGCCTCGCTGCGCGCGCTTGAGTCCTACGTGAAGGCGCATGGTGAGATTCCGCAAGGGGGCGATGCGCGCGTCTTTTTGACCGACCGCTTCACGCCACTTGCGCCGCGCTTCATGGAGCGGCGCATGAAACGCTACCTCGCCGAGGCGCATTTGCCGACGGATCTTTCGCCGCATAAGCTTCGTCATTCGTTCGCGACGCACCTCCTCGACGCGGGCGCGGATCTGCGTTCCGTTCAGGAGATGCTCGGTCACGCCTCGCTCTCGACAACGCAGATCTACACGCATCTCTCGGTCGAACGATTGAAGGATGTCTACGCCGCGTCTCACCCCCGCGCCTAACGTCTACCCGCGCTTCCGAAGCGCGCAGAGGCAGGGGATGAAGTAGAGCGAGACGAACGACGAGACGAGGATGCCGCCGACCGAGCCGATACCGATCGACTGGCGCAGTTCCGCGCCGAAGCCGCCTGCGAACGCCATCGGCAGCATGCCGAACAAGGCCGCCATTGAGCTCATCAGAATCGGACGGAACCTCGACGAGGCCGCGCGCTTCACCGCCTCGCGGTTCGGCACGCCCGACTTGAGGAGGACCGTCCGCTCGTCCATCATCAAGATCGCCGCATTGACGACGACGCCGACGAGCATGATGCCCGCCAAGAGCCCGAAGATCGTGAGTGTCGTCCCCGTCAATTGCATCGCCCAGAACATGCCGAGATACGAGAACGGAATCGTGAAGAGGATGATGAAGGGCTCAACCCACGACTCGAGAATGGCCGCCAAGAGGAGATACGTGAGCGCAATCGCGATGACCGTGACGGAGGAAAATTCGGCGACGGTCTCGCCCATCAGCTCGG
>CAYNVE010000018.1:0-17216 GCA_964400635.1 uncultured Lentisphaeraceae bacterium
ATTCCAATTGTGCGGCCGCCTTCTGTCAAATGAGCCTCGTGCTTTGTGCGACGGGGTGGCGGGAAAAGTCGCAGAAGCGCGTCAAGATGCCCCTCACAAGATGCCACGCGTGCGGTGGCGAAAGACGAGGTAGAGGACGAGGGCGAACGCGAGATACCATTCAAGGCACATGAGAAGGCTCCACCGCGCCGTCTCGACATTCGAGAACGGCAGGCGCGAGACGGCCTCGGAGATCGCGACCATAAGATCCGTCATGAGCGCCGAAAGGTTGTTCAAATGAACAGCGAGTGTCGTCGAGAGAAAACTCAAGACAACACCGAGTGCGCCTGCCGCGACGGAGCCAGTCGCCGCCGCGATGAGAACGAGGTTCGCGAGAAGCCCGCCTGGCGTGATGCGCCCGAAGGCCATCGCCGCGACGGGGAGGGAGGCCGCCCACGCCGCGCAGGTGACGGCGAACGACGACGAGGTGACCCGACCCGCGACAAGAATGCCGAGCATAACGAGGTAGGAGAGTTGCGAGCCCGTGTTGACGATGAAGGCGGGGAAGAGAAGATGTAGGGCGAGGAACGCCATCGACCAAGCGACGAGACCATTCGATTGTCGAAGGAAGAGTGGCGCGAGAAAGTAGACGCTCGCCATCGTCGCGGCGCGGAGCGCGCTCGGCGGCGCGCCAATGAGGATGACATAGCCCCAGACCGGCACGAGCGCAATCACCCCCTGGAGGCGGTAAGGGACAAAGACAAGCGCGACGAGCGTCATGAGAACCTTCGCAACAATCATCACGTGAAGACCCGAGATCGCGAAGACATGAATCGTCCCAGACTCCACGAACGCCTTCTTCGTCGCGTAGGGGATCGCCGCGCGCTCGCCCAGCAAAATCGCGCGATTGAGGACGACCGTCTCGCGCGCATGGTCAAGGCCCAGCCCCACGCGACGCGAGAGGTCGCACTTGACAGGAGACATTTCCGCGCACGCCGTCTCGCGCACGCGCGCGCCACGCAACCACGGCGATTCGCGGTAGCGGCGCTCGCTCTCGCGCGTTGACAAGAAGAAGATGGCGACACCGACGAGGAAGAGGGCGAAACAGGATACCGAGTGCAGGGCGAGGCCGTAGCCCACAAGCGCGACCAGAAGCGCGGCCACGGCGAAATACCCCCACGCCTCCGCGCCCGCAGGGAATGCGGCGGCAAGGCCTTCGCCCGCCGCGAGCGAGGCGCACGCGAGAAGCCACTTGATTTCGCCCTTTGTCACCATGAGACCATCTTAGCAGAACAACGGCAGAAAGTCCTTTCGCCACTCTTGCGGAATTCTTACGGAATCCTTAAAAGAGCCCTTGCATTCGTCGCGCGATAAATTGTATAATACGAACAGAAGACTCGGGAGAAGCACGGGCATCCGTGTGCCTTGAGTCTAGCCAAACACAAGGAACACACAATGGCCACAACCAAGAAAGCTCCTGCCAAGAAGGCAGTCGTGAAGAAGGCAACCAAGACCGTCGCGAAGAAGGCGGCGCCCGCCAAGAAGGCGTGCTGCTGTGCGAAGAAGGCATCTTGCGCCAAGAAGCCGTGTGCGAAAAAGGCGAGCGTGAAGAAGGCTCCCGCGAAGAAGGCGCCGGCGAAGAAGGCGAGCGCGAAGAAGGCGAAGTAAGAGAAGCCGAACGCGGAAACAAGGGGATCCTCGGTCGTTCCAACGGCCGAGGATCTTTTTTATTTGCCGCGCGAAAAGCGCTTCCGTTCCGCTCTAGCGCAGAAGCGCCTGACGTTCGGCAGGGGTGAGCGCGCCTGAGCGAACCTGCCCGTCGAGATAGTTCTGAAGCGCGGCGGCCGATTTCGCGCAGAAGGCCTCGCTCTCCTCCTTTGTGCAAAGCCCCTTCTCCGCGCGGCGGCGCGAACGCGCCATCGCCTTCTTCGCGCCGTCCACCGCCCGCGTCACGGCTGGCGGCACGCGCGGCGCGCCGAAGTCCGCCGCGATGCGCCGCTGTTCCGACTCGGGGAAGATTGAGAGCGGAAATGTCTCGCCATCCTTCGCGGGCGGAACGGCGAGCACGACCTCGCGCGCCGTTAGTTTCACCGGCCAGCCCGCGACCACGTTCCCCGCGTGATTCGTGTAGCCGCCGCCGTCGGCCCACGCGACAGACGGCACAAGAAACGCAAGAAGCAAGGCGCGCGTCATTTCATGAACCCCTTAAGAATCTTCGAGATGTCAGTGTTGTCGATGAAGCCCGCGAAGGACGACGCGCCGGGGCCTTGCGCCGTCGTGATGACGGGTAGCGCCGTGTGCGCGCCGCTCGTCCAGGCAATGCCGCACTTGTGTGAGAAGATCGCCTTCACGGCCGTCGGCAGGCGCGTCACCTTCGTCGCGTCGTACGCGGCATCATCCTTCACGCCTTTCTTCGCGAGCGCGAGGTCATGCGAGAAGGCCTTTTTAAGTTCACTCTCCTCGGCGGCGGTAATCGCCATCGGGTTCTGGCGCGTGTCGCGCGTTGTGAAGTCAAAACCGAAGTTCTCAGCAAGGAACGGCTTCAGGGCGTCAAAGGTCTGTGGGTGGTTCTTCGCGATGTGGTCGCCCAAGCGATTCGCCGAGCACGTCTGGTGCGCGAGGCGATCCATGTAGAAGGCATAGCCCGTATCCGCGAAGCCCATTGTCATGCCGCCCGTCTCATGGTCGCCCGTGACCACAACGAGCACATCGGGATGCGTCTTTTGAAACTCAAGCGCAACCTTCACCGCATCGTCAAGCGCGAGCACCTCGCGCAGGTTCGTCGCCGCGTCGTTCGCATGCCCCGCCCAGTCGATGCGCCCACTCTCAACCATCATGAAGAAGCCATCGGGGTCAGCCGAGAGAAGCTCAAGCCCCTTCGCCGTCAACTCGGCAAGTGTCGGCACGCCCTGCCATGCCCCCGCGTCGATCGCGTCTGGCATCGCGCCCTCCGTCGCGACAAACCAAACCTTACCCGCGCCAGGTTTAAGCGCGTCAAACGCGGCGCGGTCGCGGCGGATAAGCGTGTAGCCAGCCGCCTTCGCGAGGTCGTAGATGTCGCCCTTATAGATCGACGCGCCCTTATCGTCATGCTTGTCGAGACCACCGCCCGCAAAATACTCGAAGTCCGAGGCGAGCAGGTCGAAGCCGAGACCGTAGCCCTCACCGCGTCCCTTGCGATGGCCGTAGAACCCCGCTGGCGTCGCGTGGTTGATCGTGACCGTCGTCACAATGCCGACCGACTTGCCCGCCTTGTGCGCGACCTCGGCGACAGACTCAAGCCGCCGCCCCTTCGCATCCACGCCGACGGAGTGATTGCGCGTCTTCTCGCCGCACGCAATGGCCGTCGCGGCCGCCGCAGAGTCGGTGACGAGCGAGTCGGCCGAGCACGTGCGCGTGGTCGCCTGATGCGGAAGACGGTTCATCGCGAGATTGCCGTCCCCGCGCTTCAGCGAGAACTCGTTCGCCGTCATGCGCTGCGGCGTGGACATGCCGTCGCCGATAAAGAGGATGACGGACTTCGGCGACTCGGCGGCAACGGCGCACGCCGCGCACACGAGCGCAAAGGCAACGAGGAGCGACTTCTTGATGACAACGATGTTTCCCAAAGACGATTTCATAGTTTCACGATTCTACCACATCAACGAAACACCGTAAAGCCCCTTCACGCGTACACGCAAGAGGCTCGCCGAGAAGGACCCGCGCGCGCGCGAGTGCCTCGTCCGAGGGTGGCTGCACGCCTTCAAGGCGATAGGGGAGACCCAAGGCCTTCCATTTCGCGACACCCATCGTATGATAGGGAAGAACATCAATGCGCGCGACGTTGCCCAGCGAACGGATAAAGGCACCCGTCGCCCTTAGGTCATCCTCGCCGTCCGTCACGCCCGGGACCAGCACGCGGCGCACCCAGACGGTTTTCTTCCGCTCCGCGAGATAGCGCGCGCAGTCGAGGACGGCGGCGTTGCTCGCGCCCGTGAGATGTTGATGCGCCGCATCATCCAGAAGCTTCAAGTCGAGAAGCACCGTGTCCGTCGCGTCAAAGAGCCGCTCGAAGTCGCGAAACGCCTCGCCCGTGCGCACGAAAGGCCCGCCCGACGTGTCGAGGCACGTTGTCACGCCCGCGCGATGCGCTTTCTCAAAAAGTTCGGCGACCTCCTTCGCCTGAAGCATCGGCTCGCCGCCCGAGACCGTGATGCCGCCCTCCTCGCGCCAATAGGCGCGGTAGCGGAGGGCGCGAGAGAGAATCTCGTCGGTCGTCATCTCAAAGGCCGGCGGACGCGCCCACGTGTCGGGGTTGTGACAATAGGCACAGCGGAACGGACAGCCACTCGTAAAGACGATGAACCGAACGCCCGGCCCGTCCACCGCCCCAAATGTCTCGAAAGAATGGATTTTCATCTCTCGCTCTTTCCTTTGAAGAGGCACCCCGCCATTCAGATGGTGAGCGCCTGTCCCGTCGCGGTCAGAAGGAGGACTGTCGCGATCCGCTCCTCGGGAATCCCCGTCAGCGAACAAAGCGCGCGCCGATAAGCCGTCATCTGCGACGTATAAAGAGCGCGCATCCGTTCGCCGAACGCCGCCTCGCTCTCCCCCGCCTCGTGGGCGTTCGTCTTGAAGTCGTAAATCGTCGCCGAACGCGCTGTGCCCGCGCCGATGAAAACGACACGGTCAAACTGCCCCGACTCCCACACGCCATCGCGGCAAAGTTCATAGGGGCGTTCGCGCCAGAGGTCAATGGCATTTACGGGGCGCACGAGCGCGCGCTCAAGATCCGTCTGCGCGGCGGCGGAGTCCAGCCACTCAATCTGCGCGAAGTTGGCGTGCGCCTCCGTGCCGTGCTTCAGCGCCGCCACGCGCCCCGCCTGCGACACAAAGAGATCGCCCGCGCGCATACCCGTGTGGAAGCCCTTCGACGGCATGCGTCGCACAAGATGCCGCCGCGCCGCCCGCGCGGGCTTAGGGTCGGCGAAGACGTCCTTCTGGCGTGACTCCTGTTCTTGTTTTTCCTTCTCCTGCTTTTCGTCTTCCAGAGGCTTCAAATACCATTCGGCGTCGCCGAGATCCGTCAGATTCACGCCGCGCACAAAGTCACTAAACCGCGTGGTCTTGCTCGCCTTGGTCGGCGACGGCAGAATAAGTGTGAGCGCGCGCTTCGCCCGCGTCATCGCCACATAGTAGACGCAGAGCGCCTCGTAGCACTGCGCATCCTGCACGGCATCATACGCCGTCTTCAACTCTGGATCGTCCGTCATCACCTCCTCGCCTGGATTGGGCAACACCCAAGCGGGCTTGTCGGCGGCAGGATCTGGGCCTTTGATCGCCTCATCATCTGGGGCGCAGTCGATGCCATAGGGTTCGTAGAGCGGGAGCAGCACATAGTCAAAGCCCAGGCCCTTCGAACGATGGATGGTCATCACCTTCACGCTCTGCGCATCCGCACGGTCGCGTCGATGTTCGTCCAACAAGTAATCGGCGAAGGCGGCGAGGCGCGTGCCAGGTTCGAGCGTATTCTCAAAAACCGCCGCCGCGCGGAGCATGTCGGCAAAACGCCGTTCCGTAAAAGCGTCGAACGCCTCGGGCGGCAACTTCGCGCGCAGTTCCTGAAACGTGCGTCCAAGGCCGCGCGTCGTGAGCGCGTCAAGCGCGTCGCGTGAAACGGTCTCGGGCGCGGGCGGTGTCCCCGCCGCCACCTCCTGCGGATAGAGTGCGCGCCCAAGCGGCGTCGCGAAGAGGTGGCCATAACTCAGCGTGTCGGCGGGATGCTCCGCGAGCTTCACATAGGCCGTGAACGCGCGCAGCACGGGCGTGTCGAGGACGTCGCTTTCGCCCTCCCATGTGGCCGGCACACCGCGCGCGCGCAACTCTTCGCCCACCTTCTCGCCAAACGTGTTGGATCGCACGAGCACCGCGCACGTCAGAGCGCGCTCCCACGGCCGCACCTGAAGGAGCTCATCAGCCATTCGCTCGATGAAGGGCATGATGCGGTTGCCATTGGAGGTCTCCGCCTCGACCACGTGGACGAAAGCATGCTGGGGCACCTTGTCGGTCGCGACCTGATGCTCGGGACATGTCCAGCGCCCGAATGTTTCAAGAAGATGCCCGCGGAAGACTTTGTTCACCGCGTCCGCAATAGGTTGGCCGTAGCGATAAGACATATCGAGCGGGCGCGTCTCGAAGAGGCCACCGTCGCGCAAGCCCATGAAGATCTTCACATCACCGTTGCGCCAGCCATAGATGGCCTGCTTGCTGTCACCCACCACGAACACGCCCTTCTCGCCGTCGCTCTGCGCCGCTTCGTCCACGAGATTCTTGAGCGCGTTCCACTGTTCGCGGCTCGTATCCTGAAACTCGTCAAGCGCCCACTGGCGAATGTGCGCATCGAGCCGAAACTCAAGCGCGAGGCGTGTCTCCATCGGCAGACGCGCCACGAGGCGCGGGATGTCGCCGAACGTGAGTTGACCGCGCGCGCGCACACGCCGATCGTATTCCGTCTCAAGGAGATGGAGCAGATTGTAGAACCCGCGTGCGCGTTCGAGACAGCGCGCGACACAGAACCCCGTCATGAGATGCCACGCGCGTGTGGCCGTTGGATCGCCCTGCAGGGCCCGAGGAATGCGGTCGGGCAATTTTCCCGTGAAACCGCGCACCTTGTTGACGAAAGTCGGCACGCCGCGCTTGGTATTGCCTTCGAGCGCGTCCACACTCGCATGGATCTCCTCAAGCGTGGCGGCGAGCACAAGCGGCGGCTCGACCCAGATGCGCGTAGCATTTCCCCAGGCCTTGTCATCAGGACAAGCGAGGTAGGTTTCGTGCCAGTTCTTGATGTACTCGATGAACGTCTTCTCAAAGGAATAGAGCGCTCGATGATCCATCGCCTGGGCGAAAGCCTGCGTGAACACGCGCTTCGTCTCGCCGTCGCTACGTCGGAAGAGCGCGAGCGCCACGTTCTTCTGCGCGCCCTTGCGCGCGTAGTCGCCAAGGATGGAGATGTCGCCCGAGAGCCCCAGTTCAAGCGGGAAGCTCTGCACGAAGCGCATGAGAAAGCTGTCAAGTGTGCCGATTTGCGTGAGATGCTGCGTCTCGAGCACACTGCGTAGACGCGCCACCGCCTCGGGGTCTGTGTTCTTCTCAACATCCTCCGCGAGCCGTTGCACGAAGCGCGAGAAAATTTCGCCCGCCGCCGCGCGCGAAAACGTGAGCGCCACAATCTCGCGCGGCGTCACGCCAGCCTTCAGCGCCGCGACAAGCCGCTCCACGAGCGCATACGTCTTGCCCGTACCCGCGCTCGCCTCAATCAACTCGTTCGGCATTTTTAAGATCTCAGATGCCATCGTCCGCCTCCTTCGCGCCCGCGACGCGCGTCTTCTGGTCATTGAGCCACGCTTCGGACACGCTCTCTTCAGGCGTGTTGAAAATCAGCCCCGCGTACGCGAATTTCCACGCCTTCTCGGGCGAGGGCGGCCAGAAGATGCCGTGCCGAATATCGGCGAGGAGCTGGCGCACGAGGTTCTCGGCATCTGCCTGATAGCCCACCGTATCGAAGGGCGTCGTGAAGCACGTGGATGCCGCCGTCTCGCCCAGCACGCAGTAGCACGCCGTGCGCAGGGCCGTTGCCGCCGCCGCAAAGGGCGAGCCGGACTTCTTCGCCTCCACTTCGAGCATCGCGCAGTAGAGTGGCAGTTGCACGCTCCGCCAGGCCGCCTCCTTGGACGTCCCCTTTTCGTCAATGAGCGTCGTGCACGGAAGCCCGCGCTCGTGCGCAAACGCCACCCCGACCTTCGATGTGTCAAACGGGCTCGCCTTATCGGCATCCTTCCACGTTTTGTAGTCAACCACCTGCCATTCGCCCGTATGCTCGTTCACATCAATGCGGTCGCAGCGGCCGTTCAGGCGCGTCTCGTCGTAGACGACGTGCAAGTCACATTCGCACGCGACGATCTTCCACCCCTCGCGCCGTCGCGCGGCCTGGAGAGACGCGAACGCGCGAAGTCTCTGGCGCGCGGCCTGGGCCTGTAGCACGACGATGACGGGCGGCTCGGGCCCAAACCATGCAACGAGAATCTCGTCCACCGCCGCATCCAGCGCGGATGCGATCGCCTCCGCATCTGTGGAATCCGCAAGCGGCCCCGTGCCCCATTTCTCAAGCGCGCCGTGGCAGAGCGTGCCGAAGTGCCGAGCGTCGAGTTCGTTCATCGCGTCATCCACGGATTCGCCGAACTGCGTCTTCAAGAGATACGTCAAGGGACATTTCAAGTAGTCGTCAAGTTGCGTCGGCGAAATCTTCGCAAGAGGTGCCTCATTCGGCGGAATGGGCAGGTCGAGTTTCCAACTCTCAGGCAACGTGCGCGGCGGCGTTTCGCCCGTGCCGCCCGCGTCGGCGTAGAAGCGCTTGACGCGCGCGGCGAGCGCCTGGTCGTCCCGCATGCGAAAGAGCAGACGCGAGGGCTTGAGCGCGGTGCCGTCCGCCGCGAGCGCGTGGAACGAGAGGCGCACGTTTTCGGGCGGACGGCAGGCGAGCGCCTCGCGCAGGATAAAAGCGTCGCGCGCCATGCGTTGGTCGTTTGTGACGAGGCCGAGCTTCTCGCGCAGGGCGTCCGGCAAAAACGGATGCCCCACCACACTTTCGGGCACGCACCCTTCCTGAAACCCTGCGATGACGAGTTCGTCTTCCGCGAGCCACGGCACTTCGAGCCAGCCGTCCGTCTGCAGCGTGTCGCCGGAGTCGGGTTCGAGCGTGTAGGTGGCACCCGCAAGACGCTTCGCGAAGAGCGTGCGCAAATCGTCTGGGGAGAGGTGAAGATCAAGTGCATCAAACTCGTCGAACATATCGCGCACGGCTTCGGCGGCGGAGGCGAACTCGCGGTCTTCGGCGTTGCGTTCGTCGAGTGCGCGCGCACCGAAGATTTCCACGAGCAGGGCGCGCACAGGGGCGAGGTCGGCGCAGAGCGCGAGGCGTTCCTGCACAAAGGCGACGACGCGCGCGAGGTCGCCCGTCGCGACGCGCGCCACGTCCGATAGCGTCTCGGGCAGATGCTGCGTCTTGAGGGCATCGAGCGCGGCAAGCGCCTTCACGAGCGCGAGTCGGTCGAGTTTCAGCGCGGCGGCGAGCCAGCGTTGCACATCGCCCTGACGCACAAAGGCGCTGAACACGTCATAGCGCGGCGCGGAGGCGAGCGCCACGAGCTGACCGAGCAGATGGCCGAGCGAACTCGTGGCAACGTTTTCGCGCGCGGGGTTGTGCACCTGCAGCGCGCGCGCCTGAAACGCGCCGCGCATTTCGGGGAAGAGCTCGCGGTCGGCGAGCGTGAGCGCGGGCAGCGCATCGGTCGGCGCCACATGAGCGAACCAGTCCGCCACGCGCGTCGCCTCGGCATCGGGTGTCGCGAACACGGCCACACGTGCGGTGGCCACGCCGAGGTCGGCGAGACATGCGGCATCGGGCCGCACGCGCCCCCAGTCATCAAAGTCGCCTGCGTCCGCCTCCATCGCGTGGATGAGCACGGTGACGGGTTTTGAACATGCGGCGAGCACCTTGTAGAACGCGGGTAGCGGCGAGAGCAGTGCGGGTAGCACAATCTCCTCCACGCCCGACAGCGCGGGCGGGTGGGCGACGGCGAGCGCGGCGCTTTCGCCTCGGAAGCGCAAATCGCGCGCGGCAAGTGCCTGCAAATACGCCGCCTCAAGGCGCGCGAGATCCTGCCAGCGGGCGACTTCACAATCGAGGTTCTCGCCGCGCAACAAATCACCCACGCGGTCGGCCACATCGCGCATGAGCAGTCCGTTTTCGCCGAGAATGCTCCACACGCGCAGAAGCGCCTGCGCCGCATCCACGGCCTCGCCGAACGCGCCGTGGCGCGTGGCACCGTGCGGATAAAGCGCGGCGTAGTCGGTCGGACCCACGGTCTTTAGGAGCGTGGCGAGCACGGCGAGTTCCGTCACGGCATCGGCCTCGGGCGGCCGTTCTGGCACCTCAGGCACAAGGAACTGCGCGGGCATCTTCACAACCGGCGGCACGAGACCGCCCGCGACACGCGTCGCGAGCGCGAGGCGCAGACGACGCCCCGCCTGCGCCGTGGGCACGACCACGAGCAGATGCGCGAGCGTGATGGCCCCGCCGGGCGTATGCCGAGCGCGCGTGAGCATCCAGTCCGCCACCGCGTCCACCAGCTTTTGCGCCGGGTCAAGATAGACGTGCGTCATGTCGCTTACCATGTTCTCGCGCGCGAGGTGGCCGCGCGCGTGGCGCTTTCGAGCGTGTTCCAAAGAAGCATGGTAATCGTCATAGGGCCGACGCCGCCCGGGACGGGCGTCATGGCGCGCGCCTTCTTTGCGCAACTCTCGTAATCTGCGTCGCCGACGAGGCGGAAGCCCTTGGGCCGCGTCGCATCGGGGATGCGGTTGACGCCGACATCAATGACGACCGCGCCCTCCTTGATCATGTCGCCCGTGAGCGTGTTGGGCCGCCCCGTTGCGACGATGACAACATCCGCTGTGCGCGTGAACATGGCCACATCGGGCGTCCCCGTGTGGCAGAGCGTAACGGTCGCGTTCGTCTCCTTGCGCGCGAGGAGGACGGCGACGGGCTTGCCGACGATGTTCGAGCGACCGATGACGACGGCGTGCTTGCCTTGAAGATTCATCCCCGAAAACTCGATGAGCTTGATGATGCCGTGCGGCGTGCAGGGCAAAAAGCACGGCTCGCCGAT
The DNA here is from genome assembly GCA_964400635.1 of uncultured Lentisphaeraceae bacterium. GTDB lineage: Bacteria > Verrucomicrobiota > Kiritimatiellia > RFP12 > UBA1067 > UBA1067. The sequence goes on from CAYNVE010000018.1 coordinate 10,686, forward strand.
GAGCATCCGCCCGACATTGACAGGTGTGAAGCCATCGACATCCTTTTCAGGCGCGATGGCCTCGATGACCTTCTTCTCGTCCACGCCCTTCGGAAGCGGAAGTTGCACGAGAATGCCGTGGATCGCGGGATCGTCGTTGAGGCGCGCGATATGATCCAGGACCGCCTTCTCGATGGCCTTCGGGTCGTCGCCTTCCGCAAACGGAAGGTGGATGGGGCGCGAATAGAAGTGCGCCTCTTCGCACGCCTTTTCCTTCGCCGTCACGTACGAGACGGAGGCCGGGTTCTCACCGACGAGGATGACCGCGAGTCCTGGCTCGATGCCCTTCTCCGCCTTGAGTGCCAACGCCTTCGCGGCAATCTCCTCGCGCAGGCTTTTCGCAAGTGCCTTTCCGTCAATTCTTTCCATTTTTAATTCTCCTTCCACGAAACGTAGCGGACCTTCTTGTCCTTGACATAGCATTCGCACTCGGCCGTGTACTCCATGTCCATGATCGAGGCGGTGATGACCATCTTGAAGAGGACGCCTGTCTCGGCTGGGCGCGCCGTCAGGTAGTTCTTCGCATCCGACGAGACCGTGAGGTCGAACTCGTCGGCAACGCGCTTGACGAGATCGGACCACCAGTCCGAGGTGAACTCGCCATACCCCCACTCGCTCTGCGTCTCGGGGACATCATAGTCTTGTGGCTTGATCGTGCGGCACGCAACGATGGCCTCGGCGATCTCGCGGCTCTCCGTCTTGTCGTCCTCGTCGACCTCGTCCACATCGAAGATGCCCGGCACGGTCAGAAGCTGCTCAACCGTACAGCGGTTGACATTCACCTTCCCGTCGCCGCGGACACCCAGAATCTTCATGTTGACGAGCCCTGGGGAGATTTCAATTTCGTCGTCATCCTTCGCGGCGCGGCGACGGCGCGAGGACATCTTCTTGTCTGTCGCGTCCTTCTTGCCGTCCTTCGAAAGGATGCCGCCCGTCAGGACGGCGGGGAACTTCCTAAAGCAGATGACGCGAGAGAGTTCCTTCAAGTCGCCGATTTCACCGTTCGCTGGCTCAAAGCAGTCCTCCTCGGCGAAGTCGTCCTCATGCTTGTCATAATAGTCACGATAGACCTTCTTCTCGGAGGCTTCGTCGGGCGAGTAGCCCGTCGTCGTCGATGTGTCGGAAATCTGGTAGGTCTGATCGTCCTCGTCGCGATAATCCTGCCAACTCGCAATGATGTAACTTTGCAGGTTCACGCTCTTGCCGTCTTCGTCCTTCACCTCGCCGCGCGGGACGCCGCAAAGGTCGAGAATAATGCGCCAGCGATCTTCGAAGTTCGAGTCCTTCTCCTTGCAGAGCGCGTTCACATTGATGCCATCCGCCGCGTCGGACGAAGAGAGCGCGATTTCAACTTTCACCGTCCCCGCATCAGGGTCGTCTTCATCAAGGAGAATCGGACCTATCGTGCAACCCTTTGAGTATTTCAGTTTCTGCTTCTCGACATACCAGCGGTCATCCTCGAGTTCCGACTTAAGATCCTCGTCCTCCGTCCACTGCTTCGCGTCGTTATAGCCGAGCAGAACGACCTCGCCGAGGACGCGCCCCGCATCTAAGAGGCGCTTGACGCGGTTCTTATTCTGGACATAGACATTGACCCCACCCTGCAAATGCGCTTCAAACGCGAAGGAAAGAACGATGACGCTCAAAGAGAGAATAATCCAAAGCGCCATCAGAAGAGCCGAGCCGCGCCTCATTTCGTGCCCCCCTTCTTGTCCGAAGAAGACGTCTCACTCGGCAAAGCCGCGCCATCCAGCGACTGCTCGTGGACGGGAAGGCGCACCGTGCGAAGGATTGGCACGCGCGTCTTGCGCGAGGCGTAGTCGGGATCTTCTTTGAGGACATAGAACGTCATCTGCACCTTGTAGGGGACGGCGTTCGACGACTCGAAGACATCCTCGTAAAGGTCGGCATCCTCTGTCGCGCGGTCGGACGTGACGGAAGAAGAGTCGGGGGCCTCGGCCTGCACGCGGCAGTTAAAGCCCTCAATTCCCTTCGCAACAAGAATCGGGCGGTAGAGTTCCTCATTCGCGAACGTAAAGTCCTCATCGTCCGATGTCGCCGATGACTCTGGGATCACGGTCGCGAGCGGACGAATGCGCGCGTAAAGCCCCGTGCGGTCGATGCGCTCGCCCCAGGTCGTGTCGCCCTCCTCCAACACGCGCACCTGAATACGGTGGACGGCATCGCCCGCCGCATTCCCGCCGACGAGCGCGGAGCCGACCTTCGTCCACTCGATGATGTCGGAGTCATCGGGGCTCTCACCGTCGCCATTGTCCGTCAACTGGAAGCCGTAGTCGGCGTTCTGCTTGCCGCCGTGCGGGTAGTAGGCCGAGCGCAGGCTCGAGACGAGCTGGTCAAGCGCATAGTCCGTGCGCTCCAATCGGTCCACATAGTCGCGCGAGACGCGCCAGCCCGTCGTCACAGCACGGTAGGTGACAATCGCGACCGTCGTCATAATGCCGAGCAGAAGGACGGCGAGCAGAAGCTCCAACATCGTGAAACCCGCGCGTCTCACGAGCCGCCCTCCGCCTTCTTCGCGTCGCGCCAGAGCGTGACGTAACTTTCCTCGCTCTTTTCGCCTCGGAAGCGGTCACCCCACGAGACGGTGATCTTCACGCGGTGGAGGTAGCCGAGCCGCTTGAGGTCATCATCGCTCATATTCGGCTCAAGGCGCGTCCGCGACCAGCGAAAGCCGTGATACTTTTCCTCCTGCTCGTTCGTCATCTTCGGCCCGTGGCTTCCCGCGACGAGCTTCCAAAGTTCGTCGACGCGCGTCTCGCCGACATCAATATCGTCCTCGTCCTCCACCTCCGAAAGCGGATAGGCCATGTCGCCCAAGTCCATGACCTCCTGCGCCGTCATGAGATCGGGCATCGTCTGCATGAAGCGCTGACTCTGCGCGAGCGAGACGAGAATGCCCGTCAGCCCGAAGCCAAGGATGACGGCCGCAATCAGAACCTCGAGCAGCGTAAAGCCGCGCCTCATGCTTCCGTCTCCTTCTGAAGAGACTCGAGTTCCGTCGCCGCCGCCTCCCACTCGGCCGTATAGCGGTCGATCTCGAACTGGAGCGTGCGCACCTGACGGTTCGCCTCAGCGAAATCCGTCGTCGGCGTCGGGTTGAAAAGCTCCGCCGAGGCCGCGTCAAGCGCCTTCTGCAACTCGTCAATCTTCTTCTCGGCCGTCTCGACGCGCTTTTTCAATTCCTTCATCTTCGGCGCGACCTTCGCACGCTCGGCGGCGCGCTGTTGGCGCAGTTCCTTCGAAGTCATCTTCGGCATCTCGCTCGACGCGCCGTGAGTGTCGGCTTCTTTCTTCGGAGACGGCGCGGCTCGGCCACTGGATGACGCAGCCGCCTCGCGCGCGGCCTTCTTCTCGCAGTAATAGTCGTAGCCGCCTGGATACGACTGAAGCCCCTCAGGCGTGATCTCAAGGATGCTCGTCGCGACCGCGCGCACGAAATCGATGTCATGCGAGACGAGGACGATCGTTCCCGAATACTGACGCAGGGCGTCTTCAAGAAGGCGGCGGCCGTCGAGGTCGAGGTGCGTCGTCGGCTCGTCCAAGAGGAGAAGATTCGGCGCGGCTAAGAAGAGGCGCAAAAACGCGAGACGGATCTTCTCGCCGCCCGAAAGGACGCCCGCGGGCTTCTCAACATCGTTCTCGTCGAAGCCGAACGCGCCGAGTTGGTTGCGGAAAATTTTCTCAGGACCACCGCCCTTCGCGTCCCACACATTCTTCGCGTTGCGGTAGACGGTGAGGTCGGGCGGGATCGTCTCGGCGAACTCCTGCGAGAGGTAGCCCGGAACGACGTTATGCCCCAAGACGGCCTTGCCCTCCGTGGGCGCGCGCGTCCCCGCGAGGATGCGCATCAAGGTCGTCTTGCCGAGGCCGTTGTAGCCAATGAGCGCGACCTTGTCGCCTCGCGTCACATTGAACGAAAGCCCCTTGAAGACGAATGTCTCGCCGCCATTGTAAGAAAAGCCGAGCCTCTCGCAACGAAACATCTCAATGCCGCTCGGCGGCGGCTCGGCGAGCCTCAGACGCCCCGAGTTCGTGTAGCGCTTAGGTAACACGATCCGCGCCTCATCAATCTTGTCGATGAGCTTCTGACGCGACTGCGCCTGCGCGGCCTTCGTCGCCTGTGCGCGGAAGCGATCCACGAAGCGCTGAAGCTGCTCGCGGTGGTGGTCCTGATTTTCCTTCGCCGCCTTGAGGTGCTCGTAACGCACCTCGCGCTCGTTGAGGTAGTAGTCGAGGTTGCCCTCGTAGCGCGTTGCCGTCCCCGCGTCCACCTCAACGATAATGTCCGTCAGGGTGCGCAAGAGGAAGCGGTCGTGCGAAATGAGCATGAGTGTCCCGTCATAGGCCTTCAGAAACTTCTGCAGCCAATCGACGGCGGGCAGATCAAGGTAGTTGGACGGTTCGTCGAGGAGCAAGAGGTCGGGCTTTGAGGCGAGGACGCGCGAGAGTTCAGCGCGCATACGCCAACCGCCCGAGAACGAAGCGAAGGGCTGCTTGAACGCCTCCGTTGAGAAGCCGAGGCCGCCTAAGGCGATCTTGACGCGCGTCTCAATGTCGTAGCCGCCCAAGTGCTCAAAGGCCGCCTGCAACTCGCCATAGCGCCGCATCTTCGCGGGGTTCGCGAGATCCTCCTCAAGCGCGGCCATCTCGGCCTCCATCTCGGAGAGCCCCGGAATGCCCCTCAAAGCATAGTCCAGAAGCGTCTCGTCGGGCGAATCGGGCGCGGGGTTTTGGCGCGTAAAGCCAATGCGCGGCGAACCCTCGATGACGACCTCGCCCGTGTCGGTCGACATCTCGCCGAGGAGAATTTTGAAAAGCGTGGACTTACCCGAGCCGTTCGGCCCAACGATGCCCACGCGGTCGCCCTTGTTGACGCGGAATGTGACATCCGTCAGGACGTCCTGATGACCGTAGTGGACCGAGACGTTCTGAAAGTCAACCATCGACTCGACGCGCGGGCTTGTTCGAGACGGCGCGTCTAGTTCTTGTACGTCACGACGCCCGTGCCCTTGCGTATCACGCCGATGACGCTGAAGGCCTGGCGGTTGGCGCGAAGAATGGCGGTTGCCTTCTTCAGGTCGCGTTTCGCAATGATCACGACAAAACCGATGCCCATGTTGAAGACACGGTACATCTCGTCGCGCTCAATCTTGCCCTGATTCTGGATGAAGTTAAAGAGGGTCGGCACTTCCCACGTCGCGCGGTCGATTTCGGCGTTCACCGACTTCGGCAACACACGCGGAATGTTGTCCGAGAACCCGCCGCCCGTGATATGCGCCATGCCGTTGATTTTAATCTTCTCCATGAGCGCGGAGACGGGCTTTAAGAAACTCTTGTGCACAGCGAGAAGCGCGTCGCCGAATGTCTGGTTCGTGCCCGGAAGCTTGTCGCGGCAGCTGTACTGGCAAAGGTCGAAGACAACGCGGCGCGCGAGCGAGTAGCCGTTCGTCTGAAGCCCGCCCGACGGGAGGCCGAGGATGACATCTCCCGCGCGAATGGACTTACCCGTGATAAGCTTCGACTTCGAGACCGTGCCGACAATCGTGCCGACGAGGTCGTATTCACCGAGCGGGTAGAGCCCGGGCATCTCGGCGGTCTCGCCGCCCAAGAGGGCCATCTTGTTCTCACGGCAGGCCTTGCAGAGGCCCGAGACGACCGACTTGAAGACGACGGGATCAACACGAGACGTCCCCACATAGTCCATGAAGAAGAGAGGCTTGGCGCCCTGCACGAGGATGTCGTTGACGCAATGATTGACGATGTCTTGCCCGACCGTGTCGTGCTTCTTCATCATCGCGGCGATCTTGAGCTTCGTGCCAACGCCATCCGTCGAGGCGACCAGGATCTGATCCTTGCCAGCGGGAACCTTGTGAAGGCCGCCGAACGCGCCAATGTTACCAATGACGCTGGCGGTCTTCGTCGAGGCGACCATCTCGCGGATGGAGCCGACGGCGTTCATCTTGACATCAATGTCAACGCCGGCGGCGGCGTATGCGGACTTCTTCTTCTCGGACATAGAGGGGTACGTCTCTCGTTTTTTGATCTAATCTGAAAACTCGGCTTAGAGCTTGTCGTTCGAGCCAAGAACCTTCACGATCTTGTGGATGTAAAGTTTCTTCATCTCGTCACGCGCGGGCGTCAGGTACTGGCGCGGGTCGAAGTGCTCCGGGTGCTCGGCGAAGTGCTGGCGGATGGCCGCCGTCATCGCGAGACGCGAGTCGGAGTCGATGTTGATCTTGCACACCGCGCTCTTCGCGGCCTTGCGGAGCTGCTCCTCGGGAATGCCGACCGCGTCGGGGAGCTTACCACCGTTCGCGTTGATGATGTCGACGTATTCCTGCGGGACGCTCGACGAACCATGGAGGACGATCGGGAAGCCCGGGAGCTTCTTCTCAACGGCCTTCAAGACATCAAAGGCGAGCGGCGGCGGGATGAGCTTGCCCGTCTTCTTGTCGCGCGTGCACTGCTCGG
>CAYNVE010000019.1:0-16880 GCA_964400635.1 uncultured Lentisphaeraceae bacterium
GCGCGTTCTCGACGCTGGAGCCGAACCGCGCGAAGCTGTTCAACAACATCGAGTACGCGCTTAAAAAAGCGCAACAGCGCGCGAAGGAGAAAGCGAGCGCGCAGATGAGCTTCTTCGACGCGATGGCGTGCGACGATGAAACGGCCTCTGATGCGGAGCTCGCCGACTTCCCGCCCTTCGCGCCCGCCGAGGATCTCAAAAACGAGCGCGATCTCTTGGGCGTCTACATTTCGGGCAATCCCCTCTCGTCCTGCCAATCGCTCATCCGCGAGACGTCGTGCGCGATTTTGCACGAGAACGTGAAAGGCGAACGAAAACCCGTTGAACACGCCATCCCCTTCACGCTCGAATACTTGAAGAAGAAAGACGACACCGAAGAGGAAGAGGAGTCGATCGCGACGGGCGACGAGACTCTAGGCGAGGTCGAGAGCGGCGCGACAGACAGCGAAGACGCGCCGTCCGCCGAGACGCACTCGCCGCTCGATGAACTGCTCCTCAAGAGCGCGGACGATGACTGGCAACTCCGCCGCCTCGCGCAAAGCCATCTGCGCGGCGTCGGCTCGGTTCCGTGGAACGACAAAGAGGCCTTTAAGAAAGCCCTTCAAAGCGAGCGCGCGAAAATGAAGCGGCGTTTTGAGAAAAAGGAACTCAACGGTCTTCTCCTCAAGCGGCTTGATGTGCGCGTCGTCGCCATTCTCTCGTCGTGCTCCGTGCGTCTCCCGAAGGCGCGCGCCGACGGCACGGTCGGCGAGAAGTGGGCGATTCTCGGCCTTGACGACGGCACGGGCGTGGCGGAAGCGATGTGCTACGCGCAGGCGTGGAAAGCGTCGAACGGCGAGAAAAGCGTCATTGAACAGGCGAAGGATGAACTCGTTCTCGTCTGCGGCGAGGTCGCCCACCGTGCAACGTACGCGAAGGAGGATACCCAGCGCGCAAACCCGCAGCTCGGCGATGTCGTCTTCACCGTCAAGGAGGTCTATCCCCTTTCCACGGCGATACCCTGCGTCTCGGATGCCTTGCACATCAAACTCCGCTATGACGACGACGCGCTCAAAGAGAAGATCGCCGCCCTTCGCGCGACGCTCGCACAAAGCCCAGGCGCGCTCAATGTCCACCTGGCGCTCCACTACCCGTCGGGGCGCGTCGTTGAGATCAACTTGGGCGAGGGCTACCGCGTGGGCGTGACGCTCGCCTTCTTGTCGGCACTCGAGAAAGTCGTCCCCCAGCGTGACATCTCGTTCAAGCCCAACACCAACATCTCGTTCATGTCACGGGAATCCTAAAAAAAACGATGAACCAAGAGGAATCTAAAAACTGGTACGTGAAGACAGAAGACGGCAAGGTCTATGGCCCCGCTGATGTCGCGACGCTCGTCACGTGGGCGAAGGATGGCCGCATTCAACCGACGGGCTTCCTCTCGCAAGATCGCCGCAACTGGACACCCGCGCAGCTCATGGACGCGCTTGAGATGACATGGCTCATCGAACCGCAACCTGGCAAGGTCTTTGGCCCCTTCAACCGCGCCTTCGTCAGCCGCCTCTTCAAGGACGGCTCGGCGCAGCCTGGGACAAAGATCTACCGCCTCCACGAGTGGCCAATTGACGAAGACCCGCCGCCCGTCATCCGCGAGGTGCGCGTTGAAGTGCCCGTTGAGAAAATCGTTGAAGTCGAGAAGATCGTCGAAAAGGTCGTCGAGAAAGTTGTCGAGGTGCCGGTCGAGAAGATCGTCGAGAAGATTGTCGAAGTCGAGGTTCCCGCACGGCACGAAATCGTCGTCCCCGAAGTCGTTGAGCCGAGTGGCCGCGAGCCGCCCCTCTCTTCGCCGGGCACGGTCTTCAAGGGGCTTGACCGCGAGCACCTCGCCGCGCTCGAAGCGGCCGCGCAAAAGGAACTCGCGGCCTCGGGCGCGCTTGGACGAATCGGTGGAATCTTTGGGAGGAAAAGATCATGAGTCGAAACATTCTCCTCGGTGTGACGGGTTCGATCGCGGCCTACAAGGCGGCCTCGCTCGTGCGCCTCTTTGTCAAGAACGGTGACCACGTGCGCGTCGTGATGACGCCGAGCGCGACGCAGTTCGTTTCGCCGCTCACCTTCCAGACGCTTTCAAAGAACCCCGTCGCCGTTGAGGCGTTCGAGAAAGTCCACGACTGGCGACCCGAGCACATCGCCCTCGCCAATGCGGATCTCGCGCTCGTCGCGCCCGCCACGGCGAACACGCTCGCGAAGATGCGCTTGGGCCTTGCCGACAACCTTCTTCTCGCGACATTTCTCGCGACGCGCGCGCCGATTGTCGTCGCGCCTGCGATGAACGAAGGCATGTGGCAAAACGCGGCGACGCAAGAGAACCTCGCCGCCCTTCGCGCGCGCGGCGTGCGCATTATCTCGCCCGCGTGTGGCGAGCTCGCGTGCGGCGTCACGGGCACGGGGCGCATGGAAGAGCCTGAAAAAATCTTTGAGGCGGTCACGTCCATTTAGTAGAAAAGAAAAGAGAATACACATGAAAATCGTCGACTGCGACTATTTCATCGTCGGCTCGGGCATGGCGGGGCTCATCAGCGCGCTCCACCTTGCCGCCTACGGCAAGGTGACGCTCGTCACCAAGGGGCGCCTGAAAGACTGCAACTCCAACTTCGCGCAGGGCGGCATCTGCTGCGTGATGGATCCGAAGGACACCTTCGACAAGCACGCGCGCGACACGATGATCGCGGGCGCGTGGCTCGGCAAGAGTGCCGTCGTTCACGCCATCTGCGAGCACGCGCCCGAGGGCATCCACGACCTCATCGACTGCGGCGTCAAGTTCGCTCGCAAGGCCGACGGCACCTGGGATCTGACGCGCGAGGGCGGCCACAGTGAGCGGCGCATCTTCCACGCGGGCGACATCACGGGCGAGAAGTGCGAGGCGGCGATGATCCGCCGCGTGAAGAAGACGGCGGTAGACGTGCGCGAGCAGACGATTGTCATCGACCTCATCATGACGCGCCGCCTCGGCCTCAAGGGCGAGAACCGCTGCGTGGGCGCGTATGTCCTCGACAAAGAGACGGGCGAGATCTACGCGATTCGCAGTCCGAACACGATTCTCGCGACGGGCGGCTGCGGCAAGGTCTACCTCTACACCTGCAACCCCGACACGGCAACGGGCGATGGCATCGCGCTCGCGTGGCGCGCGGGCGCAAAGATTGAGAACATGGAGTTCATCCAGTTCCACCCGACGTGCCTCTACCACCCACAAGCGAAGCGCTTCCTCATTTCGGAGGCCGTGCGCGGCGAGGGCGCGGAACTCGTAAACCGCCACGGTCATCCGTTCATGAAGAAATACGACCCGCGTGGGTCGCTCGCGCCGCGCGACATCGTGGCGCGCTCGATCGACTCGGAGATGAAACGGACGGGCGACGATTGCATGTTCCTCGACATCCGCAAGAAGGGTCGCGCGTACTTAATGAACCGCTTCCCGAACATCTACACGAAGTGCCTCTCGTTCGGCATTGACATGGCGAAGGACTTAATCCCGATTGTCCCTGCCGCGCACTACACGTGCGGCGGCATTCAGGCGACGATTGACGGCACGACATCGATCCCCGGTCTCTCCGCCGTCGGCGAGTGCGCCTCGACAGGGCTTCACGGCGCGAACCGCCTCGCTTCCAACTCGCTCATGGAGGCCCTCGTCTGCGCGCGGCTCACGGCGGCGCGCCTAGGGCCTCATCCCGATGTTTTCAAGCGTGGCGCGCCGAAGATCCCCGACTGGAAGATCGGCAACGCCGTCCCGCCCGACGAGGCGGTCTTGGTCTCGCACATGTGGGACGAAATTCGCCGCCTCATGTGGGACTATGTCGGCATCGTGCGCACGAATAAACGCCTCGCGCGCGCGGCGCACCGCTTGAGGACGCTCCGCCGCGAAATCCACGACTACTACTTCCGCTACCTCGTCACGCCCGACACGCTTGAACTCAGGAACCTCGCCGTCTGCGCGGAGTTGATCGTCAAGAGCGCACAGAAGCGGCACGAGTCGCGTGGCCTCCACTACACGCTCGACTACCCGCGCCAACAGAAGCGCGCGCGCCAGACAGTGCTGGATGGCTTTAGAGGCTGATGGCGCTCTCGCTTGACGAATCGGTTATTGACGCGCCCCTCCTCGCGGCGGCGCGCGACATCGCCTCGCGCGTTCGTGCGGCGGGCGGCCGCGCCCTTCTCGTGGGCGGCGCGGTGCGCGACGCGCTTCTCGGGGGCGTGCGCGTCAAGGATGTGGATCTTGAGGTCTTCGGCCTTGAGCCCCATGCGCTCAAGACCCTTCTCGCCGAACGCTACCCCTTCGAGCCGTGCGGCGTCTCGTTCGGCGTCCTCAAGTTGAAGGGGTTCGACATCGATGTCGCCCTGCCGCGCCGCGAGTCGAAGCGCGGTGAGGGTCACCGCGCCTTCGAAATCTACTCAGACCCAACGCTCTCGGTCGCAGAGGCCGCACGGCGGCGCGACTTCACGATCAACGCGATCTACTACGATGTCCTCGCGCACGCGATCGAAGACCCCTACGATGGCGTCGCGGATCTTGAAAAGCGGCTTCTCCGCCATGTCTCGCCACAATTTGTCGAAGATCCCCTTCGCGTCTTGCGCGGCATGCAATTTGTCGCACGCTTCGCGCTTAAACCCGCGCCCGAGACCATCGCCATCTGCCAAGGCATCGGTCTTGAGGGCCTCGCTTCGGAACGACTCTTCGACGAATGGAAAAAGTTCATTCTCAAAGGACGCGACATGAGCGCGGGGCTTGAGTTCCTGCGCGCGACAGGGTGGGTACGTTTCTTCCCGGAACTCAACGCCCTCATCGGCTGTGAGCAAGATCCGCATTGGCATCCCGAAGGCGACGTCTGGGAGCACACGAAACTCTGTTGCGACTTCTTCGCCAAGACGCGCGTCGGCGACGAGAATGAAGATCTCATCGTCGGCCTCGCCGTCCTCTGCCACGACTTCGGCAAGCCCCTGACGACGGCCTACGACCCCGACGCACAGCGTATCCGCAGCATTGGCCACGACGAGGCCGGCGTCGCGCCGACGAAATCGTTCCTCCGCCGCCTCACGAACGAGGAGCGGCTTCTCAAGGACGTGCCGCCGCTCGTCGCCGCACACATGAAACCCTTCGCCTTCTGGAAGTCGCACGCAGGGGATGCGGCGATCCGCCGACTCGCGCTCAAGGTCGGGCGGCTCGACCGCCTCATCCGCGTTTCGCGCGCGGACGATGAGGGGCGGCTCGCGACGAGCGTCGCCACATCGGCGCGCGGGCAGGATCTCGACTGGCTCGCCGAGGCCGCGCACCGCCTCGCGGTGGCCGACGCCGCGCCGAAGCCGATTCTTCAGGGGCGCGACCTCATCGCGATGGGGCTTAAGCCCTCCCCGCAGTTTGGCGTCTGGCTGAAAGAGGCCTTTGACGCGCAATTAGACGGCGCCTTCTCGGATCTCGACGGCGCACGGGCGTTCTTCGTGCGTCAGCATTGTAACGAGGCTTGATCCCCTTTACAACGCGCTCACGGTAGCGCGAGGCGAAGAGCGAGCGCGGCACAGGCCACGGCATCGTAGAGCGCATCGTGCCATGTCCGCCCCGCCATCTCGGGGACGCATCCCAAAGCGGCACAGACATCGCCGAGCGCGAACGAGCGAAGCCTCGGATAGCGCGCTTTCGCGAGCTTCATCGTGTCCACCCACGGTCCCCACTTCGTGAGGGGTGCCGTGCGCGTCAAGATGGTGCGCTCGCACGCGATATTGTGCGCGACGAGCCGCTGTCCAACAAGGTCGGGGGCCCATGTCTCAAAGGAACTCTGAAGCGTCCCAAGCGCATCTTGTTCGTGCGCCCGCGCGGGTGCGCCCTCGACATCGAAGAAGAACTCGCGCGTCTCGGCAATCTCGCCGCCGCGCACAAACACGAGACCGAGCTGCCACGGCTCATTCGTGCCGCCGCACTCGTAGCCCGTCGTCTCGAAGTCCAGCGCGACGAAGTCCATCTCAGCGCGCGGCGAGAATCTTCGCGACGCGCACGGCATCCTCGGGCGTGTCGACGCCCACGCCCTCGTCGTTCGTGCGCACGACAGCGATCTTCGCGCCCATCCAAAGCGCGCGCAGTTGCTCGAGTTTCTCGGTCTTCTCAAGGTCGCACGGGGGCTCGGCGATGTACCGCTTCAAGAAGCCGCCGCGATAGGCGTAGATGCCGAGGTGGCGGACATAGAGCGCGCCCGGGAACGCCGGATCCGTGTCGCGGTCGCAGGGAATCGGCGCACGCGAAAAGTAGAGCGCGCCATCATCTCGGTCGAGAACGACCTTCACGACCGTCTTCGCCGCAAAATCACTCGCCGAGCGAATGGGCGTGACGGCCGTCGCCATGTCGTAGCGCGTCGAGGCGCGAAGCTTCTCGACGAGCGCGTCAATGAGCGCGGGATCGATGAGCGGCTCGTCGCCCTGAATGTTGACGAGGATGTCGTCGTCGGCAAAGTCGCCACCGAGGAAGTTGCGCGCCGCGACGGCGATGCGGTCGGTGCCACTCGGCAGGCTTGAGGGCGTCATGATGGCGCGGCCGCCGAATGTGCGCACGGCCTCCACGATGCGGTCGTCGTCCGTTGCCACGAGAACCGTGTCGAGGCTCTTCGCCTTCTGGACGGCCTCCACGACCCAAGCGACGAGAGGCTTGCCCGCGAGGTCAGCGAGGGGCTTACCGGGAAAGCGACTTGAGCCGAAGCGGCTCGGAATGATGCCATAGACCTTCATCTTGAATTCTCCTAAAAACCTTAGTGACGGAACGAACGCTGACCCGTGAAGACCATGGCGACGTTCGCGTCATTCGCGCAGTCGATGACATCCCAGTCGCGAATCGCGCCGCCCGGCTGGACGACCGACGTAATGCCCTCGCGGATGCCGACCTCAAGTCCGTCGCGGAACGGGAAGAAGGCGTCCGAGACCATCGCGCACCCGACGAGCCCACCCTTCTCGGCCTTCGTCTGCTCCAAAATCTCCGCCTGCTTCTTCGCGCCGTCCTCTTCGCCGAACGCAAGGCGCAAATCGTTGAACGGCTTCTGGTATTTCTCCCACGCAATCCAGTCCGCGTGCTTCGTGTACGCCTTGTCGCGCGCAATCTCGGCGACCCCGACGCGATCTTGTTCGCCCGTACCGATGCCGACCGTGGCACCGTCCTTCACGTAGAGAACCGAGTTCGACGTCACACCCGCCTCGACGAGCCAGCCAAAGAGGAGGTCTTCATATTCCTTCGCCGTCGGAAGGCGCTTGATCGTATGCTCCTCAAATGTCACCTCGCCTGTCGCCTTGTTCGTGATCTTGCGATTACACGCGGCGGGCATGAAGTCCTCTCTCTTGCGCGCGTTCACCGAGAACGAGGCCTGCGCGACGATGCCGCCGTCAATCAAGGACTTAAAGTCGATGACGCGCTTTGCGACGAAGTCCGTGAGGCGCGACATATTGCGGATCCGAAAGACGCGCAAGTTCTTCTTCGTCGCAAAAATGTCCATTACGCCCGGCGCGAAGTCGGGCGCGACAACGACCTCGGCGTAGTTCTCAACAATGAGTTTCGCCGTCTCAAGGTCGCATGTGCGATTGAGGGCGATCGCGCCGCCGAACGCGGCGAGGCGGTCGGCCTTGTTCGCGCGGAAATACGCTTCCGCCAGCGTCGAGCCGAGCGCGACACCGCACGGGTTATTGTGCTTGACGATGACGGCGCAGGGTTTCTCCGTCAGGTAGCGCAGGATGTTGAGCGCATTGTCGGTATCGGTGATGTTCGTCTTGCCCGGGTGCTTGCCGCTCTGAAGAAGTTCGGGGACGGAGGCCAAATACTGCCCCGCTTGGAGAAGTTCGACATCGCCCAAGACGAGGTTGCCATTCACGAGGCGGTAGAGCGCGGCCTCCTGACCGGGATTCTCGCCGTAGCGTAGCCCCTTCTCCTCGCCGCCGATATTCCACGTCACCTTCTCATAGCGGAGCGTCTGGCGGTCGCTTCCATTCACAAACGAAATTTCCATCGCCGGCGCGAAGTGGTCGGCCTCAATTGTCTTATAGGCTGCTTTCAGGTCTTTCATCGACTTTTTCTTTTCTTGAAGTCCATGCAGCACGTATCGCATGACCCGCGTTGGCAGGGGCTTTCTTGTGTTTCGTGTATTGTATCAGTTTTGACTCGGACTGTAAAGGGTTGAGTTGCCATCGCTCGGCAAAAGACGACATGTTCAGCGCGTCATCACGTGGGCTTCGCCCGCGTAGACTCTCACGCCACCGACGTCGAGCGAACCATCGGGCATGATGCCACCCGAAACGCCGTGGATGGGCTTTTCGTCGTGATCCGTCTGGAGAACGTCGAGAAGCCGCCCCTTTAAATAGTCGTGCGCGACAAGACGCGGATAGACGGCCTTAAAGCCGCGCGTGCGCCAGATCTCGTAGAACACTCCAAGCGCGCGTAAGCACGTGTCGCGCACCGTCTCGATCGTGCTCGTAAACGCCTTGAACGCGCCGAGCGACGTCGCGCGCGCGGCGATTTCCATCGGGAACGCCTGTTTCCCCACGTTGACCCCAACGCCCACGATGATGCGATCGTCCACGCGCTCACAGAGGATGCCCGCAACCTTCCGACCGTCCACATAAACATCGTTCGGCCACTTGAGCATGACGGACGCGAGCGCGCCACGCAAAAGCGACTCAACCGCCTTGACGATGGAGAGTCCCACGACGAGCGGCAAGGTCGCGACGTGCTCGGGCCCAAGCCCCGCGACCGAGAGGACGGCCGACATCATGAGGTTTGTCTTCGGCGGTGAGAGCCACTTATGGTCGAGCCGACCGCGCCCCGCCGTCTGGAAGTCGGCCGTAAAAACATCGCCGTGAACGCCCACGCGCGCGTCGAGATTCGTTGAGACCGTCTCCTCCTTGTGGTGGATGCGCCAAAAGGAGGCGCGCGAGAACTCGCACCCGCAATAGGCTTGGCGATAGAGCCCAAGCGCGGCGGCGCGGCGAAGCGAGACCTTGAAACCCTCGCGCTTCTTGAAGTCCTCCTTCAAGAAGACGGGGCCGTCCAAATCGGACACCGCGTCGCCCGCGTCAAAAACCATCTTCGAGACCTTGTGCGGCGAAATCGTGAGCGTCGTCGTCCAGGCGTCGTAGCCGCCCTCCTTCGCCGCCTCGGCCGTCTTGCGCAGATTGTACTTAAAGCATCGCGCGCACCGCGCCCCCTTCTCGCGTTCAAACTCGTAGCCCTCCGCAACCTCCTTGAGCCACTCTTCGTGGTCATAGTCGAGCGCGACAAGCCTGATGCCGTCCGCCTCGGCGAGACGCCGCGCCGCATCCAGGCGGCGCGAATACTCCTCCTTCGTATCAATGTTCGAGTTCGCGAAAAAGAGCGTTGCCTCGTGACCTTCCTCCTTCAAGCGCGGCACCGCGCCACTCGCGCAAGGTCCGCAGCAGGCATGAAGAAGAACGCGCATGACAACACCCCCTTAAAGACAATGGACGCCCGCGTCGACGGGCAGGACGACACCCGTCACGGCCTCGGCCGAAAGAAGATAGCAAACCGCCTCAGCGACATCGTCGGCTGTCGCCTGACGCGCGAGCAGACGACGCGCGGCCTTCTCGCGCGTCGCCGTCGGCTTTAAAACCGCGCCCGGCGCGACGGCGTTGACGCGCAAAGTCGCGGCGAAATCTCGCGCCGCGCATCGCGTCGCCGCGAGCAAGTCGCGCTTCGTTTTTAAGTAGTCTTCGCGCGCGACCGTCTCAGGTCGGAGCGCGCACGCGTCGAGGATGTTCACGACCGCGCCGACGCCCGTCGCACGCGCGGCCATGCGCGACATGAGGCGAATCGGCGCATCCACATTGACGGCGCGAAGGCGCATCTGATCTCCCGTAAAGAGCGCGGCGTTATTGACGAGAGCGTCAGGAAGCGCGCCATTGAGAAGACGGCGCGCCTCATCGAAAAGGCGGTCGGCCCCCGCCGCCGTCGAGAGATCCGCGAGGATGTCCGCGCTCGCATCAGCACGATGTGACGAGACAAGAACGCGCCAAGATGCCGCACGAAGACGCGCGGCAATCGTCGCGCCAAGACGCATCGTCCCACCCGTCACGAGGACGCTCTTCACAAAAGCCCCCTCTCCTTTAGAACGCGCTTGGCCTGACGCGCAACGGCCCTCGATGGATCAATCACTTCGGCGCGACCGTCGCAGACCTCCTCGATCACGCCCTTGAGGTGCGGAAAGTGCGTGCAGCCAAGAACAATCACATCCGCGCCCGCCTTCAGAAGTGGCTCGACCTTCGCGCGCACCATCTTCTCGGCTCGCGCGTGCAAGGCCGCGTCCATCGGAGTGTCCGCGTTTCCGCGTGTCCCTTTTCCGCCCTTCCACTTCTCAACGAACTGCACGAAGTCATCGGCCACGACCGCGAGGACGGTCGTCCCCTTCGCGAAGCGCGCCTTCGTTTCGTTGTAGAGTCGCCCCGCGAACGTCCCCGCCGTTGCGAGGACACCGACGATGCCCGTCTTCGAGCGGCGCGCCGCCGGCTTGATGGCGGGCTCAATGCCGACAAAAGGAATGTCGGGATAGCACGCGCGCAAAGAGTCAATCGCCGCCCCCGTCGCCGTGTTGCACGCGACGACAATCATCTGGCAACCTTGGGCGAGGAGCGCCTTCGTGCAGGCCTCGGCGCGCGCGCGAATCTCCTCGGGCGTCTTATTACCGTAGGGCGCGTGCGCGCGATCGGCGAGATAGACCGTCTCGACCGTCGGGCAGATCTCCTGAAACGCCTTGAGAACGCACAAGCCGCCGACGCCGCTATCGAAGAAGCCGACCTTCATTCTTCCTCCACCTTCCGCCGAAGCGACTTGACCTCGGAATGCGCGCGCTTATCGGCGAGCATCTTCGCCTTCTGGCGGCGCGAGCGACGACGCTTTTGGCGGCGGATCTTCTCGCGTTTTTGTTGCTCTTCGCTCTTGCGGTCCTGCTCCCGCGCGAGGATCGCCTCGGCGAGGGCGCGGCGCGCGAGCCAGCGGTTCGTCTCGCGGCTGCGCGTCTTGCCACAGCGGATTGAAAGGCCGCTCGGCGCGTGATCAAGGCGGACGACGTTTGACGTCTTGTTCGTCTTCTGCCCGCCCGGGCCACCGCCTAGGATGAAGTGCTCTTCGAGGTCGTCCTCGAAGACGGACGCCTCACGCATGAGCGACTTGATCTTCTCGACTGTCTCGACGGATATCATGGTCATACGCGGCTTTGACCGAAAGATAGAAAGCTCCTCGCGTCGTCATAGCCCAAAACCCGACGTAGAAGGCCCAGCAGAACGCCGGCACGAAGAGAAACGTCGCAAGGCCGTTCTCAAATGCGAGAACGAGGCAGGTGGCGACAACGCCCAGAAGGATCGCGGGAATGAGAAGGAGAATAAAGAGGAGATCTAAGACGAACGCCTGAAACTTAAAGCCCTTCATTATGCGCGACGACAGGCCAAGGCATTGAAGCGCGCCCTGCTCGGGATCTTCGCTCTTGAGATACCACGCCGCGCGATAGCGATAGAGCGCGACGAGACCCGGGACGAGCAAAAGAAGCGACCAGAGAAAAACGAAGAGGTTCATGACGAAAAAGAGCGTGAAGGCACCGAGCGGGCGGCGAAAGCCGACGAGGCTCGACGAGAACCACGCCTCATCCTTTCTCTCGCAGGCGCGCAGGGCGATGGCCGCGAAGCCGAGAAGCGCGATGGCGGTGAAGAGGAGCCAGACGAAACATTCAAAGGAGGTCGCGACGAACATCGAGCGGACGGCTTCCGCATTCGGAAGAGAATAGGCGATTCCCTGCTGGGCCGCCTCGCTCGTCTTCTTGAGATAATCGCCGAGCGTGATGATGCCGCGCGAGTCGTGATAAGCCGAAAGCGTCTTCCCAACAAGGGAGGCGACGCCATTCAGGACGAAGACGCACGCGAAAAGTCGCCAGATCCAGCCGCCCGTCAGCGCGACGCGGCCTTCGTGCAGAAGTTCACGATACGTTTTCATTTCACCTCTTTCTCCTGAAGGTCCTTCGTCAAGTTGACGCACGCGACAGGCAAAGCCGCCTGAAGCGTCTGGGCAAGCGACGTGACGCCGCCTGTCTCCGTCTCATAGTGCCCAAGGCATTCCATCGTCATGCCGCAGTTCTCGGCCGCGATTTTCTCGCCCCAGTTCGCCTCGCCCGTCACATAGCGCGCGCAGCCGAGCCGCTTCGCCTCCTCGGCAAAATCGCCCGCGCCGCCCGAGCAGACGCCGATTTTCTCGCCGTTTGCCTCGCCGACGAGGCCGATTCGGTGGCCGTGATAATTGAAGGCGGGGACGAGATTTTGAAGACCAAAACGCCTCGCGAGCGCGGCGTTGTTGCCGAGCGTCGGGTGCGCGTCGAGTGGCAGGTGGCAGGCGTAGAGGGCGAGGTTCGCCTCGATCGCGGCCTTCACGACCTCGTAAACGCCGCCCGCAAGACGGCGGATGCCACCGCCCCACGAGATGCCGTGGTGGACGACAAGAAGCTCGGCGTGCGCGCGACGGGCGGCCTCGATCGCGCGACGCGAGGCGTCCACCGCGAAGGCGACGGTTCGGACGCCGCGCCCGTCGTCCGTGCGCGCAATCTGCAGGCCGTTGTTGGAAACATCGTCCGAGAAGTCGGCGACGCGCAACGTCGTGTCAAGCCACGAGACAATCTCCTCAATCTTCATAAGACGGCAAGTGCGAGCGCGACCAGGACGAGCAAGAAAGCGACGAGACGCTTCCACATCGGCGCGACCTTCGGGGTCTCGTCATCCTTCAGGTTCCGATCTTTTTTGAGGACGCGCAGGACGCCGCGCAAGGCGAGCGGGATGCGTCCTTTGGGCGTCGCAAGGGCCGCCGCGATGACGACGAGCGCGAGAACGACGAGCATCCGAGCAAGCTGAAGAATCGTTTCTTCCGTCATCTGCGTCAAGAGCCCTTTCACGAAAGCGCCGCGAGAATCTCGGGCAGAAGCTGCTTCTTGCGCGAGAGGACGCCCGGCATGAGGAAGGTCCCCTGGTCGCCGCGACGGTAGGGGAGCGAGCGGCGCACGGACTCAAGCCCACGGAAGACGAGCTCGGACGAACCGCGCACGGGGTCGGTCACCATGAGCGCCATGAAGTCGAGCGCGTGCGCGAGCATGTGGCGGTCGATGGCCTCGGTCAAATCGCCGAGGTGACGGTGGAAGACGGCCATATTCGACTCTTCGATCTGCGCGAGAACAAACTTGCGTCCGGCCTCATTGTAGGTCTTCGCGTCGGAGAGAAGCGCCTGATCCGTCGTCATCGACTGGAGCGCGGAGCCAACGGACGACATGCCCTCCAAGAGCGCGTCGGCCGACTCGCCGCAAATCTTCTCAAGCCACGAGCACATCGCGCGATCCGTGTCGGTTGTCGTCGGCGACTGGAAGAAGAGCGTATCGGAGACGATGCCCGCAATGAGGACGCCCGCGACCTCGCGCGAAGGGCTCTCGCCTACGGCACGATACATGCGCGCGACGAGCGTGCAGGTCGAGCCGACAACATCGGCCGTGTAGCGGATGGGCTCTTTTGTCGCGGCAAAGGCGATGCGGTGGTGGTCGACAACTTCGGTGACGGGCACCTCGTCGAGCCCCGGGATGCCCTGATCGTTCTCGTTGTGATCCACGAGGATGATGCGAAACGGCGGCTCTTCGGCAAAGGCCCGCTTGAGGACGGTTCCTAAGAGTTGCCCCTTCTCGTCCACAACGGGGAAGTGGTTGTGCGCGCTTCGAACGGCCGCCGCGCGAATGTCGTGGATCGGGTCGGCCTCATTGAGAATATGGACATCACGATGGAGCGGCGCGCGCGATGTCGGAATCGTGACATCACCGCGCGTCAGGAAGAAGTTGATCAACTTTGCGGGCGAGAGCATGCCGCAAAACGAGCCATCGCGCGCGCGCACGGGCAGCGACGACTGGCCGCTCGCCTCGAGCCGCCGCAGGGAGTCAACAAGCGCGTCGTCGCCATCGAGCATCGGAACGGAACGGTCGACGAGATGGCGGACGCGCACGTAGACATCGCGTTTGACACGCGGCGGCACGAGCGCGAAGTGGTCGAAAACCCACTTCGCCTTATCGGGGAGCCGCCCCGCGCAGATCGCCTCGACATCGGCCATCCCCGTGCGCCGCCGCAGGTCCGCGAGCGCAAACGCACTCATGACCGAGTCGACATCGGGGTTTCGGTGACCGCAGATGTATGTCTTCATCGCTTAGCCCGCCGCGCCCGAAACCGTCGAGATGATCTTAATCATCGGCAGGAACATGGCGATGACGATCGTGCCGACGACAACGGCGAGGACAATAATGAGCGCCGGCTCAATGGCCGCCGTCATACCCGCGACGGCGTTATCGACCTCGTCGTCGTAGGTGTTGGCGATGCGCGTGAGCATATCGGCGAGCGCGCCCGTCTCTTCGCCGACCTCGACCATCGAGACGACCATCGGCGGAAAGACCTTGCACTGCGAGAGCGGCTCGGTCATCGACTCGCCCTCCTTGACGGAATCGTGGACGCGCTGAATCGCCTCAGAGAGAACGCGATTGCCCGTCGTGTCGCGCGTGATGACGAGCGACTGCAGAATCGGGACGCCCGAGGAAAGAAGCGTACCCAAGGTGCGCGTAAACTTCGAAACGGCCGAGCGTTGGGCGAGCGTACCTGTGACGGGCATCTTCAGTTTAAGAGCGTCCAAGAGATACGCACCCTTCTCCGTCCGCCCGAGCAGTTTAAACGCAACGATGACGGCGGCGAGGAAGGCGAGGATCACGAGACCGTGCGCCTGCATGAACTTCGACGCATTGATGACGAAGACCGTGAGCGCTGGGAGCGTCGCGCCACCCAGCATGTCGTTGAAGACCTGCTCGAACTTCGGAATAACCATCACGAGCAAGAACCACGTAATGCCAATCGCAGCGACAAGGACGACGCACGGGTAAATCATCGCGCCCTTCACCTTGTTCTTGATCTTCTCGGACTTCTCGGCGAACTCCGCAAGTCGCCCAAGGACGACTTCCAAAACGCCGCCCGCCTCGCCGGCCTTCACCATGTTGACGTAGAGCTTGTCGAAGATCTTCGGGTAGGCGGTGAGCGACTCCGAGAACGTGCCGCCCGCGGCGATGTTCTCGCCGATGCCGTTCAGAGCCTCGAGCATCTGCGCGTCCTTCATTTGGCGCTTCAAGACATCGAGCCCGCGCATGAGCGGAAGACCCGCGTTCACGAGCGTCGCGAGCTGGCGCGTAAACTGCGTCAAGACCTTCGTCTTGATGCGCCCGCGCAAAAACTTCGGAAGGCGGATATTGATCTTGATCTCGGTGTTAAGCCCCGTCTTCTTCTTCTCGCCGCCCTTATTCGGCGCGCCCTTCGGTGCCTTCGCGGGTGTCTTCGGGGTCCCCTTCACCTCGCCGAGTGCCGTCGGCATGAGGCCCTGCGCACGCACGGCCGCGATGGCCGAGGCGCGGTCGCCCGCCTCGACGGTGCCGCGTTGCTCCGCGCCCGTCGAATCCTTCGCAATATACTGGAATGTCGCCATGGCCTTCTCGCCGCTCCTTGATTTTCAGCCTTACTTCTTCAGTTCGTCAGGCTCCGTCGCCGCCTTCTTCGCGTCCGCGACGAGGTCTTCCTTCGGCACAATCACGAAATCGATCGTCCCGTAGCCCTCGCCCTCATAGAGGATGCCCACGCCGCCCTTCGGAAGCGCAGTCAGGTCGGAATACGCCGCGCCGCCGCGATAAATCGGGATGCCCTTCGACCAGGTCGCGCCGTCGTCAATCGACGTGCGCAAGAAGAGGTTCGAGCGGTTCTCAGCCTTGCAGTTCGTGAAGAGGAGCGCCTTCTTGCCGTAGCGCATAATCTGCGCGTTGCACCCCGGGTCGAGCAGAATCTTGTCGTAGGTCGAAGTCCACGTCATGCCCTTGTCGGCCGTGATGTGGATGAGGCGACCCTTCCCGCGGTAGTAGTCGCGCGAATTGATCATCCAGCGGCCGTCAGAAAGTTCAACAACCTTGCATTCATCGCCGTTTTTGACGGGTTTGCCGAACGCCTTCCACGTCTTGCCGTGGTCGTCCGAGCCAAAGAGCGCATTGCCGTCGCCGACGTGGACGAGCGTGTGAAGAAGCGTGCCCGCCTCGTCATTGAGCTGGATGCCCGAGCCCGACGAGATGAAGATAAAGCCACCCTTGTTCCCAGGCTTACCGAACGGCCACTCGGGGAAAGCGATATCCTTCGTGATGTCGCGCGGCTTCGACCACTTCTTGCCGTTGTCCTTTGACTCCTGCACATAGAAGCGGTAAATGCCGTCACCCGCCGAGACATGCCACACGTTGTAGAAGAGGAAAATCTTCTTCGCCTTGCGATCAACGACGAACGACGGGTCGGAGGCCGCCCAACGCTCGCCATCGCCTTCCCACGGCCACGTAAAACTATTGACGGGGTTCGTCCATGACTTACCACCGTCGGTCGAACGTCGAATCGAGATGTTGATGGGCTGATTCGAGTTGAGGTCGCCGCCGTGATACGTGCGCGCATCGCACGCCGCGATGAGGTTGCCGTTCGGCGCCGTGCAGATCGCGGGGATGCGATAACTCTTGATACCGTTGTCGCCGGCCTTCCAGAGGGTCTTGGCGGGGCTGACTTCGGCGAAGAGGGACGCGCCGAGAAGACACGCCGCGACGAGGAGAGGAGCCTTGTTCATGTTCGTTTTCTCCATAATCGGTTTCGGGTGATTCATTTCATTATACACTATTTGCCCGCGCCTGTCATAATCGCGGCGAGGTCGGCCTCGGCGGTCGTCGTCGGCTTGATCGCGAACTTCTCGACGAGAATGTTGAGCACGTTCGGCGAGACGAACGCCGGGAGCGTCGGCCCGAGGCGGATGTCCT
>CAYNVE010000020.1:0-16766 GCA_964400635.1 uncultured Lentisphaeraceae bacterium
ACTTCATCACGGCGGCGTTCTTCCTGCCCGAGACGAAGGGACGCACCCTCGAGGAGGTCGAGCAGTACTTCACGACGGGCAAGATGCCCGAGAAGAAGTGATCTTCCGTCGATGAAGATCCTCCCGCGCTACATTCTCCGCGAGTTTCTCGTCCCGTACGGCTACTGTCTCGCGGGGTTTGTGGCGATCTATGTTCTCTTCGAGCTCTTCGGCTCGTTCTCGCGCATGGCCGACGCCCACCTCGCGTGGGGCGCGGCCGTGCTCTATTTCTGTGGCTATCTCGCGCCCTACTTCCACTATCTCGCGCCCGCCGCGCTCATGCTCGCGACGCTCTACACGATGTGGACGATGTGCCGCCATTCGGAGATCGTCGCGATGCGCGCGAGCGGCATCAGCTTTCAGGCCATCGTGCGGCCGCTCCTTTTTGTGAGCGTCCTCACGGCGCTTTTCGTGACATTTGTGAACGAGTGGTTTGTGCCGAATTACGCGCAGTGGGCCTCACAACTTAAAGGCGCGAAGTTTGAGGTCAATCGCCTCGAGCAAGAGGACACGGTCGTCTATCGCAATCCGGTTGACCACCGCACGTGGAATGTTGGCAGCCTCCTCGCCGCCGACGGCTCGTCGCTTTCGAATGTGTGCATCCGCATCGACCGCACGCACGGCACGCGCCTCATGACGGTGACGGCACCGCGTGCGGACTTCCTTGACGGCGAGTGGTGGCTGACGGGCGCGCGCGTTCAGCATTTCGACGAAGGGGGGCGTGAAATCGCCTCGCCCGCGCCCGAGGTTGACGCGCTCGCTTTCCGCGTCTTCGACTTTTTGAACGAGACGCCCGAAGACTTCATCTTGCAGAATCGCCCGATGAAGTTCTATTCCGTCTCCAATCGCCTGCGCTATTTGAAGACGCATCCTGAGCTCACGAAGGAGAGTCGCCGCGATGTCCTCTACGACCTCTTTGCGCAGATGGCCGCGCCGCTCGCGTGCCTCGTCATCACGCTCTTCGCGATTCCCGCGGGTATCGCGTCGGGACGGCAGAGCGTCATGAAGGGCATTATCTCGGCTCTGCTTCTTTTCTTCGCCTACTACGGCGTGACGATTCTCGGCATGGTGCTTGCGAAGAACGGGTGGTGCCCAAGCATCATCGCCGCGCTCGCCCCCGTCGTGCTCTTCTTCGCCCTTGGCGTGCGCGCCTTCATGAAGCAGCGGTAGGAGGGGCGCGGTCGTGTCACGCATGAGACAGGGTCAGGCGCTTCTTGAGTATGTGCTCGCCGCCGCGAGTCTTCTCGTCGTTGTTGCCATTCTCTTTGTTCTCGTCGATGTGACGATCCGACAGGCGATCCGCGTCGAGACGCTCGTCTCAATCGACGCCCCGTGAAGGCGTGGGATGTTGCTTGAATAAGTGGCAAAATCTTCGCCCCCTTTACAGTCACGGCTGAAACTGATACAATACACGGCAATCGTTGGAAAGGACAATAACATGAGCGAAAGATCCAGAGTCGCTGAATTCGTTTCCTTTTGCATTGAGGCATATGCCAATGCAAAGGGGATGTCGGGTTCTGACGTTTTTCGCCTTTTTGACTCCTGTGGGCTGGTGCGCTATCTCGACGAGGGCTATGACGTCTTGCATACGCAGGGACGCGAGTGGCTCTTGGAGGATATGGCAGATTATCTCAAGGTGCGGGGAATCGCGGCATGAGATTGTATCACGGAGCGCTGGAGCGAGTTGAAGCGCCTCGGATTCAGCCGAGGGCACTTTATCGTCCCTTGGATTTCGGAACAGGTTTCTACACGACGACGGATCTCGAGCAGGCGAGGCGTTGGGTGCGCAATCGTCTGGCGCATTTCAAGAAAGACGGGTGTGGATTCGTTTCCGTGTATGAGTTCGACGAAAGTATCGCGACAAGTCTCAACGTCAAGCGATTTGATGGCGTCTGCGTGGAATGGCTGCGGTTCATTGCCGCGAACAGGTTGCACAACAATGTCGATCATGATTTCGACATCGTGACGGGGCCCGTGGCGAATGATCGCGTCTATACGGTTCTTTCACTTTATGAAGGCGGATTCTGCGGCGAAGAAGAGGCAATGAAAAGGATGAAGGGGTATCGCCTTGCCGACCAGTATCTTTTCCACACGGGAAAGGCTCTTTCGGTGTTGAAGTATCTGACGAGTCTAGAGGTGTCAAGATGATTACGCACGATGCTTTTGACCAAGAGACCTTGCATCTCATCTTGCCATCGAAGATTGCATTGGCAGTAGATCTTCTTTCCAAGTCGAGCGGAGAAGACCCTGTTTCACTGATGAAGAAGTTCTATGCTTCAAAGACATATGCGGAACTGTGCGACGAGTCGTCGAAATACTGGTGGTTCAGCCCAGCAGAACTTTGCGAGTTGTATCGTCGTGAACAGCCGCAGAAGGTCTGATGGTTGAGTGATGGATTCTTATTCGGTCCGCGATTGATTGTCGATTCGTCGCCTGACCTCTCCGATGAAATTTCGGGTCTCAAAATTCCGTCGCACACACGCGACGGAATTTTGCAAAAAGATGGGGAATCTCCAACCTGGCAAAGTTCGCCATTCTTCCGCTTTTTTTGATATAATGATTGTCTATGTTCGAGGTACGGAATCTCGCTCTTGGCTACCGAGGGAAAAGCATCCTTCGGGACGTTTCGTTTCTCGTCTCGCCAGGTGAGATTGTGAGCGTCGTCGGCGCCAACGGTGTCGGCAAAACGACCCTCATGCGATCTCTCGCGACACTCCTCGTCCCCGAGGCGGGTAGCATTCTCCTCGATGGATGCGATGCCCTCGCCGACCCCTTGCGCTATCGCCGCCAAATCGGCTACCTGAGCGAGCGACCCGCCCTCTACGAGGACATGACCGTGAAGGAATACCTCACGTACCGCGCCTACCTCAAGGGGGAACTTTCGAAGCGCGTTCGTCGCCGCGTGACCGAGGCCGCCGAAATGTGCGGGCTCTCGCCGCTCCTGCGCCACGCGATTCGCACGCTCTCGTTCGGACTCAAGAAGCGCGTGGCCCTTGCGGACGCGATTCTCCTGCGCCCGCGCGTCCTCCTTTTGGATGACTTCCTCTCAGGCCTTGATGTCGAGATGCGCGAGAGTTCTGCCGCGATTCTCTCTGAGGCGGCGGCCTTCTCATCCGTCATCGTGACCGGTCATGAACTGAGCGACCTCGTCGCCTGGACAACGCGCTTTCTCGTCTTGCGCGACGGCACGCTCGCCGAGACGCTCTCGGCGGCGGGTGGCACAAAGGAGGATCTCCTCGCCCGTCTCCGCGACGCGTGGAAGGGGGGCGTGTCATGACGAGCCTCTCCATTACGTGCCGCCGTACGCTCTCTCGCGCGCGAAATCTCATGACGACCTCGTTCCTCGTGAGCCTCTTTCTCGCCGCGTCGCTCGCCGTTTTTGCCTTCCGCCTCGCCGATGCCGAGGGGTCGCGCGAGACGTTCGCGACGCTCTGGACGACGAGCGTCTCGCTCGTCCTGCCCATCCTCGCCGCGTTTCTCGCCTCCGATATTTGGAGCGAAGAGCGCCGCACGCTTCGGCTTGATATGCTCCTTTCGGTCGCCGTGTCCGAGCGAGACCTCGTTCTCGGCAAGGTGCTCGGCCTTTTTATTCTTCTCATGGTCGCGACGTTCCTCTCGCTCGTCGCCGCGCTTGCCTCTCTCGCCGCCTTCGCCCCGCGCGTTCTTGCGGGCGTGGACCTTTTCGCGCTTCTCCCGGGCCTTTTCGCGCTCGTCCTTGAAAGCGCCGTTCTCGCTTCGGCCGCGACGGCGGTGAGCGCCGTCTTCGCGCGTCCCTTCGCCGCCGCGCTCACCTCCCTCGCCCTGCTCGTCGCCCTGCCGCGCGCGCTCTGGGCGGCCGCGCGTCTCTGGTCGAAGAGCCCCGCGACTGCATTCGGCGAGATGCCGCTCGACGCGGCGGTCTCGGATTTCTCCTCGGGGCTTCTTTCGACGGGTCCCCTCGTTGCCGCCGTCCTTCTCGTCCTCTTCTGTCTCTTCTTCGCGACGAAGGTCATTCGGCTCGCGCGCTTCGCGAATCGTCGCCTCTCGCGCGCGTCGCTCTCGACGGTGCTCGCCTTCTTCCTCGCCTTCGTCTCGACCGTCTCGGTCTCGGCACTCGCGTTCCGCTTCGACGCCGTCTTTGATGTCGCATCCGACGCGCGCGAGACACTCTCGCCGCGGATGCGCGCGATTCTCTCGGACGCTTCGGGGCGCGTCGTTGTGACGGCCTTCTTGCCGCGCACGTCGCCGTCGTACCGCGCGGTCGCGCGCGCGCTTCGCGCCCTGAAGCATCAGGCCGACGCGCTCTCGACTCTTTCGATCAAACTCCAGTTCGTCGATCCCGCCTGGGATCTCGGCGCGGCGGAGCGCCTCGTCCGCCTCGGCGTCAAAGAGAACGCCATCGTTTTTGAGAAGGCGCACCGTGTGACGACGCTGAGCCTTAATGAGCCGCTCACCTCGCGCGCGCTCGTTGAGGCCTTGCGCAGTTGCGTCTTGCCCCCACAGCGTCGCGAAATCTACTGGACGACGGGTCACGGCGAGGCATCGGCTGACGACTACGGGCCGTGGGGGATGAGCGACATTCGGCGCGAGCTTGCGCGAAACGGCTACTCGTGTCGCACGCTCGATCTCGCCGCCGACGGCACGATTCCGCCCGACTGCGCGCTCATCGTCGTTGCGGGCGCGCGCGAGACATTCTCACGCGCCGAGTGGGGTCGCCTCGATGCCTACCTGCGCGGTGGCGGGCGGCTTCTCGTCCTCGCGGGCGCGTCGGCGGAAGAGGGGGTTCTGCCGCTTCTCCCCGCTTGGGGGCTTCACGCCGCCTTGACGCCGATCAAGGACGCGCGCTCCACCTCGGGGACGGATGTCATCGTCACAGACTTCTCCGACCACGCCGTCTCGCAGAATCTCCTCTCCTCACGCCTCGTCCTTGAGCGGCCCGTCTCCTTCGAGCCGTCGGCCGTCGTTCGCACGTCGTCGGGCGCGGATCACCTTGTCTTCACGCCCATCGCCAAGGTCGGCGCGTCCGTCGTCGTTGCGGCCGTTGAGCGTGGTGGGGGTGTCGGCCGCGACATCGCCGTCCGCCCGACGCGCCTCGTCGCGGTGGGCGACGCCTCGTTCGTTTCAAATGGCGCGCTGGCCTCGCGCGGGAGCGCGAATGTCGCGTTCTTCTTGAACGCCGTCTCGTTCCTCGCGGGTGCGGAATGCGTGGAGATCGCGGAGGACGACGCATCCGTGCTCGTCACGGGGCTTGACCGCGCCGCACGCGGTCGGCTCTTCGCGGTTCTCGTGGGTGCGATTCCGCTCGGCGTTTTCGCTTTTCTCTCGCTCATCGTCATCAGAAGGAGGCTTCGCACATGACGAGCCTTCGCACCATTCTTCTTCTCCTCGTTGTGGCGGTCCTTTCCGTCGCGCTCAACCTCTTCTTCGCGCTCCGCGCGCCGCGCCTTTTTGATCGCGCGTTGAAGACGCTCCTCGACCCCGCGTTCGAGCCAACCTCTTTCATGGTCGCGCGCGCGAACGGCGAGAAGGTTGTCCTCGCGCGTGACGGCGCGTGGCGTCTCGTCTCGCCCGCGCCCGAGCCTGCTGACGAGCCGCGCGTTCTTCGACTTCTTGACGACCTCATGGCGGCGGACACCCTCGATACGCTCTCCGTCGCGCAGATGGCGAAAATCGGCGTGACGCGCGAAGACTTGGGTCTCGTCGCGCCCGCGCTTCGCCTCTCCCTTTCTGACGGCGTTGAGACGCGCGTGGTCTCATTCGGCCGCTTCACGCCTGCGTCGAACGGTGTCTATGCCGCCGTTTCGGGTTCCGACTTTGTGCGCGTCGTTCCACGCGCCGTCTACGAGTCGGCGAACCTCGGTCTTGATGAGGCCCGCTCGCGCAGTGTCTTCCCTTACGACGGCTCGTTTGTGACAGGCTTCGAGGTGCGCGGCGTGGATGGGGCGAACGTCTCCTTCTCGCGTGAGGCGGGCGACTGGCGGAGCGAAGGGCGCACCGTTTCGTCAAAGAAAGTTGAGGCTTTTCTCTCGTCGCTCGTCGCTTCGCGCATCAAGTCATTCTGCGGGCTTTCGGACGCGACGAACGATGTGGCGCGCGTCGCCGAGTCGCGCCTCGTCGGCTATGGGCTTGACGAGAAGAGCGCGCTTTCGCTCACAATTCACGGTCAGGACGGCGTCGATCGCCGCCTCCGCCTCGGCCGCGCCGCCGAGACAGGCGAAACGTATGCGCTGATTCATGACCCGAGCCTCGTCGTCACGCTTGCCGACGATCTGAAAGCCGCCGCGCTCGACCTCGCCGCGCCGACCGATGTTGATCGCCGTCTTTTCCCGTTGGAGGAGGCGGCCGTCTCGGCACTCACCCTTCGCGCGGGCGATCTCACGTGTGTCCTCGCGCGCGGCGAGGGTGGCCAGTGGCACCTTGAGTCGCCCGTCTCGGCGAACGCCGATGGCGCGTGCGTCGCCGCGCTTTTAACGCGCCTTGTCGCGCTCACGACGGCCGACCTCGATCCGAAGGGCGTGCGTGTCTCGGTCTCGACGAATGGCGAGGCCTCGGTCGTCTCGGCGCGCGCGCTTCTCGGCGAGGCGACGCTCGCCGATTTGCGCTCGAAGGAGATTGTGAAGATTGACCCGTCGCTCGTGAAGCGTCTCGTCATCACGCCGGGTGCGGGCGGTGAGGCGATTCGGCTCGTCCAGCGGCGCGAGAGCCGCACGTGGGCGGTCGAGGGCGCGGAGATGAGGCGCGCCGTTCGCGAAGAGGCGCTAAAAGATTTTCTCGCCGCGCTGAACCCGCTTCTTGCGACGCGAATCGTCGCGCTCTCGTCGTCGGCCGCCGACTTGTCGCGGGACGGGCTCGAGACGCCGTTTTACACGATTTCCATCGACCAAGAGAAGAGCGGGTCGATTCGTCGCAACCTCTTCATCGGCGCGAAGACGACAGGCGGGCGGTATGCGACAATTGGGTCGGCCGAAGCCGTCTTCGTCCTGCCCGAGAAGACGGTCGAGGCGCTCATTGCGCCGCTCGTCGAGGAGAAGGAGTCAACGTCCATTTAAGGTCAAGGAGGTCAAGACATGAAGACAATCGTCTGTGTATTCGCTTCCGCGCTCGCGTTCTTGCAACTCGAAGCGGGAACCTGCGTCTGGTCGTTGCCCGAGAACTGGGAAGAGTCCGTCTCGTATGTCGAGGCGAATGGGCGGCTTTCGATCTCGGGCGGCGGGCTTAAGTCATCTGTTGACCCCGTGGGCGCGCCGGATTTGCCGTTTCTCGTCTCAAAGGAGTCGTTCAAGAAGGACGCCGTCATTGAGTCGGTGACGATTGATGCCGAGTGGGAGACGATGGAAGGCACTCTGCGCCCCGCGATCAACCGCGTGCCGCACCTTCTTGATCAGACGCCCGAGGCTGCGCAGGAAGATGCGCAGTATTTCGGTGCTGAGGCGTATCCGCGTGAAGCGGCCGAGGTGACGACGGCGAAGTCCGCTGATGATGTTGCGCTTCTTCTGAAGGTGACGCCCTACCGCTGGAACGGCATCACGGGAACGCTTGAAAAGGCGAAGAGCTTGCGTGTGACGGTTGAGTATTCTGTCGTGAAGCGTCCTTTGATGACAACGACGGTCAAGGAGGCGATTGACATGGTCGTCATCACGCCGCCCGCCTTCACGAATCTTTGGCCCCTCTACGTTGAGTATCGCAAGACGACACACCCGAATCTCAACATCATCATCAAGAACACGGCGGAGATCTACGAGGAATACGCGAACGTTGGCGGGGATGATGCGTTTAAGATCCACAAGTATCTTGAATACCTTTACCGCAACCACCAGCTCAAGTACGCGATTCTCGGCGCGGGCTGCGCGAAGGGGACGTATAACCGCGAGAAGGAGATTCCGACGCGCTACGTCTACGCAATCAACACCATGGACAATCCTTCCGACCTCTACTACTCGTGTATGGACGTGATGACGGGTGGCAAGGAGGTTTGGGACTATAACGGCGACGGCGTCTACCTTGCGGGCGAAACGGCAGGGCAGGTTGACTGGGTGCCTGACATCGCCTGCTTCCGCTTCCCCGTGCGTGAGTCGGGTTATGTGACGGGCATCAAGGCGAAGGCGACGCGCACCTACACGGCGGAACAGCAGGTGAAGGGTCTTATCGAGAAGCTGAAGCGTGTCGAGAGCGCGGACGGAAACTTTCAGGGCGACTTCAAGGCGGGCTTCTCGGGTTCAAACCTCTTCAGCGAATACTGGTATCAGGGCAATCAGAACGATCGCATTTCAAGTGAACTCGAGTTCTTCGACAACCGCGTCAACAACTGGAGTGCGAAGCATTCGTCCAAGATTGATGACTGGGAGAACACGACGCGTTGGGTTCTTCGTCAGCAGGTGAGCGCGGCGCGTCCGCTCGTCAAGACCTCTTTCGGCGGCTCCGAGAATGAGGCCGCACAGATTTACAACAACGATTTGGAGATCAACGTCCACGCGAGCCACGGTCAGGATCAGACGACCTCGCCATTCGAGGCCTACAACTTCTTCACGACTTCGCGCATTCAGAAGTTTCTCGACTTCATCTACTCGTGCCGCACGGGTCGTTTTGATCTGCGTAGCTACAGCTATGGCAACCTCTGCTTCGCCGAGGCGTCGATCTTGAACCCCTACGGCGGCGCGCTCGTCACGATGAACAACACGCGCGCGACATGGTCGGACGGCGTCAACGACGGCGGGCTTTCGCCGTATCTGCAGCGGTGCATGGAACGGGGGCTTTTCGTCCTCAGCGACGGCACGGCCGCCGATGCGTTCATCAAGGGTCACCAGTGCGCCGTTGAAAACCGCTCGTTCGCGCCCGCATCATACGAGGCGGGGTGCTACGTCATCATAAACACGATGGGCGATCCGCTCGTCCGTCTCGCACGCGCGGTCTCGAACGCCGTCTACACGGCGAGCATCTCGGGTGACTCGGCATCGACGGCCTCGGTGACGGGCTCGGTCTCGGTTGCCTCAAACGACATCACGATCATGAACCTCGCAGTCTCGCCCGAGACGGCGGGTGGCGAGGTCACAATCTCGGGCGACAAGACGCTCAAGGTATTCAAGAAGCTCACTTCCGACGCCGCGAAAATTACGTGGAATGCGCCCGGCGGCATCGGCGCGGACGGCATCGCGTTCACGACGGAGGCGAAGGGCGATCTCCTCTTCGAGGGCACGGCAACGCGCTATGTCGGGACGCGCTTTACGAATGTTGGCGATGTTCTCGTCACGGGCTCGGGCGTCACGCTTGACTTCGACAAGTTAGGAAAAGTGCGCGACCTTGATTCGCTCGCGTTCATCGGCGGCGGCACGGCCGAGAACGCGATTCGCTGCCGTGAGGGCGGCATTTTCGCGAAGGACTTCACGATTGCCGTGAGTAACGCCGCGCTGCGCCTTGAGACGTGCGATGTGGGCGGCGTGAGTGACCTGCGCACGGAAAAGCCGCTCTTCGTGCTCGACCACGCGACCTTGCGCATCATTGAGAACCCCCATTGGCGGACGGAGAATCTCTCGCGCACGGTGACGATGTCGAATGCGACAATCAAGGTCGACTACAAGAATGTTGGCTTTGGTCCAAATGTCACGAACGCGGGCTTCCTCCTGAAGGCGCTCGATGGGACGAACGAGGTGACGGGCGATAATACGGTGAGCGTCTTGGGCGCGTTCGAGGCGAACGTTGAGACGAATGCGACGCTGACTATCAAGACGCCGCTCAAGAATGGCAATTACACAGGCTCGATCGTGAAGACGGGCGCGGGCACGCTCGCGCTTCGCGCCACGAACGCAACGACGGGCGGCATCGTCGTCCAGGAAGGCACGCTCATCGCGGGGCAGGAGAGCCAGAGTTCGCTCGCCTCTGGCGCGGTGACGGTCGAGGCGGGCGCGACGCTGAAACTCGAGTCGATTCCCTCAACCTCGATTACGCGCCTCACGGTCAAGAAGGGCGGCACGCTCATTCTGCCGGGCGAGAAGACGACGGCTTCCTATTTGCTCGTCGATCCGTTGAAGGCGGTCCTCGACTTTGAGGAAGGTTCGCTCGTCTATAACGAGAACGACCTTGAGACGGTGCTTGAAGGCACGACGACGTCTGATGGCTACTTCATGAACACGGCCGGCTTCCTTGATTGGGGTGGACAGGACGGCGTTTGGTCGACGAATGAGACGGATAAGACGTGGCTCACGCAGGCGAAGGAGCAGACCTCTTACGCCGACGGCTCATCGGTGCAGTTCTTCGATGTGGCCAATGCCGAGACGATGACGGTCACGGTCAAGGGCGCAATCAACCCTGGCTACAACAACTTCGCCAACCAAGCGACGACCTACCTCTTCAAGAAGGGTGACGACGAGGCGTCGCTTCGCTTCAACGAGCTTTACCTGCAGGGTGACACCTCGTTCGAGCCGAATGTGAAGTCGCTCTCGAAGACGGTCATCACGGCAGGCAAGGCATCGTTCACGAACCTCACGTCGGGATCCATCTCGGTCGCGCAGGAGGGCGCGCTTC
This sequence comes from uncultured Lentisphaeraceae bacterium, assembly GCA_964400635.1. Lineage (GTDB taxonomy): Bacteria > Verrucomicrobiota > Kiritimatiellia > RFP12 > UBA1067 > UBA1067. The sequence continues at coordinate 10,537 of CAYNVE010000020.1, forward strand.
ATCTGACGGGCACGCTCACGTCCGTTCCGAAGATCAGCAAGATCGTCTTCAATGCGACGAGCTTCCAGGCTTCGTCTACGCCCATTGGTACTCGGTATCTTGGTTGCAGGGTAAATGGCTTTGAGTTCTTGAGCAATGGCACGAGACTCGCTTTGCCAATCGGTACGAAGGTGACCGCTTCCTATGTTTTCAATGGTTCAGGTTCGACGGAAACGATGACGGTTACGGGTGTTGACGACAATGGATATGTCACGAATTACACGGGGTCGGCCTCTCTTGTCTATCTCTTTGATTCAAGTGCTGGCACGGGTTGGGGCTATACAGCAGCCGACAATACATTTGTTCAATCTACTCCAACTCTCGCCGTTAAGATTGAACTCGGCTCGCCGATTGAGATGTTTACGAACTATCGCGTCGCGGGCGGCGATAATGACGCACGTTGCCCCACGGCCTGGAAGGTGACGGTGACAGAATCGCTTTCTGGGAAAGACACCGTCGTTGACACACAAGGCGCGAAGGCTCCCGCTTGTAGTTACTGGACATCGGGCGAAATTACCTTCGACGGTGAGACGGATGCGAACCTTGATGTCGCCACGGGCGGCACGCTCTACCTCGACGGCACAGCGAAGGCCGATGTCGTCCTCGCGGACGGCGCGCGCCTCGCTGTCACGAACAACGCCGCGCTCACGATTACGAAGGGCTTGACGCTCGAAGGCTCGGTTGTCCTCGATATCTCCGAGGCCGCCGAGATGGGGTGGACGAAGGTCCTCTCGGGCGCGAACCTTGCGACATCGGATCTTTCAAAGTTCGTCGTTCCGAATGATGCCGCGGCGACGAAGATCTTAAATGGAGACCTCTATGTCGCGACGAAGGATGTGAAGATCGCGCCGTATGCGCGGACGATCACGGGTGGCGCGACGACGTGGGACACGGCCGACTGGACGGCGGACGGCACGGCATTCGGCTCGAAGTGGTCGGAGACCGCAACGTTCTCGACGGCCGAGGCAACGATTGATGTCAAGGGCGACGCGACGCTTTCAGTGGACACCGATGTCTTCTTGGGGACGCTCAAAGTCATCAACACGTCGGGAAGTGCCGCGAAACTCACGGTCAACGGCTCAAGCACGCTGACGGCGGGGACGCTCGATTTTTCGGGCTACTACGGCTCGGTCATCTGGGGCCCAGATATCGCGGGCGCGAACGTCATCTGCGGCACGAACGATGTCACGCTCTCAAAGGGCAAGGGCGCGACGCTCACGGTTGGCGCGCTCGGCGCGGCGCACATCACAGGCGTCTTCTCGACGTATGACTGCGATGAGACAGGGCGCGTCGATTTCATCAACAAGAACCGCAACCTCGCTGTCTCGTCGCTTCCGACGACGGGTATTCTCTCGTTCGAGGGTGCGACGGTGACAGGCATCTTCGACTCCACTGAGGTCACGCTGCTCGTTGAGGAGGGCGACGACTGGACGCTCGTTCCGGCGGGCGACTCGGCCACGACCCCGACGGTCGCGAACATCGAGATGACGGGCGGCAAGCTGACCGTGAACCCGAAGGGCGCGGCGTGGCATTTCGGCGCGAACGGGCGCACGTCCTTCTCGATGACGAACGGCACATTCGTCTGCACGGCAACGGGGACGGACGAGACGGGTGGCCTCGTGATTGGTTGCACGGCGGGAAGCTCTTACCCCGTCCCCGTTACGGTGTCGGGCGGGCTTTTCGCCGTCACAAACGGCGTCATCAATTTCTACAACGAGCCGGTCGTCACCATCTCGGATGCGGCTTGCCTCAGAACGTGCGGCATCGTCGGAAGCGGCGTGACCCCGGGGACGCTCGACATCCTCTCGGGCGGCACGCTTGAGGTCGGCTCGTTCGGCATCGCGACGGACGCGGCGGAAACGACGGTGGACGGTGGCCTCATCGCCGCCTACGAAGACGGCGCGCAGTTGAAGGGTTCGCTCTCGATGATCGAGACGGGCACGATCGCGACGGCGACGGGGACGACGCTTACGGTGTGCGGCCATGTCCAAGGCGCGGGCACGCTGACGCTGGGCACGGCGGATCGGACGGGAACAGTCTCGTTGGCGGGTGTTCCTGAAGCCGAGAAAATCGTCGTCGCGGGTGGCACGTGGAAGGTCGGCTCCATGCGCCCGACTGAAAAGACGCTCGGCGAGTCGGCGGGCGCGATCTCCGTCATGCTGACGAACGCGCAAATCGAAGAAGCGATGACGAGTCCCGCGCGCATCATCAAGGCGACGAAAGTTCCGACGGGCGGCGTCACGGTCTTGAGCCGCAAGGGCGCGAAGGTTGAAGATGCGCAAGTCGCGATTGTCGATGGCTACCTGACCGTCCAGACGAAGAGTGCCTCGACGGAAGACGAGCTTGGCGGCGACTCGATCAGCATCAGCGTCATTGGCGGCAACGGAAACAATCGCGCTGGGCGTTCCATCACGCTCGGCGCGGCGGGGCTTTTGCCGATTGCGGCTGCGAACTGGAACCAGGTCGCGCAGAAGTCGGACAATAGTGCCGTCAATCTCTCGCTGACGAGTCTTAAGGAAGTCCGCGCCGACGGCTCGGGCGGCACGCTGGAAATCTCGGCGACCCTTTCGGGCGCGTGCACATATGCGGCGGATGCGAGTACGGCCGCGCCGCAGAACGCCGATGCGGAGTTGCTCTTCGGCTATTTGGATGACGGCGGAACGGGCGCGAAGTTCGCACTCTCGGGCATCCCCTATTCCCAGTATGATGTCTACGTCTACATGGGTAGCGACCACAGTTTCACAAAGTTCGGACCCGTCACGGTGACGAGCGGCGAGACAACGAGCGTCTATCCCGCCGCGAACACGGCGTGGGGCGACGGTCTCTCAACGACGGGCACGGTCATGCTTGTTGAAGGGAAGAACTGCTTTCGTGTGACAGGTCTTACTGGTTCATCGTTCGTGGTGAACGGCTCGACGAGCGGCTCGCCCTCGGGGACGCGTTGCGGCATCGCGGGCATTCAGATTGTCAATACGGGCGTTCGCTATGCGAACTACACATGGCGCGGCGGCGAGACGGGTGCGTGGTCGTTCTCCGACAACAACTGGATGAACGACGAAGATGAGGTGCTCGCCGCCTGGCCGGCGGGCAACGCGGGCGCGAGCGCGACGATTGACACGACAGCCGCGATCACGCTTTCGGACGATGTCTACGTTCAGAACCTCGCGGCGGGCGCGGCGTCCAATGTCACCGTGTCGATCACGCAGGAGGCGGCCGCGTCGCTCACGGTGACGGGCAGCGAGGCCGATTCGTTTGTCCTTGGCTACGAGGGCGGGAGCACGGTTGACTATGTTGTGAATGGCGGCTCGTTCCTGTGCGAGTCGGCGCCAGTCGTCCTCGGCGTTGAGGGCAAGGGCGCACTTTCGTTCAACGGAGAAGGCACTTACCGCGTCAAGGGCGTGAAGGGTGCGGCGGGCCTTTCGTCTCTCGCCTCGACAGACGAGAATGTTGTTTTGAACGTGGGCGCAGACGGCGTGACGGTCGACACGCTCGCCTGGAAGGGCACGCTCGCGACGAGCGCGGACGCGACACTTCAGGTCACGGGTACGGCGTCCTTCGACGGCGCGACGCTTTCGCCCGCGAGTGGGACGACGCTCACGGTCAAGACGGCGAGCAATTTGCAGGGAACGCGCCTTGCCATCAACGGCGATGTTGTTCTCGAGTCTGCCCCGAGCCTCACGGGTGCGATGACGCTTAAATCGGGCACACTCACGCTCAAGAAACGCAACGCCGAGCAGGCAATTGAGTTCGCAGGAGGCAAACTTGTTGCCTATGTCTCCCGTGCGGAAGAGTACGCGCTTTCGGGGCGGTATCCTCTCTTTAAGGTCTCGGGTTCGGCGGACTCTTCCGCTATCCAGTCGGCTGTGAGCCTCTACGTGAACGAGACGGGCAAGACGGCAGAAGGGGCGCTCTCCGTTGAGGACGGTGTTGTCTACTTTACGCCCGTTGGCGGAACGGCGCTTGATACGCTGATGACGCGAACTCTTCCAGGAACGACGACAACAACGACATTCTCTTACATCTACCATCCGCTGGGCGACGACGATCACAATTGGGCGACGGTCTCTAACTGGATGACGGCGCAGGTCGTCGACCGCACGGACGGGCTGATTGTCACGAACTTTACGCCCTATGCCTACAGCATTGCGCCAGGATGCACGGGGGGCGGCAACGAGGTCTGGAACCCATCCCTTCTCGACGGCGTCACGGTGACGGCGGCGCAGCTGGAGGGGTGGAAGCCGCAGTATGGCCTTTACAACGGCGCCAAGGTGATAATCACCAAACTTGTGAAGTTCCAAGGCGACCCGCAGTTCATCGCGGTTGACGAGACATCGTCGCTGACGATCAACGGTTGGGGCGGCAAGACGGAAGGCACGCACAACTTCTACGTGGCGGCGCCGAGCGGCATCGTCTTCAATGTCGCCTTTAGGGCCAATGCGGCGAACTACTATCTCGGCGACACGGGCTCGGTTGCCTACACGAAGGGCTTCACGGGAACACACACGATCAAGTCGGTGACGATTGATCTTGGCACGGAGACGCTGGCCGAGAAGGGCATCGTTGAGAAGAAGTATCTCATCTATGGGTCGGGGACGGCGACGACGGCGGGCGCGACGGTGACGGGCGGCAGCACGGCAAAGAACGAGTCTGTCACGGTGGACGATGCCGTCGGCACCTATCACTTCGGAAGCGACTCGACGGGCACGTACATTGAGTGGGTTGCTTATGGAGAAGGCCCCGTCGTTCTTCAGAAGACGCTTTCCTATCCGCTCCCCGTGACGGGCGAGATGAAGAGCTACACCTACACCTACCATCCGTCGGGCGCGGACGACCACTCGTGGGATACCGCCACGAACTGGGCGACGGTCGTGGTCGCGCGGAATCTGGACGGAACCATCGTGACGAACTATACGGCCTATGCGAAGAGCAAGGCGCCGGGACTTAAGAGCGCGGGCGACTATTCGTCCCTCCTCTTTGACAATGTGACGGCGACGGCCTCCGAGGTTGAAGGGTGGACGTCCCAGTTCGGTTTCTACAACCATGCCGATGTGACGATCAACTCCCTCTACAAGTTTCAGGGCGGCACACAGTTCATCGCGGTCGACGAGACATCGCGTCTGACAATCAAGGCGCTGGGTGGCGGTTCCTGGGCTGAGACGATGAACTTCTATGTGGCCGCGCCGAGCGGTATTGTCTTTAGTGCCACGTATAGCAAGACGACCTCTATCAACTACTATCTCGGCGGCTCTGGGTCGGTTTGTTATGCGAATGGCTTTTCGGGCACGCACACGCTGAAACGCGCGACGATTGAGCTTGGTGATGAATCGCTTTCTGATCGCATCGTCAAGCGGAAGTATCTTGTCATTGGCTCGGGCACTCTCACGACATCTGGCGCGACGGTCGAGGGCGGCAAATTAAAGTCGGAGGCCGTCGCTGAGACGGATGACGTTGGAACTTACTTTATCGGCAAAGACGATACTGGCTACTATATCGAGTGGGTCGCCTATTATGAGAAGCCGAAGGGCGTCTACTACACCGATTCGGAGTCGGGCATGACCTACGAAATCACGTCGGCCTTCACGAACGCGACCGATGGCACGTGGGTCCTTGATGGCACTAAGTCCGTCACCTTTACGAATGTGTCGGGCGTGAAGGAGACGGTCACTGTCGTTCCGGTTTACTCGACGATTCAAGACACGGAAGTCGCCGACTCGCCGTTTGTCATCGACGACACGGGCAAGCCTGTTCTCGGCGTGAAGACGATTCCAGGCCTCACGTATGGCCTCCATCGCGCCACGAAACTCGGCGAATTCAGCGATACGCCTGTTGAGAAGAAGAAGGCGACGGGCGACCGCGTCAAACTGACAGACACGGATCCGCCGTCCGGCAAGGCGTTCTACCGCGTCCACGTTAGCTATGAGTGACGCGCGCGCGGTCAATGAATAGCGAGTCTCCACAGCTTGCTTGCCGCATACCATTACTGCTTTCTCTAGCGAGGACTGCTATGCGGAATAGCCGTTGCCGTGACGGGAAGAATCTGCTATAATACTGCAAAGTTTTTACGAGAGAAATGGAAGTTTGTAGTATGAAAGCAAGCAGAAGCACGTATGTTGAAGAGCTGATGGCGCGGCGGCACAACGGACTCGTCAAGATTCTGACGGGCATCCGTCGCTGCGGCAAGTCCTATCTTC
>CAYNVE010000021.1:0-16627 GCA_964400635.1 uncultured Lentisphaeraceae bacterium
AAAATGCGTTCATTACAACTTTCTCGCGTTCATGACGCGAGAAATATGGTATAATTCGTGAGATGCAAAATGACTTCCTCGTATTCGACCACGTGACAAAGCGCTTCGGCGCTTTGACCGCTGTCAACGATGTCTCGCTCGCGGTGAGCCGCGGCGAGTTCTTCTCGCTCCTCGGTCCCTCGGGCTGCGGCAAGACGACGCTTTTGCGTATGCTCGGCGGCTTCGAGAAGCCTGACTCGGGCCGCATCTATCTGGAGGGGAAGGACATCACGAACTTGCCACCGAACGAGCGGCGTGTCCATACCGTCTTTCAGAACTATGCGCTTTTCCCAACGATGACGGTGTGGGACAATATCGCCTTCTCACTCAAACTCGCGAAGAAGCCGAAGGCCGAGATTGAGAGTGACGTGGATTCGATCCTTGAGATGATTCAGCTCTCGGATCAGGCGTGGAAGTATCCGCACCAACTTTCCGGCGGCCAGAAGCAGCGCGTCGCCATCGCGCGCGCCCTCGTGGACCGCCCGCAAGTGCTTCTTTTGGACGAGCCGCTCGCCGCGCTTGACTTAAAGCTCCGCCAGCATATGCTTCTCGAGCTCGATACGATTCATGACCAGGTCGGCATCACGTTCCTCTACGTCACGCACGATCAGGGCGAGGCCATGTCGCTCTCGGATCGCATCGCCGTCATCAACAAGGGGCGCGTTGAGCAACTGGATGTGCCCGCGAAAATCTACGAGGCACCCGCCTCGCGCTTCGTCGCTTCGTTCATCGGTGACACGAACTTCCTCTCGGGCGAGATCGTCTCGGTCGAGGGCGACTACTGCTTCATTCAGGTCGAGGGCTTTCCGCTCGTCAAGGCGTTCAACGACAAGGCCCTGCAGGTCGGCCAGTCGGTTGACCTCTCCGTCCGCCCCGAGAAGATTCGCGTCACGCTCGCGCCGCCGCCGCCCGAGAAGGGCGCGGCCATCAACGTCTTTCCCTCGAAGGTTGAGGACATCGTCTATCAGGGCGTCTACACGAAGTTCTGGGTGCGCTCGGGGAGCCTCAAGATTGCGGCCTTAAAGCCGCACTCACGCTTCTTGCTGGACCAGGAGCCGATCACGTGGAACGACGACGTCTTCGTCTGGTGGCATCCCGACGACGGCTACATGGTGGAAGCGACGCGATGAATAACCCCCTCCGATCCCGGCGGACGGAATGGTTCGTCACGCTGCCGAGCTTCCTCTGGCTGCTCGTTTTCTTCGCGATTCCAGCGATCATCGTCCTCGCGTTCACCTTTCACGGGCAAGATGCCTCGGGCGGTGTCGGTGACTGGTCGCTCTCGACGTGGCGTGAACTGGTTGACCCCGACTACCCGGCGATTGTCTGGAACACAATCCGCATCTCGTTTATCGTGACGCTCTGGTCGATCGTCCTGGCCCTGCCGTGCGCCTACGCGATTGCGCGCATGAAATCGAAGTGGCGCCCCGTCGTCGCGGGTGCGATTATGCTTCCGTTCTGGACGAGTTTCGTCGTGCGCGTCTTCGCGTGGAAGACGATGCTTCACCCCGACGGTTGGCTGCAGGCGTGTTATCTTGTCTTCCTGCGCTTGCGCGAGTGGCTCTTCGATTGGCTGCCGGCCTTCGCGCAGAACGCGCTCGTCGGTCTCGGTCTCGCCTCGCCGCTACCCGTCGACCCTGCGACCTCGACCTTGCTCGACTCGGAGGCGGCCGTCATTCTCGTCTCGGTCTACTCGTTTTTGCCCTTCGCGATTATGCCCATCTACTCGGCCGCCGAGAAGTTCGACTTCTCGCTCCTTGAAGCGGCGCGCGACCTTGGCGCGAAGAACTTCTACGCCTTCCGAAAGATCTTCATTCCGGGCGTGCGCCAAGGCGTCATCTCGGCTGTTCTGATGGTCTTCATCCCCGCAATCGGTTCGTACGTGATCCCGCAGATGCTCGGCGGCACGAACTGCGTCCTCATCGGCAACAAGATCTTCATGCGCGCAATCCAGAACCGCAACATCCCGCACGCCTCGGCGCTTGCGACGCTGATGGCGGTCTCGGTCCTGATCCCGCTCGCGCTCGCCTTTTGGTGGAAGCATCGCCAAGAGGCGCGCGGCAAGAAGCGTCTTGAAGAACAGACGGCACGCCTCGTCATCGCGGGCGGCGGGAGGGCGTCATGAAAAGATCCATGTTCTCGGTCGTTGTCCTCGGCCTCGTTCTCGCGTTTCTCTATGTGCCGATTCTGCTCGTCGTCGCCTACGGCTTCGTGCCGAACGGCGTGACGATGAGTTTCTTCGACTCGACGGGCTCGTTCGTGGGTCTTACGACGCGGTGGTACGAGCAGATTTTCTCGGCGCGCTACGCCGTTCGGCCGCTTCTCGCAAGCTTCTGGCTCTCGCTCACGATTGCGGGGCTCTCAACGCTCGTCTCGTGCGTCCTCGGCACGACGGCGGCGCTCGCGCTCCACCGTTGGAAGGATCGCCTCCAGTCGTTCCACCACGCGCTCGTCTGGACGCCGCTCGTCATGCCCGACATCTTGATTGGCATTTCGCTTCTCATGCTCTTCGTCGCCGCGCGTGTCTCGTGCGGGTTTTGGACAATCCTCGTCGCGCATGTCACATTCTGCGTCTCGTATGTCGTCATGACGCTTCTCGCGCGCCTTCAGGATTTTGATGACCGACTCGTTGAGGCCGCCTTCGACCTTGGCGCGGGGCCGTGGACGACGTTCTTCAAGGTGGAGCTCCCAATCCTCTTCCCGGGCATTATCGCGGGCGGCCTCCTCGCCTTTACGCTCTCGATTGACGACGTTGTGATCACCTCGTTCGTCAATGGCGCGGGCACGAACACGTTTCCGACCTATGTCTCGTCCATGACGAAGCACTCGAAGAACCTACCCGCCGTCTTCGCGCTCTCGACGCTCATGCTCATCTTCACGTGCGCGCTCGTCGGCATTTCGAAGTTCTTGACGCGGGGCAACGCCCGACGGAAATGAGCCTCGTTCGCTCGATCTTCACCGTCGGGTCGCTGACGATGCTCTCGCGCGTCCTCGGGCTCGTGCGCGAGATGCTCCAGAGCCGCCTCATCGGCGCGGGCGTCGAGCAGTCGGCGTTTACGCTCGCGTTCGCGATTCCCAACATGGCGCGCAAACTCTTTGGCGAGGGCGCGCTGACGGCGGCGTTCGTGCCGCTTTTTAAGGGTGCGGTCGAGCAGGATGGGCTTGAGAAGGCGGCCGCGTTTGCGCGCACGGTGATGACGATGGTCCTTTTGCTTCTCGGCGCGCTCGTCGCCCTCGCCCTCACCTTCCTCGTCGGGACGCTCTCCTTCGCCGATGCGCTTTCGCCGCGCGCGCGTCTGACGCTTTCGCTCGTCGCGATCCTCTTTCCCTACATGCTCGCCATCTGCGGCGCGGCGTTTGGGATGGGCGTTCTGAATGCCCTCGGCAAGTTCAAAGCTTCAAGCTTTATGCCCGCGCTCTTGAACCTCGTCTGGATTGCGACGCTTGCCGTGCTCGCCTTCTTTCCAAGTCTTTCGGTTGTCGCGCGCGTGCGCCTCGTCGCCACGGCGATCCTCCTCGGAGGCTTCGCGCAGATGGCCTTTATGTTCGTCGCGATGGCGAAGGCGGGCGTCGTGCCGCGTCTCTCGCTCAAGGGCTGGCGTTCGGAGCGCGTCAGGACCGTCTGGCGCAACCTCGCGATTGCCGCGATGGGCGCGGGCGCGATTCAAGTGAACTATATGCTCGATCAGGTGCTCGGGCAGCTCGCCGCGCCGTGGGCGGCGGGTGTCATCGGCTACGCCGAGCGGTTGATGGATCTGCCACTCGGCGTCATTGGCGTCGCCTTCGGGACGGTTCTTCTGCCGACATTCGCAGGGTTCTTCGCGAAGGATGACGCACCTCGCGCGCGCGAGGCTCTCAAATCTTCGCTCCGCAATATGGTCTTCGTGATGTTGCCCGCTTCCTTCGGTCTCGCGGTCCTCGCGCGCGAGGTGACCGAGGTCGTCTACGAGGGCGGCTCGTTCGATGCGCTCGCTACGACGCGCGTCTCACGCGCGCTCTTCGTCTACGCGCTTTCTCTCGTCTTCTTCGGCGTTCAGAAGTCGCTCATCCCGTTTTTCCAAGCGCAGAAAGACTTGAAGACGCCGCTTCGTGTCTCGCTTTTCTCGGTTGTCGCCAACGCCGTGCTCAACATTCTCGCGGTCGCCCTGTTGCCCGAAGAGTGGCGGCATGTGGGTCTCGCCGCATCGACGCTTCTTTGCGCGGCGTTCGGCTGCGCGCTCCTCGCCCGCGCCGTCGTGCGGCGAAACGGCTTTAGGCCATTTGCAGGCGAAGGGCGTTTTCTTTTTCTCGCGCTCTCCGCCTCGCTCGCCATGTCGCTCGTCGTCTTCTTCGTGCGTCACGTCACGGCCGCATGTGCGCCCATTCTCGCACTCGCGCTCTCCGTCCTCGCGGGGCTTGTCGCCTATCTTGCCTTGATGGCACCGTGGGCGCTGAAGGTCTGGCGGCGGAGATGAAGCCCTCGCTTGCGAGGGTAAGAGATTTACGAGGATTTCTGTGGTATAATAAAAGATATGAAAATGGAAAAGAGTCGAATCCGAATCACCGACACGACGCTTCGTGACGCGCACCAGTCCCTCTGGGCGACGCGCATGCGTACCGACGATATTCTTAAGATCGCCGAGACAATTGATAACGCGGGCTTCTACTCCCTCGAATGCTGGGGTGGTGCGACGTTTGACGTTTGCATGCGCTTCCTGCGCGAGAACCCGTGGCAGCGTCTTAGGGAGATCAAGAAGGTCTGCAAGAAGACGCCGCTTCAGATGCTTCTTCGCGGCCAGAACATCCTCGGCTACAAGCACTACCCTGATGATGTCGTCGATCGCTTCGTCGCGCTCGCGTGCGAGAATGGCATGGACATCTTCCGCGTCTTCGACGCGCTCAACGACCCGCGCAACCTCGAGACCGCGATCAAGAGCGTGAAGAAATACGGCGGTCACGCGCAGGGCACAATCTGCTACACGACATCGCCCGTCCATACCGTCGCGAACTACGTGAAGCTCGCGAAGACGCAGGCCTCGATGGGCATTGACTCGCTCGCGATTAAAGACATGGCGGGCATTCTCACGCCTGGGGCTGCGCGCGAACTCGTCGCCGCGCTCAAGAAGGCGCTCCCCGAGATGCCGATTCAAGTTCACTCGCACATGACGAGCGGCATGGCCGCCGCGATGTATCTCGCCGCCGCTGAGGCGGGTGCGGGCTGTTTCGACTGCGCGATTTCGACGCTCTCGTCGTTCTCGTCCCAGCCGCCGACCGAGTCGATCGTCTCGATTCTTGAGTCTGTCGGCTTCGACTGCGGGCTTGACCGTGCGGCGCTCACGAAGATCAATGCTTACTTCAAGGAACTCAAGAAGAAGCGCCAACCCGCGAGCGCGGCGAAGGTTGAGGCTGTCGACGCGGGCGTTCTCGTTCACGCGATTCCGGGCGGCATGATTTCGAATCTGCGCTCGCAACTCGCCCAGCAGGACGCGCTCGATCGTCTTGACGAAGTCCTCGCGGAACTCCCGAAGACGCGCGCCGACATGGGTTATCCGCCGCTCGTCACACCGACCTCGCAGATTGTCGGCGTCCAGTCGGTCCTCAACGTCCTTTCGGGCAAGCGCTTCTCGATGGTGACCGACGAGACGAAACGCTACGCGGCGGGCTACTACGGCGCGACGCCCGCGCCCATCGAGCCGAAGCTTCGCAAGAAACTGTGCGGGGGCTTAAAGCCGATCACCTGTCGCCCGGCCGATCTTCTAAAGCCTGGCCTCGTCGAGGCCGCGAACGAACTTCCGCCCAATACGATTCAGGCCGAAGAGGACATTCTCTCCTACGCGCTCTTCCCGGAGGTCGCGCTCGGCTACTTCAAGTGGCGCAAGGAGGGTGGTCCCATCCCCGCCGACGAGGAAGAAAAGAAAAGAAACGAGAGTGTTGCCGCCGCGGCGTCTGCCGCACCTTCAGCGGCACCCGCTTCAAAGACGAACGCGCCCACGGTCTCGGGTACGCCAGTTGTCGCGCCGCTCAACGGCACGTTCTACCGTAGCGATGCGCCTGGCAAGCCGAAGATGGCCGAGGATGGTGCGAGCGTGAAGGCGGGCGATGCTGTGTGCGTCGTCGAGGCGATGAAACTCTTTAATCCGATCAAGGCCACGGCGAGCGGCAAAATTACCTTCCTCGTCGAGCACGGCAAGAGCGTTCAGAAGGGGCAGGTCATCGCCGCGATCGCCTGATGCGGGTGGATCGTTTCGGAAGATAAGAAGGAGGCCTATGAATAAGACAGCGAAGAAACCGAGAATTCTGATTGTCACGCCTGAGATCACCTATCTTCCGGACGGTATGGGCAACCTCGCGGGCAAGATGTCCGCGAAGGCGGGCGGCATGGCTGATGTCTCCGCCTCGCTGACGGCCGCGCTCTTTGAGCTCGGCGCGGATGTCCATGTTGCGCTGCCGCACTATCGGCGCATGTTCCACGTTGAGACGGCGCAACTCGTCTCGGAGGAACTTCGCAAGTATAAGGCGCACCTCTCCGATGAGCGCATTCATCTCGCCGAGGATCGTTGCTTCTACTACCGCGACACGGTCTACGACAGGGGCGACGGCAATGTGAAACTCGCGCTGGCGTTCCAGCGCGAGGTCATCAACAACATCATCCCCTACGTGCAGCCAGATCTTATCCACTGCAACGACTGGATGACGGGGCTTATTCCTGCGGCCGCGCGCCGCATGGGTATTCCCTGCCTCTTCACGGTTCACAACATCCACACGCAGAAGCTGAACCTCGCGCAGATCGAGGACGCGGGCATTGATGCAGCGGAGTTTTGGACAAACCTCTACTACGGCTACCCGCCCTACAACTACGAGGAGTCGCGTGACCGCAACCCAATCGACTTGCAGGCATCGGGGTGCTTCGCCGCGCACTTCATCAACACCGTCTCGCCGACCTTCCTCACCGAGATCGTCAACGGCTGGCATTCGTTCATCCCCGACTCGATCCGCAACGAGATTCGCAACAAGTACAATGCGGGTTGCGCGGTCGGCATCCTGAACGCGCCAGATGCGAACGACAACCCCGCCATCGATGACAAGATTCCGTTTAAGTATGGACCCGATAATCACCGTGAGGCGAAACGGCAGAACAAGCTCGCGCTTCAGCATGCGCTAGGGCTTGAGGAGAATCCCGACAAGGCGCTCTTCTTCTGGCCGAGCCGCCTTGACCCCGTGCAGAAGGGCCCGCAGCTCTTGACGGACATCACGTTCCGCTTCCTCGACAAGCATCCTGACGCGCAGCTCGCCATCATCGCGAATGGACCCTATCAGCAGCCGTTCTGGGATATCCGCGAGTTTCACCAGATTCAGGGTCGCCTCGGCGTCCACAACTTTGAGGGTCGGCTTTCGCAACTCGGTTTCGCAGGTAGCGACTTTACGCTCATGCCGTCTTTGTTTGAGCCGTGCGGTCTCCCGCAGATGCAAGCGCCCATCTACGGCTCGCTTGCCGTCGCGCACAATACGGGTGGCCTTCATGACACGGTCGAGACGCTTGACTGGAACGCTTCGCGTGGCAACGGCTTCGTCTTTGATACGTACGACTCGAACGGCCTCTTCTGGGCGATGGATCGCGCGATGGACTTCTTCCATCAAGACTCTACCGTGCGTGAACGCGAGATTGCGCGCATCATGAAGGAGTCGCTCGCGCGTTTCAACCACCGCGCCTGCGCGCAGGAATACATCAACCTCTACGAGCGGATGCTCGACCGCCCGCTCTTCCAGCACAACGCATGATAGACGAAATCGTTCAGTCCCTCACCGACGCCAAGGGCGCCGACGTCAAGGTTTACGACGTGCGCGGCAAGTCCGCGCTCGCCGACTACTTCGTCGTCGCAACGGGCGCGGCCGCGCCTCACTTGAAGGCACTCGTCAAGTCCCTTCCGAAAAAAGCATACCGCGTCTCGGGTGACCCCGAGAGCGGTTGGATCGTGGCTGACTACATTGACGTGGTCGTCCACGTCTTCTCGCCAGAGGCGCGAGCCTATTACGCGCTCGAGCGCCTCTGGGAGCAGAAGCCTACGCAATCTTGATTTGCGTTGGCTTGAGTTCGGCGCGCTTCGGAATCGTCAGGCAGAGAATGCCGTTCTCAAGTTTCGCCGAGAGCGCGGTCGCATCGGCCATCTCGGGCAGTTCCACGCTGATTGCGTAGTTCGTGCGATCGAACTCGGACGCGACGACCTTGAACCCTGCGGGGTTCTGGTACTTCGCGTGCGTCTTGAGTGTCAGCGTGCGACCCTCGAGATGAAGTTCGGCATCTTCCTTTGAGACGCCCGGCACCTCGACCTTCAGCTCGTAGGTCTCGGGCTTCTCGGTCATCGTCGCCGTCGGAACAACGTATTTCTCTTCGTTTGTCATCGTCTTTGCCTCCTTTTTTCTCTCGCTTCGTTTACGTTATTTGATCGCAATCTTGTGGACGCCCGTCGCCTCGGCCTTCGGCAGTTCGATGCGCAGGATGCCGTCGGTGAACTTGGCGTTGGCCTTCTCGGCGTTCACGCGGAAGGGCAGGTCAATGCGGCGGCTCCATGCGGGCGTCGTCTCCTTGCCGTCCGTTGCCTCGGGCGCCTTGCCCGCGACCGTGACCGCCTGGGGTTCAAGCGTCAACTCCACATCGGCGGCCGTCTTGCCTGGAAGTTCCACATCGATAATGACGGCGTCATCGTCCAAGAAGACGTTGACGGGCGGGAAGCGCCCCGCGGCGCGTGCGCGGATTGTCCTAAAAGTGCGGCTTCCGGTGTCAAGAAGATCATCGAGGAAACCCCACGGATCCATATTCAGCAGTGTATTCATATTTCTGTTTCCTTTCTTTTTTCGTTGTCGTTTTGACGAGAACGTGTTGTGCAAAAGCCGTGCCAGTTGGCGCGCCACGCCGCGAAACGCCATCTCTGTGCCAGATTGTCCCGCCCGCGTCCACACGCCCTGTCTCCATTTGTCGCGATGAGACTTGTGCCATCCGTTTGACAAGGTTTCTGGTTGCGTTCAGATGGCGGGATATATGGTATAATAATTCAAGGAAACAAGAATCATGAAAACGTCCAGAAGAAACTTTTTGAAGGCGTCGGCGGCGTTCGGCGCGTTCAACCTCATTCCCGCGAAGGTGCTCTGGGGCGCGACCGCGCCGTCCAACCAGCTCACCCGCGCGCTCATCGGCTTCGGCGAGATCGCCCATTCCGACAACCACCTGCCATTTCGGGGTTCGCGCCTCATCGGTCTTACCGACTGCTACCAGCCGCGCATCGCGGCGGGTCTCGCGGCGGCCGAGCAGGTTGGCTGGGGCAAGGTGAAGGGCTACAAGAACTTCCTTGAGCTTCTTGACGACAAAAGCGTTGACATCGTCCACATCTGCACGCCGCCGCACTGGCACGGCGTCCAGAGCGTCATGGCCGCGAAGGCGGGCAAGGACGTCTGGTGCGAGAAGCCGATGACGCGCACAGTCGGCGAGGGCAAGCGCGTTAAAGAGGTCATCGCCGAGACGAAGAAGATGTACCGCCTCAACACGTGGTTCCGCTTCCAAGATACGTTCTACGGCTTTGGTACGACGGTCGAGCCGATTCGTCAGATCGTCGAGAATGGGCTTCTCGGCAACGGCCCCATCAAGTGCGTCTTCGGCGAAGGGCAGGGCTTCACGTGGAAGTTTGGCTGGTCGGGGCGCGTCAATGATGTCGCGCAGGAAATCCCGGCCGGGCTCGATTGGGATATGTGGCTCGGCCCCGCGCCGTGGAAGCCCTATACCGATCACCGCTTTGGTACGTCGTTCCGCGGTTATTGGGATTACGACTCGGGCGGGCTCGGCGACATGGCGCAGCACTACCTCGACCCGCTTCAGTATCTCCTGTGCAAGGACGAGACCTCGCCCGTCAAGATTGACTACAAGGGCCTCAAGCAGCACCCCGAAGCCGTTGGCAGTTTTGACCGCTTTACGCTCACCTACGACGACGGCACCGAGGTCATCCTCGACGGCGATGTCTCGCTCCGTGATGAGCCGCTTCTTCGGGGCGCGAATGGACTGTGCGTCTACAAGAAGGCGCCAGGCGGCAAGACGCTCCGCCTCAAGGACGCGAACGGCTGGTGGCCGGAGGAGAAGGTTCTTTCTCTTCTCGCCTCGCTCCCGAAGCCGAAGGCGCAGCAGACCGACTTCATCGACTCGTGCCTAAATCGTAAGCCATTCGCCCTCAATGAGTCGAACGGCTTTCGCTCGTCGTCGATGTTCAACCTCGCGATTGTCGCGTGGCGTCTTGGGCGCGGGTTCGAGTTCGACCCCGTCACCTTGCACGCGAAGAACGACGAGGCGGCGGAACGTCTCCTCTATCAGGACGACATGATGCGCGAGCCGTGGCGCAAGGCGATGTTCGGCTAAGGCGAAAGGAATGTGCTTAAAATGAAACTCTCATCTTTCATCCTGTCAATCGCCGCCCTCGTGTTTGCGGGCGGATGCTGCACAACGTGCGAGAAATACGGCGCGTTCACGCCGAAGGGCGAGTTGAAGCCCTCGACGGGGACCGCCTACGCGAGCTACGAAGGAGCGATGGCGCACTGCGACGGCTACGAGATGGCCTACGAGTGGCAGCGCCAAAACCCCGAGGCGGTCGCGAAGGCAACCGAACCGCAGGTTCTCGCCGCATTCGTTGCGTCTGACGCGGCGGCCGATGCGCTCCTCGAGAAGATCGGCACGTCCTATGACGGTGACCCGATTGCGCTCACGCAGATTGCGTCTGTCACGCAGCTCGTCATGTGTCCGAAGTGCCCGAAGGCGCCAGCCGGCCGCAAGGTCTGGGTCGCGGCGTTGAAGCGCGCGCGCGCTCGCGCGGACGACGGCTACGTTCGCACGTTCTGTGACCAGCAGCTTCGTCTCTGCGATGACGAGAAATAAGTGAAGCTTCTCGTCATTGATGTCGGCAACACCTCGACGGCCGTTGGTATCTGGACCAACGGCCGCGTGAGCCATGTCAAGCATTATGACGGGAAGATGGAAAATCTTAACGCGCTCGATGCCCTGGACTCTCAAGCGGGATTTGACGGTCTCGCCTACGTCTCGGTCGTGCCATCGCGCGATGCGACATGGCGTCGGCGGGCGAAGGCACGCCACCTTCCATTCCACCAGATCGCCTACCGCGACATTCTCGCGGGCGGGCCGATTCGCCTCGACTATCCGAAGATGGAGACAATCGGCGCGGATCGCCTCGCCGACGCGGCGGGCGCGGTCTCGCGCTACGGCGCGCCCGTTCTCGTGATGGACTTCGGCACTGCGCTCACGGCGGCCGTTGTGACGGAAGATCTCGTCTGGCGCGGCGGCGTCATCGCGCCTGGCTTTCCCTTGATGCGCGATTACCTCTTTGAGCGCACGGCGAAGTTGCCGCGCATGGCGCTCGGGCGTGGGAAGGCGCCGAAGATTGGCCGCTCGACGGAGGAGGCGATGCGCTTCGGCGCGCTTGTCGGCTACCGCGGCATGGTGCGCGAGATTGTCGCCGAGCTAAAAAGGAACTTCGCGTGCGACTTCCGCCTCGTTGCAACGGGCGGGTTCGCGCGTTGGGCGCTGAAGGATCTCGATCTTCCCTTCACGATTGATCCGACGCTCACTCTCTACGGAGCGGGGCTTGTGGCCTCGAAGGCGTTCTCATGAAAAAGGTTTTTCTCGCGTTCTTCCTCTTTCTCGCCGCCGCGTCGCTTTCGGGATGCGGGCCGTTTTGGGTCGACCCCTACATTACGGTCAAGGAGTCGTCGCTCAACTGGGTGCAGATTCAGTACTATGACATGAACCGCGACCCAATCCGCCGAACGGGCATTGAGATTTACGGCAACGGGCTCGTCATTGTGAGGCGCGGCACGAGTGAACTTGTCTCAAATGACTTCGCCAAGCGCTACACATCAGATGACTGGAAGGATATCCGCACGGCGCGCCTCCAGATCGATCCGAAGGACGCGAACGACATCTTTCAGAACCTCGTCAACTACGGCGTCCTCGACCGCGAGAAGACGGGTCGCTCCTCGAAGGAGGAGACACAGCGTCGCTTCATCGCCGTCAAGGCGAACTTGTGCAACAACACCTATTCGGACAACGTCAACATCTTCGACGAAGACCCAGATCTCGCAGAACAATTGCTCGACGTCATCCGCGAGTTCGAGGGTGCGGCGCTTTGATGAAACGAAAACGATTTTAAGGAGGAACAGGAAAATGACGATTCGTGAACTTCTGGAACGTGCGGCGAAGGACTTCTCCTCATGCGTCGCGTGCCGTTGGCACGAGGCGGACGGCTGGAAGGCGCGCACGTGGGGCGAGACGCTGACGGGCGTGCGCGAGGTGGCCGAGGGTTACGGCCGCGCGTTCGCGCTTGTGCCACACGAGGAGAATGCGGCGATCATCCTCGGCAACTCCCCGACTTGGGTCGAGGCGTATCTCGCGCAGGTCGCGACGGGCGCGGCGGTCGTCCCCGTTGATCCGAAGCTTCACAACGACGAGGTCGAGTATATTCTGAAGGACGCGGAGGTGCGCGTCGTGACGACCGATCGGTCACACCTCAGGATGATGCTCACAATCGCGAAGAACCTGCCGAAACTGCGCGGCGTCGTGGTCGTGGACGGGCCCGTCAACGCGGGGCAGAAGATCGACGAGCGCGTGGATGTCGTCGCGTACGATGCGCTGCGCATCGCGGGCGGCGGCAAGTGGTACGACGAGCACGTCGCTGAGGAGGGCGACATCGCCTCTATCATCTACACGTCGGGCACGACGGGCAAGCCGAAAGGCGCGATGCTTACGCACGCGAATTTTTATAGCGACATCGACGGCGCGCTGCAGCACTTCGGCCACATCTCACACAAGGACTCGTTCTTCGTTGTCCTGCCGCTCTTTCACGCCTATTCGTTTACGGTCAACTTCATCTGCCCGATGCTCAAGGGCGCGTCGATGCTCTTCTGTCAGTCGCTGCGCACGGTCGGTCAGGACATCCACGACCTGAAGCCGACGGTCCTCTGCGCCGTGCCGCTCCTCGCCGAGAAGCTTCACGAGAAGATTGAGCTGGGTCTTCAGAAGTCGAAGGCGGCGCAGTTCTTGATGAAGATCGGCCTGCGCGGGCCTGTCATGCATATGGTGCGTCTAAAACTGGGCGGCCGCCTCCGCTTTGTCATTACGGGCGGCGCGCCGTGTCCGCACCCCGTCATGGAGTGCTTCAAGCGCATCCACGTCCGCTTCCTCGAAGGCTATGGGCTTACCGAATGCTCGCCCGTCGTTTCGGTCTGCCCGCCTGAGGTCATCAAGATTGGCACCATCGGTCAGGCGATTCGCGGCATTGAGGTGCGCCTCGCCGACCAAAACGAGAATGGCGTCGGCGAGATTCAGGTGAAGGGCCCGATCGTCATGAAGGGCTACTACCACAATCCCGACGCGACGGCCGAGGCGTTCGATGACGACGGCCAAGGTGGGCTCTGGTTCAGGACGGGCGATCTCGGGTCGATGGATGAGGACGGCTTCATCACGATTCGCGGGCGCAAGAAGGCGCTCATCGTTAACCGCGAGGGCAAGAACATCTATCCCGAGGAAGTTGAGAACACGATTGCGAAGGAGCCGTCGGTCGCCGATGTTGTCGTGATCGGCTTCACGCAGGGCAACGATCCAGGTGAGAAGGTTGGCGCGATCATCTATCCGAACGAGGAGTGGTTTAAGGAGACGAACGGTGGTGCGACACCTCCGCGCGAGGAGATGGAGCGCTTCGCCCTGAAGCGCGCGCAGGAGCGTTGTGCGGAACTCGCCGACTATAAGCGCGTGCGCAAGTGGGTTGTCTGGCCCGAGCCACTTGAGCGCACGTCGATCGGCAAGGTTCGTCGCGTGACCTACAAGGGCAAACTCAACGAAGCCTAAGCGGATGCGCGTTCTCGTCTACCTCAACTGGCCGGCGCGTTGCTTTCGCGCGTGCGCGGATGACATCGCCTTTCTGAAGGGGCTTTTGCCGCGCCGCGCCGAGGTCGTCGTCGTCAAAAGCGATGCGGCGTTTCTGCGTGAGCTGCCAACGGCGTCGCACGTGATCACCTGGCACTTTCGGCGCGAGTGGTACGAGAGCGCGAAGAAGTTGAGAGTTCTTGCGACGCCGAGCGCGGGGCGCGAACTCATTAATCAGGACGCGCCCTCGGGCGTTCAGATTCACTTCGGCCACTTCCACGGTGCGATCATCTCGGAGGCCGTCGTCGGCTTTATTCTCGCGTGGGCGCACGGCTTCTTTGCGGTTCGCGCGTACGCGGGCTATGGCGGTCAGACGAAGCCCACGATTCCCGACTGGCCACGCGCCGAACTGGGCGCGGACTGTTACGCTGTCGCGGGGACGCGCGCGGCGGTCGTCGGCTACGGGCACATCGGGCGCACAATCGGCGAGAAACTCGCGGCGTTGGGCGTTCAGGTGAAGGGCTATCGACGCGCAAACATTTCAGAACTCGATGCCGATCTTAAGAACATTGATTGGCTCGTCCTCGCTTTGCCGGGGGACACAGGGACGGACAATCTTCTCTCAAAGGCGCGTCTCGCGACATTGCCGCGCCGCGCCGTCGTCATCAACATTGGGCGCGGTAACGCAATTGACGAGGACGCGCTTCTCGCCGCGCTCCGCTCCCGCCGCCTCGCCGCCGCCTACCTCGACGTGTTCCAAAACGAACCCTCTACTTGTCTAATAGGGTCAGACCCTATTAGACAAGTAAGGGGGCGTATTCTGGGGACAGACCCCATCGCGCTGCCGACCAATTTGATACGCATGCCGCATTCGTCGGCGTTTTCGCGAGACTATCTGAAGCGGTGCTTCAAGGAGCTGAAGGATGACGGGTGTCTTTGAGGTCTCGTCCGTTGAGGAGACATGGGACGTCGCGCGCGCGCTCGCCAAAGAGTTGAAGCCGGGCGATGTCGTGTGCCTGGAAGGCGATCTCGGCGCGGGCAAGACAACGTTCACGCAGGCTCTTGCGGCCGCGCTTGGCGTCGATGGCCGCGTCACCTCGCCGACCTTCTGCCTTGTGCAGGAGCATCGACGCGCGGGATCGTCCGTGTTTCTCGTCCACATGGATCTTTATCGCCTTCACGACGAAGACGACGTTCTTGCAATCGGTTGGGAAGACTACTTGTCGGAAGGGGCGATTCTCGTTGTCGAGTGGCCTGAACGCGCCCTCTCGCTTGTTCCGCCGACGGCCCATCATGTGCGCTTCACTGCAACGGGAGAAAACGCACGACGAATCGAGGTTCTGTCGTGATGCGCGTCCTTATCTTTCTCGCCTTCGCATTTCTCACCTCGCTGACGGCCTTCGCCGAGATTCAGGTTATCAACGGCGTGCGCTACGAGTGCAAGGATGGAATGTGCCAGATGCTCGATGACGATGCGCCACCGAGGACCGCGCCCGTCGATGCCACGCCGTCGCCCTCTCGCCTCGCGCAGGGCTACATGGACGAGGAGTCGTTCGTGCGATTTCTGAAGGGCGAGTCGGAGAAGGATGCGCTCAACTTCGATTTTGACTTTGGCTCGCTCTCGTTTTACCTCGGTCTTCTCGCCGTCCTCCTCGGCGGGCTTGCGATGAACTTGACGCCGTGCGTTCTGCCGATGATCCCTGTCAATGTCATGGTCATTGGAGCCTCGGCCGCGCGCGGCGCGTGGTATGGGCTTGGCATCGCGCTCGCCTACGGCGCGCTCGGCGTCGCGGCCGCCCTTGGCTCGCTTGCGTTCGGGACAATTCAGGGGAGCCCCTGGTTTAACCTCGCCGTCGCGCTCGTCTTTCTTGTGCTCGCGCTTTCGCTCTCGGGCGTCTTCTTTATCGACCTCTCGAAGCGGCGCGCCGCGCTCGCGCAGAAGCGGTCCAAGATGTTGCCGTGGCTCTTCGCGTTTCTCATGGGCGTCGTGAGTGCCGTGCTCGCGGGCGCGTGCGTGGCGCCGATTCTTATTTCGGTTCTCGTCCTGACGGGCTCGTGGTACGCGAAAGGGCATACGCTTGCGCTCTTTCTGCCATTCGTCTTCGGCCTTGGCATGGCACTTCCGTGGCCGTTTCTCGGCGCGGGGATGAAGGTCTTGCCGAAGCCAGGCGCGTGGATGAAATACGTGAACCGCCTCTTCGCGCTCATCGTCTTCGCCTGCGCGATCTGGTACGGCCGCCTCGCCGTCCTTGGCTTCGCGCCGCGCGGCGCGACGGAGGGGGCGGCGGCGACACCCGCAACGTTCGAGGCGACGCTCGCCGACTTGCCGCGCCCCATCCTCGTCGACTGTTGGGCGACGTGGTGCAAGAACTGCGCGGCGATGGATCGGGTGCTTGAGGGTGAACGCGTCCGCGCCGCGCTCACAGGCTACACCGTCTTGAGGCTTCAGGCCGAGGACATGATGGAACTCAAGCGGCTTAAGGGCTTTGAGTCGATTCGCGGGCTTCCCGCGTTCGTCATCATCGAAAAGTGATACAATAGAGTTTACGATTGACAAGGAAAGGGTCGAGGGAACAAAATGGCAGATTGCTCTGGGATTCGCACATTCAAAGACGCGGCGGACTATACGAAGAACTTCATCATCCGCGACGAGATCAACAAGTACCTGCCCGGCGGCAAGCACTTCATCGACGATAA
>CAYNVE010000022.1:0-15848 GCA_964400635.1 uncultured Lentisphaeraceae bacterium
TCCGTTATATCCACGGTATTGGGCCGAAGCGCGCCGATGACGTGCTGGCGGCGGTGAAGGTCGATCCGATGAAGAAGGCGGACGACGTGACTCAAGACGAGATCCATGCGATCACAACGTACATTCAGGATCATTTCCGCGTGGAGGGTGACCTCCGCCGCGAGGTTTCCCAGAATATCCGTCGTCTGATTCAGATCGGCTCTTATCGTGGCCTCCGCCACAAGAAGGGTCTTCCAGTTCGTGGCCAGCGCACGAAGACGAACGCTCGCACCCGTAAGGGCGGCAAGCGCGTCTCGATCGCGATGCCGAAGCAGGCGGCTCGCTAAGGGGGTAATTTAAAATGGCAGAAGAAATCAAGAAAGAGGCGGCTCCAGCCGTCGCTCCCGCCGAGGCCCCTGCGGCCGCTCCGGCCGCCGAGGGCGAGCAGGAGGTGAAGGCGAAGAAGTCGGGCAAGTCGATTCCGGCTGGAATCGCGTTCATCCGCTCAACGTTCAATAACACGCAGGTCTCGATCGCGGACGCCCGTGGCGGCGTCATCAGCTGGAGCTCGGCCGGCAAGGCGGGCTTCAAGGGTTCGCGCAAGTCGACGGCGTTTGCCGCGACGATGGTCGCGCAGGACGCGGCGCGCGTGGCGGTCGCCAAGGGCATGCACGAGTGCGAGGTGAGGATGCAGGGCGCGGGCGCCGGCCGCGAGAGCGCGGTTCGCGCGATTCAGGCCGCGGGCATCCGCGTCACGCAGATTACCGACACCACGCCGGTTCCGCACAATGGTTGCCGCGCTCGCAAGCGCAGGAGGGTCTAATCATGGGTCGTTATACAGGTCCTGTTTGTCGTCAGTGCCGCCGCGAGGGGCAGAAGTTGTTCCTGAAGGGTGCGCGTTGCTATATGCAGAAGTGCCCCATCGAGCAGGGGACGGGCGCGCCCGGTATGCATGTCGGCCGCCGCATGAAGAAGATGTCGGAATATGGCAGCCAGCTTCGCCAGAAGCAGTCGCTCCGTCGTCAGTACGGCATGGGCGAGCTCCAGTTCCATCGCTTCTTCGAAGAGGCCTACCGCCGCGAAGGCGTGACGGGTGAGAACCTCCTGCAGCTTCTCGAGATGCGTCTTGACAACATCGTCTATCGCCTCGGCCTTGCGCCGAGCCGCCGCGCGGCGCGTCAGTTCGTCCTCCATGGGCACATCCTCGTGAACGGTCGCAAGGCGGCGGTTCCCTCGAATGTCCTTAAGGTCGGCGACGTCGTCACCGTCAAGGATGCGACGGGCTCGAAGGAATTCGCGAACCGTTCGGTTGAGGCCGCGACGGGCGCGCAACTTCCCGTGTGGATGAGTTTCGACAAGGCCACGCTCCGTGCGGAGATCCTCGCCGTTCCGACGCGCGAACAGATCGCGCCGATCGTTGACGAGCAGGCCATCGTCGAACTCTACTCGCGCTAAGCGACACCATTGTCAACCTTTCAGTAAAGGGGTAAAATATGCCTATCCGTTTGAGCCCGTTCGAAATGCCGCATAACGTTGAAGTTGACGCGTCTACCAAGACCGCGACATACACGCGTTTCACGGCAGAGCCTTTCGAAATCGGGTATGCGCGGACGATCGGCAACTCTCTGCGTCGAGTTCTTCTGAGCTCGATCGAGGGGGCGGCCATCACGTCCGTCAAGATTCGGGGGGTGAGCCACGAGTTCTCGACGATCAAGGGTTGCACGGAAGATGTCACCGACATCATCCTCAACTTGAAGCGCGTTCTCGTGAAGACGCCCTCGCGCGAACCCGCGGTCATCACGCTCAAGGCGACGGGCCCTTGCACCGTCTACGCCGAGGCCTTCGCCAAGGCGAACAACGTCGAGGTGCTCAACCCGAAGCAAGAAATCTGCACGCTTGACGTCGATGGCTCGCTCGAGATGGAGTGCGAAGTCAAGACGGGGCGCGGCTTCTGTCTCGCCGATGCGAATAAGAAGCCTGATCAGGAGATCGGCAAGATTGCGATCGACTCGATCTTCTCGCCGGTGACGCGCGTCAACTTCCTCGTGGAGAATACGCGCGTCGGTCAGCGCACGGACTATGAGAAACTCATTCTCGATGTCTGGACCGACGGTCGCATCGATCCCGAGACGGCCGTGAAGACGGCTGGCGCGGTTCTCCGCAAGCATCTCGACGTTTTCGTCGATTATGCGGGTCAGGAGACCCTCGAGTTCGAGGACAACAAGTCCAACGTCGTGAACGAGCGTGAGAAACTCAGGAAGCTTCTCAATATGTCCGTCAACGAGATCGAGCTTTCGGTCCGCGCGGCGAACTGCCTCAACAACGCGAACATCTCGACCGTTGGCGAACTCGCGGCGAAGACCGAAGCCGATATGCTGAAGTATCGCAACTTCGGCAAGAAGTCCCTGACGGAGATTAAGGACAAGCTTGTCCAGCTGGGCCTGAGCCTCGGCTACAAGTTTGATCCAGATCTCCTCGAGAAGAAATAATAGGAGTGTAGAAAATGCGTCATCAAAGAGTCATGAAAAAGTTCGGGCGCTCGATGGAGCATCGCAAGATGCTCATGAAGAGCCTCGTCACCAACCTCATCCTCGCGGAGTCGATCAAGACGACCCTGCCGAAGGCGAAGGAAGCGCGCAAGGACGCGGACAAGATCGTCACGATCGCCAAGAAGGGCGACCTCGCGGCGCGCCGTCTCGCGGCGAGCCGCCTCCTGGATCCGAAGGCCGTCCAGAAGCTCTTCGACAAGATTGCGCCGTCGATGAAGGATCGCAAGGGCGGCTACACCCGCATCGTGAAGCTCGGCACGCGCCGTGGCGACGCGGCGGAGATGTGCGTCCTGCAGTGGGTCAACGCGCCGGAAGCGGCTGCGGAGAAACCCGCCGAGGCGACGCCGGCCGAGGGCAAGTAACGTCAACATCCTAAAGCCAGACTTGAAAGGGGGTGTGTGACCATGGCAATCGTGCTTAAGCTCAAGAAGGGCGAGTCCGTTGAACGCGGGCTCAAGCGACTGAAGAAGGTTCTCGACAAGGAGGGCCTCATCAAGAAGCTCCGCGACGACCGCTACTTCGAGAAGCCGTGCGTGAAGGCGCGCAAGAAATCCCAGCGCGCGCGTATTCGCAACCGCAGCCGTCGCGGCCGTATGGAGCTTAACTGACGGATCGTCTGATCCGCAAGAAAAGACGGCTCGCGTCCTTTTCGGACGCGGGTCGCTCTTTTTTAGCGTCCATTCTCTCAGAAACGTCAGTGCCTTGAAGCGAGGTTGGTAGAAATGGTATAATGGAACAAAAGGACTTTGAATGTCATGGATACTCTTCGCGTCGAAATCTGCTGCGGCACGGCCTGCTACCTCCTGGGCGCGGCCAAGATGATGGACATCGAGAACGACCTGCCCGAATCCTGCCGCGGGCGCGTTGAGATTGAGGCGAAGACATGCCTTGAACTTTGCGAGCGCGACCAGCTCGGCGGCGCGCCGTACGTGCGCTTCAACGGCACGGAGGTTATGGCGCAGGCCACGCGCGAGAAGGTTCTTTCGCGCATCGTTGAACTCGTTGAAGGACTTCGCTAAGATGCTCAACGGTGCGACTTTTCTCCGACGCGAACTCATGATCCGCCTCGTTCGCGCGTTCGACGCGGGCGACCTTGAGAAGGAGATCGACCAAATCGCGATTCGCCTCAGGCCCAAGACGGGCGACGCCTCGCGTTGTTGCGTCTATCATGATCGCGCAATCATCAAGTATCGTCTCATGGCGCTTCTGGGTGTCACGGTTGAGGAGGAGCGCGACGAGGCGAAGACGCTTTCGGCCTACTGCGCCGAGAAGCGCGCGGGCGGCGTGAGCGAGTGCGCCGAGGCGGGGCGCGATGTCGCGCTCTCGCCGCTTTCCGTCTGCGGGCCAGCGTGCAGCGGTTGCCCCGACGCGAAAGTCGTCTCAACGCCGAATTGCCGCGGTTGCTTCGCGCGCCCGTGCGTCTACAATTGCCCGAAGAAGGCAATCGAGGTCGTGAATGGTCATAGCGTTATCGACCAGACGAAGTGCATTAAGTGCGGCAAGTGCATCGCCGCGTGTCCCTACCACGCCATTATCAAGACGACCGTCCCCTGCGAAGAGGCGTGCCCTGTCGGCGCGATTCGCAAGAACGAGCAAGGTGTCGCCGAGATTGACTTTAAGACGTGCATCTTCTGCGGCAAGTGCTTCCACGCCTGCCCCTTTAGCGCGATTATGGAGCGTTCACAACTCCTGGATGTCCTTGAGGCGATGAAGCGTGGCGAGAAACTTGTCGCGATGGTCGCGCCGTCGGCCGAGCACCAGTTCCCGGGCACGATTGAGCAACTCCTCACGGCGTGCTCAAAGGCGGGCTTCTCGGATGTCATCGAGGTTGCGCTCGGCGCGGAGATGACGACCGCGCACGAGACGGCGGAGTTCGTTGAGCGTCTCGAGAAGGATCCGAAGGCGTTTATGACGACCTCGTGCTGTCCCGCGTATGTGAACCTCGTCGCGAAGCATCTGCCGGACCTCATCGGCCATGTCTCGCTTACGCCGAGCCCCATGGTCTACACGCGCGAAATCGTGAAGGCGAAGACCCCCGACGCGAAGGTCGTCTTCATCGGCCCGTGCGTGGCCAAGCGTAGCGAGGCGCGGCGCAAGGCGATTGACTTCGTCCTCTCGTTCGAGGAACTCGGCGCAATCTTGGCGGGTCGCAAGGTGGACGTCCTCGCGTGTGAGCCGTGGCCCGTTCCGCGCCCCGCAAACCCGACGGCGCGCAACTTTGCGCGCAGTTGCGGCGTGACGGAGGCGGTTCTCGCCGAGGTGGCCGCGACGCGGGGGCTGCCGAATTTTGTCTCGAAGCAGATCAACGGCATTGACCGAAAGACGTGCGCGATGATGAAACTCTACGCCTCAGGGAAGATGCCCGTTAACTTTCTGGAGGTCATGGCCTGCACGGGCGGCTGTGTGAATGGCCCCTGTTCGTTACAGGGTTGACGCCTCAGCGGATTGGAGTCAGGCGGTCGCCTGTTTCGTTTATCCTTTTTCCACTTGCGCGTTTTGTGCGAATATGATATACTATTCGCCAATTCATTCATGACGTAAGGAGAAAGAAGAAGAAATGGTCAAGATCAGAATGCGCCGCACGGGTTGCACGAACCATGCGACCTACCGCATCGTCGCGGCTGACGAACGTAGCCCGCGCGATGGCAAGTTCCTTGAGATTCTCGGGTGGTACGACACCCAGATGAAGGAAAACAATTTCCAGATCGACCTCGCGAAGGTCGATAAGTGGCTCAAGAGCGGCGCGAAGCCCTCGACGACGGTCGCCTCGCTCATCCGCCGCGCGAAGAACCCCAACCTGAAGCCGCATCACGCGACGCCGGCGAAGAAGGTCGAAGAGAAGAAGGAGGCCTAAGCCATGGGTATTAAGCTCATCGACAAGATCAACGCCGAGCAGACGGCGGGTCTCGCGGCGAAGAACTTCCCCGAGTTCAAGACGGGTGATATCGTTCGCGTTTCAATTAAGATCAAGGAAGGCGACAAGTTCCGCGTCCAGGACTTCGAGGGCAAGGTGCTCGCGATTGACAACGGCCGCAAGAATGTTGCCGGCAACTTCACGGTGACGCGCGACAGCTACGGCGTTCGCGTGGAGAAGCTCTTCCCCTTCAACTCGCCTTGGATTCAGGCCATCAAACTCGTCAAGAAGGGCAATGGCTGGCGCGCGAAGCTCTACACGGAGCGCACGTTCTGCTCGCACAAGGCGGTGCGCAAGCTCGTGAAGAAATAAGAGAGCCGTCCGTTGTGGATGAAAGAGAAGGGGCGTGGCCGACAAAGCCGCGCCTCCTTCTTTTTTGCTATAATAAGAAGTTATGAAATTTGAGATTCTCCCCTCCTTTCTCGCCGCAGACCTCGGCGCGCTTAAAAACGAGCTTAATCGCGCGGCCGACTCGCTCGCGGATGCGATTCACCTTGACATCATGGATCCGACCTTCGTGCCGAACATGAGCTTTGGCCCGTCGATTGTCGACTTCTGCCGGCGGACGCGCCCAGACTTCTACCGCAATGTCCATCTCATGATGAATCGCCCCGACCTCTACCTTGAGGCATTCGCGAAGGCGGGGGCTCAGACGCTACAACTGCACATTGAGGCCGACTGCGACCTCCATGAGGAGCTCAAGCGCGTGCGCGCGCTCGGCATGAAGCGGGCGATCGTCCTCAACCCCGAGACGCCCGTCGAGACGCTGACGCCCTATCTCGATGAAATCGACGAGGCACTTGTCATGACGGTTCACCCAGGCTACGGCGGTCAGACATTCATCGCCGAGTGCCTGCCGAAGGTCGCGTGGCTCCGCGCGCGCCGCCCCGCGCTCGACATCATGATTGATGGCGGCGGTAACGACCAGACGATTCCCCTTGCGGCGAAGGCGGGCGCAAACCAGTTCGTTGCGGGCAGCTACCTCTTCAAGCAGCCCGACATGAAGGCGGCGGTTGCGGCTCTTCGGTGCGCGCTCGTTTGAGGGCATTTTAGCAGAGGTCATTTTGAGGCTTTTCGTCGCTTTTTTTATGATATAATGTTTAGAGTATGTTTATGAGAAACATCTTTAAGCGCTCTTACGTGAGATGCCTCGTTGGGGCTTGTCTCGTGTTGTCCGCAGGGTCGCTCTTTGCCGATGACGTGAAGCCGTTCGTGGAAAATAAGCGCATCTCGTTTACGGGCGCGACGGCGACTTATATCGGTAGCGAACTTGTTTTGACGTATCTCTATTCCGAAACGGCGGGCACGCTCAAGATTGATTCAGGGCTTAAGGCCGAAGTCGAGATTCTCGCCGTCGGTGGTGGTGGCGCGGGCGGCACGATTAAGTCGGGGACAAGGCGTGGTGGTGGCGGCGGCGGCGCGGGCGGTCTTATCCTGCTTGAAGGTGACGCAAAGGTTGCTCTTTCGGCGGGAGACTATACGATTAAAGTCGGCGCAGGCGGCGCGGCGGCAACAGAGAATACGGCCTCTACGCCAGGCGCAAGCGGCGGGGATACGACGATTTCAACATCGGCTGCCGCGCTTTATACTGCAAAGGGCGGCGGTGGCGGCGGCGCGGAAAGTGATGGCCAGGATGGCGGTTCTGGCGGTGGTGGTACGAGAAACTATGTAGCAGGGAAGGCCCTGAATTCAACATATGGTAAGGATGGTGGTGCAGGCGGGACAGGCACTAATTATGGCGGTGCTGGCGGTGGCGGTAAAGGGCAGCCTGGAACCGATGCGGTGACTGATGGCGGGCCAGGTGGAAGTGGTGTTCCTGTTGATATTTCTGGAGATGAAAAGTATTATGCAGGCGGTGGCGGCGGGGGAACTCCGAATTCTGTGACTGATGGGGCTGTTGGGGGTAGTAGCATTGGCGGTGCTGGCGGAACGGCTACCGCTAACGGCGGCGATGGCGCGGCTAACACAGGTTCGGGCGGTGGCGGCGGCGGCAAGGGCACGTTGGGTGGCGCGGGCGCGAACGGCATCGTCATCATCCGCATCTTGCAGGCCTACGAGTCGAGTGTGGCGTTCCCAGAGGCGCGCACGTTTACGTGGGACGGCGAGGAGCATGTCGGCGTTGATTCGTCAATTGCCTATACGTGCGTGAGTGGCACGATGGTGGCGACGAAGCCTGGCACGTATGAGTGCACACTGAAGCCAGCCGATGGGTTTACATGGAAGGCTGATGCGGATAGGGGCATCTCCGAGGGCGATACATCCGAGCGTACGCTTACGTGGAAAATCACCTCGGTCGAGGTTGAGCGGCCGTGCGTTCCTGATGCCAACAAGACATTTGTCTATGATGGCGCAGAGCATACGGCGGGCATTGCGGCGAGCGACGCTTGGACATTGACATCGGGCGAGACGAACGCGACGCACGCGGCTCGTTACACGTTCACTGCGACGCTGAACAATCCTGATGGCGAGACGCGCTATGTCTGGAAGACGAACGCGGGCGAGGAAGAGAGTGCGAAGACAGATCCATTTTCAGATGTCTGGACAATCACACAGGCTCCGAACGAGATCACATCGCTTTCAATCAACTCCTATCGCGCGGGCGCGACGCCGAACGTCCCCAAGGGCGCGTCGCTTTTTGGAACGATCGTCTACACATATGCCAACGACGAGACGGCGAGCGAGTGGAGCGTCTACGCGCCGAAGACGGCGGGGACATGGTACGTGAAGGCGACGGTTGCGGAGACGACCGACTACGCGGGCGCGACTGAGACGCTTGCGTTCACCGTCTGGGACGACCCCGCGAACGTCTTCAAGGATCACGTCGAGATTTCGGTCGCGGGCTATACGGGGACGGCGCTCACCGATTTCCCGGTTCTCGTCCGCCTTTCGGATGCGATCTCTGGATTTTCATATGCGCGCGCGGGCGACGGCTCGGCGCTCGCCTTCATCATGGGCGACAAGATGCTCGACTATGTCGTTGAGTCGTGGGATCCTGCGGGCGAGTCACTTGTCTGGGTGAAGATGCCGTCGCTTGAAGCGGCCGCCACTTTTGAGATGTGGTGGTGTCTCAAGGACGGCGAGACAACGTCGGGCCCCAATGCCGAGGGCGTGTGGTCGGCCTATACGAAGGAGACGGCCGAGGCGGCCGTTCCGACGCTTGAGGATGCGAGTTTCCTTTCTCACACGCTCGTCTATCGCAATGGGCTTAAGGTCAATGTGTGGGAGACGAATCCCGATGTCTCGCCTCGCTTTTTCGACCTTTCAACAGGCACGCCGACGTTCACCATCTCAACTGGCAAACTTGCCGAGGGCGAGGTGAAAGTCCGCTACGTCTCGGCGATCCGTCCTGACGAGGATCTTGCGACTCTTGACGGCATCACGGAGGCGGGCACCTACTACGCGATTTTCGAGATGACCGATTCGACGGGCTACGAGCCGTTCGAGACGAAGGTTGAGGTGCGCACCTACAACCATGCGCCGCGCACGGCGATTGGTGGAAACAACGGCGACACGGGGCGCGTCCTTTTGATGAACCGCGACGCGAATGCGTCCTGCCCCATCGGTCGTCAGGGTTACTACGATACGGGATCGTCCCTCGCGACATACTGGCGGCATCTCAACACGACGGCACCCGACATTCAGATCTACAACCTTCAACCTGGCACAGAGAGCGTCCTTTGGAAGAAGGGCCAGTCGGAGCGTCTCTGGCACTTGAAGAACTGCCGCCACGGCAATATGTTCCCCGCGGGTGACGACGAGGATCTCTCGCCGGCAAAGAACTACCTTCCGTGGTCGTCCGAGACGGCCTACTCGTTTAAATCGTACTCCACACCCGTCAAGAGCGCTGGACGCGCGGGCGCGGGCACGATTGTCATGCAGAACCGTCTGGACGCCATCGTCTATTCGAAATACTTTGAGGACGGCATCGGAACTGTCTACTTCGACGCGGTGAACGACCGCGTTGAGCCAGTCGGTGCGGTCACGAGCAATTACACATTACGCGTCGAGTATGCGACCGTGACGCAGACGGGCGAAGAGGCGACCGACGAGAATGGTGGCGATGCCGGGAACGAGGATTCGGCTGAATGGTATTCGAACATCTCGTGGAAGCCAGTCGAAAGCCTTATCATCTACAAGAAGGACGGCACGGACGATTTCGTCGAGGAGCGTCTTTCAACGAACATTGTCGTTCTCGCCGTCGCGAACGGCGGCACGGACAAAAACTTCTATCGCGTTGCTGTGCCGTTCAATACGCGCACGGGCGTTCGCTTCCGCATCGTGCGTGACACGATTGAGACGGTGCGTACGCCGAGTGAGGACGATTGCGTCATCATCCTCGATAACATCATCGTCTCGTATCCGACGATGGGCGCGGACCTAGAGCCGACGGGCTTCTACGATGCGGACGACACGACGAAGCACGGCGCGCTCCTGCTCGGTCAGGAGCTGGCGACGACCGTCCCGTTCCCGGGCGTCGGCGAAACGACGGCTTACGCACGCGCCGCGCTCAAGGCCTATACGAATGGGCTCGACGCGGCGGCGAATCCCGCCACGTTCGTGACGTCGGCGCAGATGCACTATCGCTGGCGCTACCTCTCGCAGGAGGTGGACGAGTGGAAGACTCTTGACCTCGACCCGATGAACGACTTCGTCTCGACGCGGCCGATGGAATTGCCCTCGCGCCAGGGCGATGTTGAGTTCTTCTTCGAGACGACGCTCGCCGCGCCCTACTACGCCTATGTTGACTACACGGGGCTTAATCTCGGCGTCCCCTATTCTGAGGAGTTGTCCACGCGGACGAACGCGCTCAATGAGGCGGGTCAGCCGACGGGCGGTGAGGATTGGTTCTTCCGCCTCCGTCGCGGCGCGAGCGCGTGGGAGGGCGTGAATGTCATCGTCGCGGGCGAGACGGGGCTTGATGGCACGTATCCGATGGAACTCGTTTCGGATGATATGTGGCGCGCTCTCGTTCCGATTTCGGGTGCGTCGAACGGTGTCGCGTCCGTGCAGTTTGCGGGCGTGAGCAAGACGGCATCTGGAGCGAAGGAAGTCTCGGGAACGGAGGTCCTCTTCGGGCCGTCCACATCGGCGACGAACACGATACCCGCCAATGGTGTTGCGGTCGAGAAGGGTGCGAAGGTCTTCTTTGAAATTGACCACAACGCGAACTACTACGACTTCAGGTTCTCAACAAAGTACATGACATGGAGCGTCTCGCGCGCGGAGTACCAGAACTTCAACCACTGGCACGATGCGGTCGCGCCGCTTGACACGTTCAAGTCAACGTATCCGACGAACGGCGTTGACGATGTCTCGATGATCACATCGTCGATGGACGCGAGCGCGTGGAATGAGTACGTGAACGCGAATGACGCTTGGAACGAGCCGTTCTACCTCGCGAACAGCGACGACCCGGGCTATCCGAAGGATGTCTCCTACCCGACGCACTTAACGCCGAACCAGTGGACGGCGAACAACTTCACATTCGTCTCAACGCGTCTGACATCGCAGGCGGATCATTCAAAGGCGACCGATGCGGGTGGCTCGGGCATCGCGGCGAAACTCGAGGGCATGGGCGTGGGCTCGCTCGTCTTCTCGAAGGAGAACGCGCCGAGTGGCCTCGAGAAGGTGACGGTTTCGGCGCGCCTCGGCCAGACACATTCACTGAGCACCTTCAGCTGGGCGGCGAAGACGCTCTGGAACACAAACTACACGTTCTTCGCGCCAGCGACGATGAGCCAGCGCACGGCTCAGAACGGCTCGACACTTGGCGAGATGGCGGTCGGCGCGGCCGTCTCGGTGATCGGCTACTACTATCCAGGCGCGGGTTGCTACGAGTTCCGCGTTGAGCGCGTCTATTCTGACAAGGCGCTTCAGCTCGCCCTCTACAAGTGGTCGGGCGATGGTTCGGTGAAGCGCCTCTGCTCGATGGAATGGTCGGGTTGTTGGCTCTGGTGCGATGTGGACTCGAATGGTGAGATTCAGAATGCCTTCTTTAATCTCTTCATGTCGCTCGAAAACCTCGAAGATGGCTCGACGCGCATCATCTGCGGACGCTCGGACGGCAAGACGCCGACCGAGACGGCGAGCGATATTGCGACCACGTACGGCGATGGAACCGTCGATCACATCGGCCTTTACTACGTCGACAAGGAAAATCCGCTCAAGCGCGGTGCGTATGGTGTTGCGGCGCGCGATTGCCCGGCCGAGTTTGTCAACATGTTCCACTACGACAAGCCGCTCTTCAATGACCAGATCACCGCCAAGCGGACGCCCACCTATTCGGATGGCGACGGCTACTACTTTGACGGCGGCTTGAACAAACTTAAATACCCGAACAAGGGTGAGGCGGATCTCGTCTTTGATCGCGGTAGCGACCTTGAGAACTACTGGATCACAATTCCAGGCCATAGCGAATACTATTCGTATCCGAAGAAGACGCACTGGAGCGGTCTTCGCGTGCCGACGACGCTCTCGCAGACGCTTGACATCTACTTGCGGAAGAAGGGCGGCAATGCGTTCACGAAGTTTGGCACGCAGACGGTGACGGGCTACGCCTTCCAAGATCTGACATTCAACTTGTTCACGACTGGCTCGTGGGATGTGAAGCTTGTCACGGGCGCGAACAATCTCGATGTCGTCGTCGGCAACGTCACGCAGACGCAGTGGCAGGCACCCGATTACGAAAAGATCTCGTCTGGGTCGCAGAGTTTCGTCTACACGCAGGGTATCGTCTCCGACGCGGAAGTGACTCTTCAGCCTGCGCGCGGCATCGCCTCGCGGCCGATGTCCGTGCGCTCGCCGCTCGTCACGGGTCTCGGCAAGGTCTCCTTCTCGTATAAGGATGTCTACAACGGCGCGGAGGTCTGGGTTCAGATGGCGACGAACGCAGTTCGTTACAACTTGACGGGAACGGGCGGCTACAACGCCTCAATTTCGTCCGTCAATCTAGAAGATGTTGTCGCGGGCGATGCGGAGGAACCCGTCGGCACGTGGATCACCTTAAAGAAGTATTCCTATTCTGAGCTTTGCAACGACTACGGCCAGACGAAGACCTACTATGTCGGTCTCCACAACGTGACGAATAGCCCCATCACGGGCGTCTTCCGCCTCTTCGTGCCGACGGATGTCGTCGCACGCGCGGGCATCGTTGCGACGAACGCGACGCGCAACGTGAACTACGGCAAAATCACGATCACGGGCATGACAGTCTCGGACGAGCCTGCGCTCTCCGACTCGAGTTGGTACGGCTTCAACTTGCGTGCAATCGGCGACCGAACCGACTCGGAGAAGCGCATGTTCCTCATGGACACGACGCTCCCTGGCGAGACGGGCGCAGGTCTCGACCTCGGGCTTAATAACTCGCTTCTTGGCGTCGAGGCGGAGGACCTTGAGAGGGCACGCGCGAACTATCCTGCGATCATCTCGCCGACCTTGAAAAACATGGACGCGAACACGAAGAGTGGCGTCGGCTCGGTGACATTCAAGGCGCGTCTCTACTCAATGACGGGTGCGACGACCGAGAAGGGCGGCGAGATTGTCCTCTATGGCGCGAGCCATTCGGTGAACGGTCGGTGGGAGGTTCTCCAGACGAACCATGTCACCTCGACGACATTTGAGGACTTTAGCTGGGAGTCAAAGGGCAAGGCCTACAAGGCAATCAAACTCGAGATCGTCACGCCCGCGGCGAAGTCGTCATCGATTGACGCGGACCTCGACCGCGTTATCCTCGACGAGGTCATCGTGGGCGAGCGTATCCAGCCGTCGGTCTCTTTCGAGTATGTCCGCCCGTTCCGCAACAACCTCATGTCGACGGAGCCTATCGCGGACATTCTCTCGGCGAATGAACAGCCGCTCGCGGGCGAGAGTTGGGGCATTCAGACGAAGATTAAGTTGCACCAGTTCTCCGATGAGATTGACCCCGAGAGCCTCAAGGTGACATTCGCCTACTACACGGGCAAGTCGCCGTGGGGTTATGAGAATTGGAAAGCGGCGGGGTCGGCCGAGATTCCGCTTGCGCGCGCGACGGGGACGGACGAACTCATCTTCCGTTCGGTCGGCGAGAACGCCGAGTCGCTCGTCGAGCCCGTGGCCGAGTCGGGGAGCATCGTTCAATTCCAAGTCTTCGTCACCTACACGGATCGCGACGGCGTCGCGTTCGAGCCCGTGAGACTCGAAAGCCCCGACGACTGGACACCGCCCGAGTGGTACTACCCCGTCAATCTCAACACGAAGTACGGCTACAGCGCGTCGAACCCCGATCGCTTCTCGGCGTGGACGATTCTCGACACGGTTAGCCCGGGGCGCGCGTGGATCAACGAGGTCAACTTCAACGATGGCGTGATGGCTGAGAATGGGGGCACTATCCCGAAGGACAACCAGTTCATTGAGGTGTGCGTCCCCTCGGGCGTGGATATGACGGGCTGGTTCCTGCGTCTCACCGACGTCAATCAAGAGCGCTGGGTCATGGCGCGCTTCGGCGATGGCGAGCGTCTGCCGAGCACCTCGACGCGCAACGAGACGAACAACTTCGCCTTCGTCCTCGCAGGTAGCCCCGAGACCGAAAGCGCGGGCGGCGCGCTTGATGCCGACGGGAAGCGCGTCACATTGGACGGCGCGTGGTACACGGACGGCCCGAACGGCACGGCGGATGGCGGCTACCTCTCGTACACGCGCCCGTTCCAGTTTGAACTCGTGCGTCCGTCGGGCGTCGTCGAACACCAGTTCGTTCTCGGCGGCACGAACATCAGGGCGAAGACGTCCTACGGTGCGCGCTATAATGCGACGAACTTCTTTGCGACGCTTAACGAGGCGAGCCCCTCGTCAATCCGCTTCCTCGCAGGTGACGACTTAGCACGACTCGATGATGCCGTTCGCCGCGCCTCGGCGGGCGTCATCACGGGCGAAGTCGAGAACGCAGAGTTGAATCCTGGCAAGGCGGCGACATGGTCATCGAAACTTGTCTTGACGCCAGCCTCCCTCAATCGGACGCAAGACGGCGTCTCGCAGACGATTCCTGAGGACTGGTTCGTGACATCAAACGGAACAAATGCGTGGGTGACGATCAAGGTTCTGGGTTCGCACATCCTCCAGCAACTCGGCGATATCACGGACGCGACGTACAAATTCGTTCTGCCGCAGGGCGCGACGACGAACGTCACCTACACGGCCGATCCGTGGTACGAGGTTCAGTCGATCGTCGTTGATGGCGAGACGGTTAGGGAACACGTCGCACAGGGTTCGACATCCTTCGTCTACACCATCGCGCCGACGGGGCGGACGTGCACGGTCGTCGCGACAGAGGGCGCGGATGCGCGACTCGACGCCTACCTCGACCGCGACAACGAGTATACGCCCTCCGTTCTTGAGTGGCTCGCCGAGACGGGCGCGGATAAGGATATTGGTGACCTGCGC
The DNA here is from genome assembly GCA_964400635.1 of uncultured Lentisphaeraceae bacterium. Taxonomy (GTDB): domain Bacteria; phylum Verrucomicrobiota; class Kiritimatiellia; order RFP12; family UBA1067; genus UBA1067. The sequence goes on from CAYNVE010000022.1 coordinate 14,857, forward strand.
CTTGCCGTCGCGAAGGAGATTGGCGGCGAGGAGGTCGAGACAAAACTGAACCTTGTTGAGATGTACTGGCTTGACATTCCGGCCTTCGCCGAGAACGAGGCGGAGGCGGCCGCCGATCCGATCTGGTATTTCCGCTACGGCATCGTGAATCCGCTTGCTGAGAAGGTCATCCGCACGCGCACGACGGCCTCTCCGGCCGTTGCCTTTACGAACGTGAAGATCAAGGTGCAGCTCTATCTCACGAACGCCGTCTCGAACGTCGCCTACGCGCCGAAGCGCCTGCAGGGCCTTGACTATGCGAAGAGCGATGAGACGACGGAACGCTGGACGAGCGAGTCAATGCAGATCATGGTCGCGCTCCTCAATGGACAGGATCTGAACAAGGGCTTCTTGCCGTTCCGCTTCTTCACGTTCGACGCGGGTTCGTTCACGCCCGCGACCGACCCAGAGCCGTTCACCTCAACGATCGAGATTGTCGATCCGTTCTCGACCGAGTCCCCGGGCTACAGCTACGGCTTCTACCGCTGGCCGAACTCGACGCCGGTCGCTTTCAAACTTTCTATTTCAACGAATGCCGTTCCCGGGACGATCGAGCGCCTTAAGGCCGACTCGACTTACGATCGCGGGTTCTAGAAGAAGGAGTCATCAAATGACACTTGATCCGACGAAGATGAAGGACTGGCAGATTGCCGAGGCCGCCGAAGAGAATCTGAAACCCGCCGCGACGCTCGCCGCCTCGCTCGGCCTTCAAGATGACGAGTGGGATGCCTACGGGAAGTATCTCGCGAAGATCGATGTTACGAAGGTCTTGAAGCGCGTCGGCGCGGGTCGCAAGGGCAAGTACATCGACGTTACGGCCATTACGCCGACCGCGCTCGGCGAGGGTAAGACGACGACGACCTTGGGTCTCGTCGAAGGTCTCGGCAAGCTCGGCAAAAAGGTGATCGGCTGCGTCCGCCAGCCGTCGAGCGGACCGACGTTCAACATCAAGG
>CAYNVE010000023.1:0-15420 GCA_964400635.1 uncultured Lentisphaeraceae bacterium
ACAGCAGAAAAAGCCCCGCCGCAAATCCAGCCAAATACGGCGTCAAATCCGCAAGCGGCAGACATGGAATATCCGTCGCGAACATCAAACCTCAATCTTCCAAACCAAAAGCGATATCGTGGCAAAAAATCACCCCGCGCGGACGAGGAGCGTCATCGCGCCCGTCTCGCGGCCCGTTGAGGGGCGGAAGAGCGGCACGACGATTTCACGCGTCTCGCCGTCGGCAGGCAGCTCGTCAAGGTCAAGGACGCCTTGCGCAATGGCCTCAGGCGTATCTTTCTCGCCGACCATCTGCGCCATCGCGTCAAGCGGCGCGGACGCGACATCCACGTAGCCGACCATCGCCTTCTCCATGAAGTCCGCGCCCATCTTGAGCGCATACTTCGCCGTGAGCCGCAAGAAGCGGCGCGCCTTCTGAACGCTCACCGGCTCCGTGACCGTCACGGCAAGCCCGCAGCGACCCTCGACCTCTTCGCGGAAGAGGATGCGCTTCGTCCACGCCTCCAACGTGAAGTCCGCGACGCCCTTCCGAAAGACCATCTCGCGCGCGGCCGACTTGCGCGCAACACCCGTCCGCGGCCAGACGAGATCGACCGCGCCTAAGTTGCGGCTCTTGATGAGGCGTCTCTCGGGCACCCCCGTCAAAGTCGCCTTCACGAGCAGAATCTCGACCGCGCGCTTCTTCATCGCCTCGCTCCCTTAGCGCGCGACTGGATGAATCTGCGCTGGCTTCAGGTCGCTCGACCCCTCGATCGCTTTCGTGCCCTCAATCTTGAGGAAGCGCGCCTTCACGGGCGGGAAGCGGATCGTCTGCACGACGGGGTTCGCCCTCAAGTTGCCGAACTCACCCTCCGAGACGACGCGCCACGACTTGCCGTCCGTGCTGACCGAGGCGACGTAGCCCGACGTCATGCCCGAGAAGCCATTCTTCTGCGGCTCATAGTCGAAGCCCTCCAGCATCGCGCCCTTCTTAAATTCGGCGACGAGAATCGACTTCTTCTCGCGCGAGAACGAGATGCGCTTGCGCGGGTAGCGCGGTGTCTCATCCGCGGGCTCGATCGTCGCGCCTTCAAAGTCCGAGACCTTCGGAACGACGCGCAGCGCGAAGGACGAGATCGCCGGCTTACCGTCAGCCTTCTCAATGAAAAGCTTCACGACCTTCGCCGTCACACTATCAAAGCGCGCGATGCGACGGTTGCCGACCTTCGGACCCTTCGCGATCACCTTGCCGTCGGCCTCGACACGCCACGCGCCGATACGCATGCCGCCCTTCTTCAGATTCTCGCGGAAGTCGACCGCGCTGAACGTGCGCGCCTTCGGCATCGTCAAAACAAGCGTCATGCCGTTGTCTTCAACGGAGAACTTCGCGCCCTCGGCAACATCCTTCGCGTTGAACGCACGCACGTAGGCGCCGAACTCGCGCAGGCGCTGGACATCGCCGTCATCGAGGAGGCCGTCCGTGTTCGGCGCAAGACCCAAGTCAAGGACGCCACCGCGACCAACAGACTCAAAGTAGCGATCGGTCAATTCCTGAAGCGACTTCGCGCGGTCGTTCTTATGCCAGAACCAGCGGTTCCGAAGCGGCGTGTCGGCCTCGGGCGGGCAGAAGAAGCTCTCACTGCCGTGCGACTGGTAGAAGTTGTAGTCCTCGGCGACGATGCCACGCTCGTTGCCAGGCCATGTCACCGTGCGGTCGGTGGCCGTGCCCGTGAAGGCGACGGCGAGGCGGCTCTTGCGGTAGAGTGTCTCCAGAAGCTTGCGCGACTGGTAATAGTTTTCAGCCCCGCCCGGCAGCGTGCGGTGCTCCTTCGCGCCGCCGTACCAGCCGTCGCCGCCGTTCGCGCCGTCGAGCCAGATTTCGGTAATCGGCCCGTAGTTGTCCATGAGGTCGGCCCACTGCGCATGGAAATACTTGACGTAGCCGTCGCGCGCGTATTCCGCATGGTGGCGATCCCACGGCGAGAGGTAGGCGGCGAACTCAAGCCCCGCCGCATGCGTCGCCTCGCGCACTTCTTTAACGAGGTCGCCCTTGCCACCGCGCCACGGCGTATTCGCGACCGTGTAGTCGGCGTTGAGCTTGCTCGGCCAAAGGCAGAAGCCATCGTGGTGCTTGCAGACGAGGATGATGCGGCGGATGCCGCCCGCCTTGGCGGCCTCGACCCACTGCTTCGCATCGAGCTTCGTCGGGTTGAAGATGGACGCGGGCGTATCGCCGTAGCCCCACTCCTTGTCGGCGAAGGTATTGAGGCCGAAGTGAACGATGGCGACGACCTCGAGGTCGAGGAAGTGCTGCGCCTGATCGGACGGGACGGCCGCGCCGAAAGCGGGGCCGACGAGAAGCGAGAGCGCGAGGGCGCACGAAAGAGCCGAATGTTTCATTTTTCTTGTATCTCCTTGAGTTCTGTATAAACCGAAAAAATGCGATCAAAAAGGCGAATAAGCCTGAAGCGCGGCGATGCGATCCGCGAGCGAGGGATGCGTCGACCAGATCGATGTCTTCTTGCTCTCGACAATGCCCATCGCGCAAAGCGAGTCGGGGAGGACACCGGGCTTGAGATTCCCGAGGCGACGCAGGGCGGCGATCATGGGCATGGGCGAGCCGAGCAGTTTTGCCGACCCCGCATCAGCCGCGTATTCACGGCGGCGCGAGAACCAGAAGACGACGAGCGAGGCGAGAACGCCGAGAACGAGCTGGAAGAGGATGACGAGCGGATAGTAGAGGAACGAATCGCCGCGGCGACGCGAGCCCTCACCCTTGCCCACGTTTGACAGGATCGAGGCGAGCGCGCGAGAGACAACAATGACGAAGGCGTTGAGGACACCCTGCACGAGCGTCAGCGTCACCATGTCGCCGTTCGCGACGTGGCTCATCTCATGGCCGAGAACGGCGCGCAGTTCCTCCTTCGACATCTGGCGAAGAATGTCCGTCGAGACGGCGACGAGCGCATGGTTCTTAAACGCGCCCGTCGCGAAGGCGTTGGCCGCGCCCTCGTAGATCGCAACCTCCGGCGTGCGAACGCCCGCCTTGAGCGCGAGATCCTCGACGGTCGCGACGAGCCAGCGCTCGGTCTCACCCTCGTGGCCATCGATCGTGCGCGCGCCGCAGGAGAACTTCGCAATCGGCTTTGAGAGGAGCAGCGAGATGAACGCGCCGAGAAAACCGTAGACGAAGGCGATGATGAGCAAAGACGCCCAGTCGGGCCCCACGATCTCGGCGATGGACGTGCCGAGAAAGAGGCATAGGAGAGATGTGATGATGGCGAGCATCGCCATGACGGCGAGGTTCGTCAAAAGAAAGAGGACAAGACGTTTCATTGTCTACTCATTATAGCAAAGAATCGCCCCTCGGCGGCGAAAAAGTTTGCCGCGCAAATTCCGCCCCTTCTCCGTCAAAATAAAGAGTATAATATCAAGACTTATGGACACCTACGGCCTTCTGTCGCTCGTCCCGCCCCTCGTGGCAATCGTACTCGCGCTTTTGACGCGCGAAATCGTCTTGTCCCTCTTCGCCGCCATCTTCTCTGGCGCGGCGATCCACGCCTACATGACGCACGCGGGATGCCTCGCGGCATTCAAAACGATCATTGACTTGATCGGCGGCAAGACGGCCGAAAATATGCCGATGGTGCTCTTCCTCTGCCTCCTCGGCGCGCTCGTTTCAGTCGTCACGCGCGCGGGCGGCGCGCGCGCCTACGGCGAATGGGCGTTCAAGCGGCTCAAGAGCGAGACGGCCGTGAACCTCATGACAATCGTGATGGGCCTCATCATCTTCATCGACGACTACTTTAACTGCCTCACCGTCGGCACGGTCATGCGCCCCGTCACCGACAAGTTCAAGATCTCGCGCGCGAAACTCGCCTACTTCATTGATACGACGGCCGCGCCCGTCTGCATCCTCTCGCCGATCTCGTCATGGGCAGCCTACGTCATCTCGTGTCTCCCCGAAGGCATGCAAAAGGACGGCCTCCACACCTACCTCGCCGCCGCGCCACTCAACTTCTACGCGATCCTCTCGCTCGTCATCCTCTTCGGCGTCGCCTTCGGCCACCGCCTTGACATCGGCCTTATGAAGCGCATGGAGCGCACGACCCACAGCCACCACGATGTCGGCGCGGAGGTCGTCATGCGCGCGGGCCTTGAGCCGATGCCCGTCTCCGCACGCGGGCGCGTCATCGACCTCGTCCTGCCCATTATCGTCCTCATCGGCTCGGCGGCGTGGCTCCTCATGCATAATGACGCAGGTGTCGCGCTCGCGCTCGCCTCACTCCTCTCGCTCATCTTCACGTTCCTCTTCCTCGTGCCGCGCAAGGTGCTCGACTACCACCAGTTCGCGGCGGCGACGCTCTTCGGCATCAAGACAATGGTCCCCGCGCTCGTTCTCCTCGCGCTCGCTTGGGGCATCTCGGCCGTGTGCAACGACCTGCTGGGAACGGGTCGGTATATCGCCTCGCTCCTCGTGCGCGCCAACCTCTCGCTCGTCTGCCTGCCCGCGGCGATGTTCGTGACGGCCGCGCTCTTCGCATTCGCGACGGGCGCGAGCTGGGGCGCGATCGGCATCCTCGTGCCGATTGGCATGAGCGTCTGCGAGGCCATCGAGCCGTCCGCCGCCGTCCTCACGCTCGCGGCCACGCTCGCGGGTAGCGTCATGGGCGACCACTGCTCACCGATTGCCGACACGACGATTCTCTCTTCGGCAGGCGCGCAGTGCAAGCACATGAATCACGTCATGACGCAGATTCCCTACGCGCTCGTCGCGGGCGCGATTTCACTTCTCGCCTACTTCGCCGCCGGCTTTGTTCTGCTCTAGTCTCTTGGGCGCGCCCTAGGGCATGCCGTAGTATTCGCGCAGACGGCGAAGTTCGCCCGTCCGCTCAACGAGCCGCAGCCCCCGCTCATAGTCCTCAATGAGGCGCTTCGCGCGCGCGGGGTCGCGGTTTGACGGAATGAAGAGCGGGTCGCCCTTGCCAATCGGCTTCGACTGACGGAAGTCGAGCATACGCTCGGCCGCCATGCCGACCTGCCGCGAATCGGCGGCGTTGCCGAGCGAGACGGCGAAGGCGTCGATCCGCCCCGCGAGAACCTCGGCGGCGATGTTATCGAAGTTCGTCTCGCCCGCATGGTAAACGCGCACGCGGTCGGGGTGCTTCTCAAGAAGGGTACGCAAAATTTTCACGTCGAGGTAGTCCTCCGTGAAACCGAGACGCAGTTGCGCGAGCGAATCGAGCGTCGAGGCGTAGCGCCAGTCGTTCGTGCGCAGCGTGTAGACAACCATATCAATCTCGTGGAGCGGCGTCGGTGCCTTCTCGTAGGCCGCGAAGACGGGGTGATCGCCATACATGACGCTCACGCCGTCTGGGTCGCGCTCGATCGCCCGCTCGACCTCGTGCATATCCTGGAAGACGCGCACGAAACGCGCCTTCGGAAAAATCGCGCGCACGAGGTCCAAGATGTAGCCGTTGCGATGCGTGACGTCGTTCTCGACCGCATACGGCACCCAGCGCGTGTAGTAGACCGTCGGCGCGAGATCCGACTTCGCGTCCTCCGCACGCATGACCGAGGGTGCGGACTTAACCTCCGTCCCCTTCCCGCCCGACAAAAGCGCGAGCTTCAAGATGATCATCGCCGCAATGAGGGCGACTAAAAGAATACAGACCTTGCGAATCATTTTTCCTGTCCTCCTTCTTCAGCATTCTTTTCCGCGCCGTCCGCCGCCACAAAGCCGCGCTTCACGCGCTCGCGCCGCGCCCAGTCCGCGAATGGGCTCTCGTCGTCATCCTGCGTCTGCTCGACAATCTCGTCCAAGATCGCGCGCGCCTTCGCCGCGTCCTCGCGCGACGAAAGACGATACGCGCGGTAGAGCCGGCGCACGCGCTCATTCGCGGCGCGCCGCGCCTCGACGGCCTTCTGACGCCAACTCTCGAGCACCTCCTCCTCGACGCCCACGACCTCCGCGAGATCGACCGTCGCACCCGCAAGGCCTGGTCGCGCCACCCACGCGGCGAGGCGATCTTTCAAAAGGGCCTTCTCGCGCGTGATGAGCGGGGCATAGCCCGAGAGTCCCTCGGAGCCCACGAGCACCGACTCAATCGTCGCGAGCGTCCGCGTCACGGCGGCGATCGCCTGGGCCGTCTCAACGGGCGACTGTGTGGACGTGCCGAGCAGGGCGTTGCGCGCGTCAATATATTCGCGCAGATACGAGATGTTCGTCTGAACGTCCGTCACGAACGCCTCAAGCCCCGCCACCGTGCGGAAGCGGTTGTCATTCAGGTTCGCGAGCGCCGTCTCGATGCTTAAGTAGAGCGACGCGACATCCTCGTGCCCATAGGCCGTCGCCTTGATGACGATGTCGGGGAGCGACTGTCGGACGAGATCATCGATCTCAAGGATGTCATCGTAGAAGCTATCCGCGCCGTATGTCTCAAAGAGCGAACGGGGGACCTCCTTCAAGACCTCCTCAATAAGCGACCAACGGTCGGACGCAATGCCACGCTGGCACTTGATAACCGCCTCAAGGAGCGTCCGAATCGGACGCAAGTCCTCGCGATCCGCGAGGTCATCGATGCGCTTGACGAGGTCGCGTGTCGCGAGCGCCTCCTCGGCCTGCAAAATGAGCGGCAAGTCGCGGTAGAACGTGAAGAGGAAGAGATACTTCTCGTCATCAAGGACGTCAATGTCGAGATGCGCCTTGGCATCGACCTTCTGCGCGATGCGCGCGCGGCGCGTCGCGAGATCCTCAAGCGAGGACGCGCTCCGATTGACGAACCCCGCGACGACGAGGATGCCGAGAATCGTCGCCAGCGACGTAACCAGAAGGCGGCGCGCGCGGCGCGATGGCCACGCGAAAGGATTGCGCGATTTCATCGCCTCCGTCGCATCCGCGTGCGAGAGGACGAGCGCGCGGAAGTCACCGACCTCGAAGACCTCGTTTGGGCCGACGGCGAGATGCTCGCCCGCGCGAGAGACGACCTCAATGCCCTCGCCATCGGGGTAGAACTCAAAGAGGACATTCTCCTCAAGCGCGGGGTTGACGGCCGCGCGGCGCGATGACACGTCATAGACGACGGCGTTGCGACCCGCGATGATGCTATCGGCGGCAACGGGCGACGCGCCGACGCGCCAAAGGAGGACGCGCCCCGACTGGGTGCTCTCGCCCTCAATCTTGAAGACAAAACCGCCGAGGAGGAGTGGCTGGCCAGCGAGAAGCGGCAGACGATTGGCGCGCTTAGGCCCCGAGATGACCTCGGCCTCCGCCTTCGCCGAGGCGAGCGACCAGCCGTCGTCATCGCGCACGAGCGCGCCGAGGACATCGTCCCCAGCCTTCGCGTCGCCTTTAAGCGCGACCGCACCCGCCGTCACGACGACGAGGAGAGGTCCCTTCTCTTCCGCGAGATCGCGCGTGAGCACCGTCTCGCCCGCCGATGTCAGAATGAAAAGCCGTTCCTTCATTGCGCACCCTCCTTCTGGGCCTTCTGAGCCTCCAACTCTCGCTTCACGCGCAAGGCACTCTGCCGCAAGAGAGCCTCGTCGTCGAGCACCGCATGCCGCGCGATGTGATCCGCCTGTTGGATGGCGCGCGGCAAGTCGCCGAGGCTCCGATACTTGTCCAAGAGCAGGAGCCACGACGTACGCTCGGCCTTGCGCGCCTCGAGAAGCCGCTCGTACCGCTCATACGCCGCGCTTTCGCACAACTCCCGCTCTTCGCGAATAGAGGCCAAGAGAAGGATGAGCTTACGAAAGTGGACGATTGCCGCAAGGACAGACTCGGGCTCCGTTTCACTGCGTGTCGCGAAAAGTTCCCACATCGCGCGCTCGTTGCCAGCGAGCTCGTGGACGCGCTGATGCTCCTCGGCCGAGAGCCGCGCCGAGTCGATGACGGGGCGCGCGTAAGACGACTTCCAATCGAGAAGCTTGTCCATGTCGAACATATACTCGAGGCGGCGGCGAATCTCGCGCGCGCTCGCGCGATCCCCCCAGTCCCAGAGCCCCGTCACCTGGTAGGCGACATCGTCGAGGATGAAGTAGAGCGACTCGCCCGCGAGACGCCCGCACTCGAACTGGGCGCGGACGGCCGAAACATTCGGATCCACTTGCACGACGTCCGTCGCAATGACGCGCGCCGTCTCGTTGGACTCGGTTGAGAGGCCGAGCGCGACAAGATGGTCCGTGAGGCGGCGCGCCGTGAGCGCGGGGTTGAGGTCGAGCGCACGGTAGCGGAAGGAGGGGTCTTGCCGCACCGAATAGCAAACGAGGGGCTCGCGCTGAAACACATCCTTGTACATGCGAAGGTCGTTTCCGTCGAGCGTGTAGTACGCCCAGCCGGCGGGGATCTCCGTCTCGTAGAATGCCGTCTTAACGCTCGTCGGGTGCGCGGTCTCATGGATGCGCAGAACATCGAGCAAGTGGTCGATGGCCGTGTAGGACGCCAGCGCGGCGAGAAACGCGCCGACGAGCACGAGCGACCAGATGAGCGCGCTCGTCGTCGCGAGCGTCGGAACAAGAGAAGGTCTATCGTTTTGATTCATAAGCTACCTCGTGACATATTGGATGACGAGCGGCGCGAAAAGGACAATGAAGACGCCCGGCAAAATCAGCAAGAGAAGCGGGAAGGTCATCGCGACGACAGCCTTCTGCGCCTTCTCCTGCGCACGAATGCGCGCGTTCTTGCGGATGAGCGCGGCCGCCGCGCCCAGATTGTCGCCGACACTCGTCCCCATCTCAAGAGCTTGCGCGAGCGTCGAGAAGACGGCTGTCGCGTCGGGCGTGTCGATGCGGTCGGCGATGTGATTCAAGGCCTGCGCAAGCGACGCGCCAATCGCGACCTCGCCCATCGCGCGGCAAAGTTCCTCGCGCACGGGACCGGGCGGCGTGACATCGATGACGCCCTGAATCGCGCCCGAGAGATCGCCGCCCGACTGGGTGACGAGACACATGACGTCTAGGGCGGGCGGCAACTCGCGCGTAAAGCGATTCGTGCGCTTCTCGGCCATGTCGCGCAAGGCCTGCTCCGGCCAGAGGTAGAGAAGTGCCGCGAAGACAACGCCGACAAGAAGAATCATCCCTGCGAACGGGCGCAGAATCGCGGCAAGAACGACCGCGAGGATCATCGCGAGCACGGGCAGAACGAACCGCGCCGCGTAGACCTCGCACGCATCCGCGCCGCCGAGGAAGCGGCCGCCCGCACGTAGAATGTCCTTCTCATAGCGCGCGACCTTCTCGTCCGTCTCGCGATTGAGGCGGCGACGGCGCGACACCCAGCCGACGAACGGCGTGAGCAGAAAGCGAATCGAGGTCGTGTCGGCGGCGCCGATCCGGCTCTTGACACCGAAGAGGGAGCGAACGAGCAGAAACGCGAGGATGCCCGCGCCAAGCGCCGCCGCCAGAAAGGCCACCAAAAGATCGAAGTCCGTCATCATGTCTACACCTCAATTGAGACGATCTTCCGAATCCAGAGATACGCGAGGACCTGCATCGCAATGAGCACGGCCAGCGTCGCAAGCCCCATCCCCGTCGTGAAGAGCGGGGCGATGAGTTCGCGGCGGATGACGGCAAAAATGAGCAAGAGGACGGCCGGGAGCGCGCTCATGACGAGCGCCTGCATGCGCCCTTCCGTCGTCATCGCCTTGAGCTCGCGCGCGAATGTCAGATTGTCGCGGAGCATCGCCGAGAGCGCGCGGTAATTCTCGTGAAGGCGGCCGCCGTGCGTAACACCAATCTTCGAGGCGATCGCGAGCATGCGCACATCGTTCGTCGGCACACGGCGCGCGAGGTTCTCAAACGCGCCGCCGATCGAGAAGCCGAGGCGCGTGTCGTAGAGAACTCGCGCCATCTCCTCGTCCACACCGCGCGGAAAGCGCTCAAGGTTGCGCAAGATGGCCTGCGGCAGCGTAAGCCCCGCCGAGAGTGAGTTCGCAATCATGTCGAGCGCATCGGGAAGCCCCTCGCGGATCTCCGCCATCCGACGCTTCGACACCGTGCCGCGCGCGCGCGTGGTGGCGAGACGCTCGACCGCATCGCCGCGCGTCTGCGCGTGACGGGCGAGAAGGCGCGAGACGAGAAAGCCCACGAGGACGCTGAAGGCGAGAGACGCGCACGCGAGGACGAAGACATCCAAACTCGGCATCACGCACAGCCTCCCTTCGCGTCCTCCACCGCGCCGTCGAAGACATGCTCGTCGAGATCGACGCCGCGCAGTTTAAAGTCATCGAAGAAGGTCGGCTTCGCGACGGCGATGTGGTGGCCTAAGACCTTGCGCGTCACGGGATCAACGCCCTCGCGCTTGAACGTGAAAAGGGTTCGCAGTTTTGCGTCGCCCTTCTCATCAAGCCCCGTCACCTCCGCAATCTCAATCGTCTTGCGCGAGCCGTCCGAAAGACGCGCGGTCTGGACGATGATCGAGACGGCCGAGGCGATCTGGGCGCGGATGGCGGAAAGCGGTATCTCCATGCCGGCCATGAGGCAGAGCGTCTCCAAGCGCGCAACGGTGTCGCGCGGCGTGTTCGCGTGAATCGTCGTCAAGGAGCCATCGTGGCCCGTGTTCATCGCCTGAAGCATGTCGAGGGCTTCGCCGCCGCGGCATTCGCCGACGACGATGCGGTCAGGGCGCATACGCAGGCAGTTCTTCACGAGCCGACGAATCGACACCTCGCCCTTGCCCTCCGTGTTCGCGGGGCGCGCCTCCATACGGACGACGTGCTGCTGCTGAAGCTTCAATTCAAGTGAGTCCTCGACCGTGATGATGCGTTCGCCCGAGCCGATGCAGAGCGAGATGGCGTTCAAGAGCGATGTCTTGCCCGAACCCGTGCCGCCCGAGACGACGATGTTCTTCCTGAGACGCACGCAGGCGTCGATGAATTTCGCCATCGCCTCCGACATTGAACCGAATGAGACGAGTTTCTCAAGCGTGAAGAGCGACTTGCCGAACTTACGGATGGTGAGGCACGCGCCATCGGGCGTGATGGGCGGGATGACGGCGTTCACGCGGCTTCCATCCGCAAGGCGCGCGTCCACGAGCGGGCTTGACTCGTCGATGCGGCGACCGACGCGGTTGACGATACGCTCGATGACGCGGATCAAGTGCTGCGGGTCGCGGAACTTGCGCCCCGAGAGTTGCACCTTGCCCTTGCGCTCCACGTAGGTGTGCGAAAAGTCCGTCACCATAATCTCGGTGATGGAGTCGTCGGCAATGAGCGGCTCCAAGGGGCCGAGCCCGAGCATGTCCTCAATCGTCTCGCGGCGGAGAGCGGCGAGGTCTTCCGCCGAAAAGCCCGCGAGTTCGGGGAGGTTCTGCGCGAGAATCTCGTCAAGCGAGGCCTCAACGCGCTTCTCGATTTCGTCGGGCGCATTCGAGACGTCGCCTTTCATGTCGCGCGAAAGCGCAGCGAGCGCGTGCGCATAGAGGATGTCACCCGCGACCTCGCGGCGCGACTTCACATCCGAGCCCGTCTCGCAGTCAACCGAGAACGCGAACGTGCCGATAACGAGATCCGAGTGGCGCGCGATGGGGGCCTTCACCGTCTCAACGCCGTCAACGGAAAGCGCGTTCTTCGCGGGGTCGAGGTTCTCAACCCACCAGACGCCCCCCAGAGGCATGAAGGAGAGTTGTTCAGGGGCGAGATGCCACTCCGAGCCGAGGACGACGTCACACGAGCCCGCCGCGCCGAGCGCGAAGGTCTCGACCTTCCCCTCCTGCGGCGTCAGCGTCGCGAAGCGCTGCGACGCGCGCGTAAAGACAAGCGGTCTCATTTTTAGGGTGCCTCGACTTCGGTCTTCTTCTCGGTGAAGTGGCGACGCACCTCGTTCGCGGCGGCCGTCTCGTCTTCCGTCACCCAGTTGACCGTCACGACAAGCGCCATCTCGGTGCTCGCGGACGATGTGCTGACGCTCTGGAAGAGCCTTCCTAAGAGCGGGATGCGCGAGAGGAAGGGCGTTCCATCCTTGCCCTCACTCTCCTGCACCTCGTTAAAGCCCGAGAGCGCAATCGACTCGCCCGGGCGGACGACGTATTTCGAGCGCGTCTGGTAGCGCTTCACGTCAATATCTTTCGTCGTGTCGCCAATCGTCCCCGTCGGCGACTTGTTGTCGAGCGCAATATCAAGCGTCATTGTCTCGGCATCGATGATGACGGGCTTGGCCTTCACGATGAAGCCGTACTCAATTTCCTTGAGATCGGAGGTGTAGGCGCCCGACGTGTTGCGGTGAATCGTGCCGCCGTTCTGGAACTCGGCCTCCTCGCCCGACTGCGTCGAGAGCGTCGTGTGATAGAGCGTCTTCGCGGCATCGTTGTGCTTAAGGAGGTTCACCGTGACTTTGACATCATCAACGCCGAGAGACGACACGAAGGAATGGCTGTCGCCCGTGTCCGAATAACTCGAGTAGTTGAAAGTGTTATCAAAGACACCCGTCACCTGATCGGGCGTCTTGAGGCCGAGGTTGCGCGCCTTGTTCGTGTCGTACTGAAGAAGTTCAATCGCGAGCGTGATGCGCTGTTTAATGACCTTGAGGCCATCGGTGTTGACGCCGATGCCATCGAAGTCTTTAAGAAACTCCTTCACGCGCGCGCCGATTCCCTTGATTGACTCGGCATCGTAAAGCCGCCCCGAGAGGCAGATCTCGCGCCCGACAGCCGTGACGGTAATGTTCGTGCGCCCCAGCTCACGCAAATACTCCGCGACGAGATCGGCGACGGCCGATGTTGAGCTCGTGACTTGGTTGACGATGCGACCGGCCGCGTCGAAGGTCGTCGCCTGACGCGCGCGCCGAAGGGTGTCGGGTTGCGCCGTCACGCCCGAGAGAATGACGCGATCACCCGAGACGGCGACCATAACATCGGGATCGTCCTCGAAGAACTTCTTGAGGACGCCCCAGTAAGTCGGCACGACCGTCACCGGCCGCGTCGCGCGCGGACCGATTGCGTCAAAGTAGGTGATCTCGGCCTGCCCCATCTGGAGCGCGGTGACGCTCGCCACCTTGCCGTCGGGCGCGCCGACCGAGACGACCGCGCCGTTCGAACTGCGCAACGAGACGGCGTTCTCGCTCGCGATCTCCGACGAGGAGCCTTCGACGAGCGTCACCGCATCGAGCCGACGCAAAGGCGCGGCGGAAAGAGCCGATGCGGCGCACGCCGCCGTCAGCGCAACGGTCAACATTTTGCTTGCATTCATATGTTCATTTCCCCTGTTGATGACACCTTCTTCTCCGTGTTCGGCACCGCCACATGGTTAGAAGCTCCGCACCGCGTCGCCGAACGCCGCGCCCGGCGAAATCGTGAGCAGGTTACGGTCGCGCTCGGTGTTCCCGTCGCGCACGTTTCGAAGAAGATATGTAATCTGCCCCATCGCGCGCGCCTGAATCATGAGGATCGCCGCGCGTGTCGGCAAGTTGAGCGTGATGGTGCCGTAGCTCGACGTCGCGCCCGAGAGGTCATAGTTTGAGCCAACGGCGACGACGGGCACATTCTGGAGAATCACCGATGAGACGATACGCTTCGAGCCACCCGCCGACGAACCCGTGACGAGGCCGAGCGCCTCCTCCGAGGCCGTGAGGACGACATCGACGCGGCTCCCCGGGCGGATGAAGCCGTTCACGGACGAGACGCTATCGACGCTCATCGTGACGGCGCGGTTGCCCTCAGCGATCAACTCGGCGAACGGCGTCTTTTCTTCGGTCTCAACATCCATCCAGAAGATCGGCGTGTCGGCCGCGACGAAACGCTTCACGCGGCGACCGCCGAGCTGCGCCTCGATGTCAGCGAGCGCCTTCGCGTAGGTCGGCGTGCCGGGATTCGGCAGCGTGATGTGCGCATTCGAGAGCGACTCGAGCGGAATCTGCGTCGTACCGAGCATCTCCGCGCCGAGCTCCGCGCCCTCCTTGATTTCCATGGAGGCAACGAGAATCGTCACCTTCGGCGCCTCGGCAACCGTCGTGCGCGACTTCACGTATTTGTTGACGGCAATGACCGCCAAGAGAGCCACGAGCACGGCCGCGACGGCCGCGATCTTCGTCTGATTCGAGCTTTTCATTCTTCCGTTTCCTTTCGTTTGACAATGACATCGTCGTCCGCAAAGCGCACCGTCGTGAACGTGCCGAGGCCATCGCCTCGATCGCGCACGTCATAGAGCGCCGTCAGATTGCCGAGCCGCCACGCGCCAGGCGCGTTCTCGCGATCGCGCGTCCATCCGTTCGCGCAGAGCCTCTTCACGGCCTCGCGCCGCACCAGGTCCTCGGCGAATGTCGAGAGCGTGATGACGAAGAAGCCCGCGCCGTCTTGGTGAGGCATCAGTTGCGTGTAAAAGATTCGGCCCGGCAGGACATCGCGCAGAACGCTCGGCAGGCGCTCGCCGATCCTCTCGCCGCGCAGCGCGACGATCTCATCGAGCGTGAGATCACGACGAATTTCGGCGATGTCACCGAGCGGCAGGCGCAGATCCTCGCGGCGCGTCGTGCCGTCTTTAAGTGGCGTGTGCGAACGGCAGACGAGCGTGCGGTCGGGCCTTAAGTAGACCTCGCCACCCGCCATCTCGTTCGCAAAGCGCGTCGTGAGCGGCAGGACAAATGGCTCCCAGCCAGCCGCCTCGGCCTCCGCCGCGCTGATCTCAAGCGCCTGCTCGTAGGGCATGCGCATCACCTGCGCGTCACGCTCGATCGCGATGCCGCCCGCGTTGATGTAAAGATCCTCGGGAACGAGCGAGGCGAGGTCATACTGGCGAGGCGCGCGCGCGTAGTTTGGCTCCGCAACAGGCGGCGTGGACGTACCCAAGACGAGACCCGACGACGCGACAAGGGCGCGAACGCCCGTGCGCATCGCGAAGACGATGCCACACACCGTCGCGAGCGCCGCGAGGGTGACGAGCGTCTTGCGCATCGTTGTGCGCGCGTCTAGTCTCCGACCTTCAGCCATGACTTTAAAAGCGGAATCTGGGTGAGTTTACGAATGTAGGTGGGCGGCGCGAGCGTCGCCGTCTCCATCGACGGCATGTGGCAGTAGGCGCGCACGCGCGCGTCCTCGACGAGCGGGCGGTTGTAGGCGGCCGCGTCGCCACCGAGGCGCGGCGCGTAGGCGGGGATCATCGCGCGGCTGTAGTCGCCGCCGAAGAAGCCGTAGACTGTTGAGGGGATTAGCGTATCCACATAGGCACTCGCCGAGGTGCGCACGATCTTGTCGGTGCGGAACGTCTCCGAGAGATAGAGCTGCGTGTTCATCGTGACGAGCGAGAGCGCGAAAGAGAGGATCTTGCCGAGAAGTTGGACAATCCACGTGTCGCTTTCTTTCATCGCATCAATCTTGCCGAAGATCGTATCGACAATCACGTGGAGGGGGCCCTTCTGAAGCGTGACGTCGCCCTTTAAGTAGACATCGTTCGCACTGCGAAGCCCCTCGTTCTTCAGCGACTCGGCGAGGTAGTTCCGAACGACGATCTTCGC
>CAYNVE010000024.1:0-15162 GCA_964400635.1 uncultured Lentisphaeraceae bacterium
CGATGCGGCGACGTCCGTAGAGACACGCCGCCGCGCCCTCGCGCAGCGCGAGAAAGCGATTCAGCCGCTCCTTTTCCTCAATGCGGTCGAGAAACTCCATGGTTCGCCCTTTCGTTCAAGATTATTCCAATGCGGAATTATTCCTACTGCGCATAATTATACCATAATTTCGCCCCGCCGCGCAAGCACGACGACGGTTCGGAGGCGTCGTCTAATCGTGGGCGCAATGAGTCGCGTTTGAGAGCGCGAGTGCCTCCGCGCGAGCGAGGATGACCTTCGCCATGTCGTCGCGACCAATCTTCCTGAGGCAGAGGCCAAAGGCGCGCACGGCGACGGGGTCATTCGGGCGGATGAGAATCATCGTCTCATAGCACTTCATCGCCTGAAGAACCTTGCCGACTTCAAGAAACCCCTTCGCGTTCCGCTCAAGAATCTCCAGCCTCTCCAGAAGGAGCGCGTCGCGCGGGTTCTCGCGATAGGCCGCGCCCCAGAGGGCGACCGCGCCCTCCTCGTCGCCCTCCTTCTTCACCTGCCGCGCCGCCATCGCGCCTTCGAGGACGATTCGTCGCACGCGCTGGCGTTCGCCGACCTCGCGCTGAATCTCCTTAAGAACATCGTCATCAAGCCCTTCTGGCGAAAGCCACGGGAAGGACGCGAACGCCTTAGGGACGAACCACTCAGGGACGACCTCGCCCTTCAAGTCTGACGAAAAGGCGGGCAACACGTCGGCAAGCGTCCCCACATAATTCGCGAGAACATCCGCGAGCGAGACCGTGCAGGCCTCATCCGAGGCGAGAGCGTCAAGCGCGAGGATGAGGCTCACCGCGTTCGTCGTCGAGGCGTGCTCAACTAAAATCCAACTCTTTTCGCTCGGCATCCAGAGATGGACGGCCGCAGGATTCTTGAACGCGCGAAACGTCGCCTCGAGCGCGGGCGCCGAAAGACCATCGACGTCGAGGGAAACAAAGCGCGGCGCGGCACCATCCGTCGTCGCCGTCTCAAGCCGATAGATGCCACGCACCGTCTCCTTCACAATCGCGCATGTCTTGCGGACGGGGCGCGCCTCTTCACGCGAACAGCCTGCGAGAGCGCACACGAGGAGGAGGAGAATCGCGACAATGTTCTTCATCCGATTGACCCCCGAATCTCGGACACGCATTTCGCAACGACACCGCGCCGCCGTTCCACCGCCGCCCGAGCACGAACGCCGAGTGTGCCGATATCTTGAGCGCGGAGGACGGAGGTGTCGGAAGGCGCGCGAGAAAACATTCCAACAATACCCGCCTCCAATTCCTCGGCATTTTTGACCTGCACAATCGCGTCGGCGGCGAGGAGATCACTCATCACGGGGCGGAAGTTTTCGGTGTAGGGTCCCACGAATGTCGGTTTGCCGCAAAGGCACGGCTCAATCATATTCTGCGAACCGTGCGCGCAAAGAGACTTCCCGACAAAGACAACGTCGGCAATGCCATAAAGCCCCATCAGCTCGCCCGTCGTGTCGGCCAAGAAGACCGCTCTGTCTTTTTTCCCCTTTTCGCCCCTTGACCGCCTCACGCAGGCGAAGCCCGCCTTCTGAATGTTCGCCTCGACCGCATCGGCCTTCTCAAAATGGCGCGGCGCGATGACAAGGCGCACATCCGTCTTCGGATCTTCCGCGACAATCTTCTTGTAGATCTTAAGTAGAATCTCATCTTCCCCTGGCCACGTTGAGCCGCCGAGCAGAATGCGCCCCGCGCCGCCGTTCGCGTCGATCCAGTCTCGCATCTCGCGCTCCTTCGCCTCGTTGCGATGCGCGACATCAAACTTGAATGAGCCCGTCACCTCGACCGTCTCTGCGCTCGCGCCCGCCGCGACGAGACGATCGCGATCAAGGTCGCTCTGCGCGAAGATCTTTTTAAAGCACTTAAACACATCGCCGAAGAAGCACTTTGCAAGACGATAGCGTGGCGCGCTACGGTCGGAGACGCGCGCGTTGATGAGATAGAGCGGAATTCCCTCCTTCTTCGCGCGGCGGATGAAGTTCGGCCAGATTTCACTTTCCGTTAAGACGATTGCGCGCGGGCGCACCGTCTTCAAGGCACTCTTGACGAAGTTCGGAAAGTCGAGCGGATTGTAGATGAGCGTGTCGTTTGGCCCGACTTCCTTCTCGGCCATCTTCCACCCCGTCGAGCTTGTCGTCGAGAAGCAGAAGCGGACGTGAGGCTCGACTTGCCGCCACTCGCGCATGAGCTGGCCCGCGACCTGCACCTCACCGACCGAGACGGCGTGAATCCAAACGGGCGCGAACGAATCGCCGCGCACAGGCGCATCGTGATTGCGGAGCCAAGAAGGCGTTGGCTTGAAGAGTCCGTCCGGATAGAGCGCGAGGCGGTCGGCAAAGCGCTTCGCATAACCGCCGCGCCGAAGCATCCGCAAAAGAAAGCCCGGCAGAAGAAACGGGTAGACGGCGAGGAAGAGGAGGTTATAGACGGCCCACTTCATCAGAACTTCCTGTTACGCGAGAGAACAAAGAAGACAACGCCCAAGAGAAGCGCGAGAACAGCCGAGAAACCCATCACGATTGCGAACGAGTAGGGACTCTTCATGAAGGGCAACGTTTCCAAGTTCATGCCGTAGATCGACGCGACGAGCGTCGGCACGGCGAGGAAAATCGTCGCAACCGTCAGATACTTCATGACGTTGTTCAAGTTGTTGTTGATGAGCGAAGCGAACGTATCGAGCGTTCCGTTCAAGATGTTCGCGTGGATCGTCGCCGTCTCGAGAGCCTGCTGGTATTCAACCATCGCGTCTTCGAGGTAGTCGCGGTCGTCCTCCGAGAGCGTCAACTGCCGCGCCGTGTTCGCGCGCGCGAGCGCGATCGTGTCGGCCTTCAGCGATGTCGTGAAGTAGACGAGCGTCTTCTCAATCTGAAAGAGCTTGAGCAGGGCGACGTTCGAGATGGACTCGTGTAGTTCGTCCTCGATGGTGCTCGTCCGAGAATGGACATCGTTGATGTAGCGCAAGAAGAGAACACCCGCGTGCCAGAGAAGGCGGAAGGCGAAGCGATACGTGTCAGAGGGCGGGCAGACGCGGCGGATCTGGTCGAGAAACGCCGTCGTGACAGGCGTCGGCGCGCTACACACCGTGATGACCGTTTGCGCGAAGAGGATGATGCCAAGAGGCACCGTCTGATAGGGCGCGACCGCCTCCTCCTCGTCCGTCGAGGGAATCGGGCGCGGCACATGGACGATGAGAAGCGTCGCGCCGTCCTCGTTGTCAAAGCGCGGTCTCTCGCCCGCGTCGAGCGGGTCGGTGAGGAAGTCGCGCGGCACGTGCGAATGCGTAAGGACGGCCTCGAGTTCCGTTGTCGACGGATCGACAAGATTGATCCAACACGACGGCGCGAACTCGGACGTCTCGCGAAGACCGCCGTTCTCCCACTTGTAGACCGTCATCATGGCCCTGCCCCCTTTCTTCGCCTAGACGCGAGAATCCCCTTAGAGAACCTTGCTAAAGCGCGCGATCGCCTCCTCGACGTTCGCACGCGAGTTAAACGCGCTGATGCGGATGAAGCCCTCGCCCGCCGCGCCAAAGCCCGCGCCTGGCGTCGTGACGATGTTCGCCTCTTTGAGGAGTTTGTCAAAAAACGCCCAGCTCTCGCCCTTCACATCCACCCAGAGATACGGCGAATCGTCGCCGCCCGTAACATCGTAGCCGAGCCCCTTCAAGGCCGTCTTCATGAGCTTCGCGTTCTCGAGATAGAAGTCGATGGTCGCCTTCGTCTCGGCGCGCCCCTCGGGCGAGTAGACCGCCTCCGCGCCGCGCTGTGTAACGTAGCTCGCGCCGTTGAACTTCGTCGTCTGGCGGCGCGTCCACATCGGGCGAAGCGGTGTCGCTTTGCCGTCCGCCGTGTAGGCGACAAGCCCATCTGGGACGACCGTGTAGCCACAGCGAATGCCCGTGAAGCCGGCCGTCTTTGAGAACGAGCGAATCTCAATGGCGCAGGTCTTCGCGCCCTCGCACGCATAGATCGAATGCGGAATCCCCGGCGTGCGGATGAACGCCTCGTAGGCGGCGTCAAAGACGATGAGCGCCTTGCGCGTGTTCGCCCAGTCGACCCACGCCTGAAGCTCGGCCTTCGTCGCGACCGCGCCCGTCGGGTTGTTCGGATAGCAGAGATAGACGATGTCGGCCTCACAGCCCTTAGGTCCTGGGACGAAGTGATTCTCCTTCGTGCAGGGCAAAAGTCGAATGTCGTGGCGGCCCGCCATCACGTTCGAATCGACGTAGACAGGGTAGACGGGATCACCGACGGCGACAACGATGTCCGTCCCAAAAAGCTCCTGCAAGTTGCCGCAGTCGCACTTCGCGCCGTCCGAAACGAGGATCTCGTCTGCCGAGATGTCAATGCCATACGCCTTGAAGTCGGCCGTCGCAATCTTCTCGCGCAGAAAAGCGTAGCCCTGCTCGGGCCCATAGCCGTAGAACTTCTCGCCCTTGCCAGCCTCGTCATCGACGGCCTTGTGCATCGCGGCGATGACCGACGGCGCGAGCGGCTCGGTGACATCGCCAATGCCAAGGCGAATAACCTTCGCGCTCGGGTTGGCGGCCTGATGCGCGGCGACGCGGTGGGCAATTTCCGCAAAGAGGTAGGTGGGTTTAATCTTCGAATAGTTCTCGTTAACGTGAAGCATGATGGTGATTCTCCTCGGATGGTTGCGCGTCGCCCGGGAGAAAACCGGGAAGCGCGGACAAAAGAACAAAAAAGAGGACGAGGACGGCCGCCGAGCGAAGGGGGCAGTCGCCGAAGGAATGGACGAGCGTCGCGAGAAGCCCCGCTAAAATCGCGAAGACGCTCGCGGGCAGGACGAAGAGCGCGACGGGGCGCGCGGGCAAGAACTCGGCCGACACAAAGCGGACGTTCCGATAAAGTTGCCGCCACGCCGACGCGACGGGGACGAGCAGAAGAATGACGGCCGCAACCATGAGGCCAAAGCCAACGAGGCCGTGTTCGGCGAGGAACTGGAGGTAGTCGTTGTGGACATTGATGCCGCCGATTGACTGGATATTCTTTCTCTCCTCGATCGTCATCTTCGGGATCGAGAAGTGCTTGTAGCCCCAACCGCCGCAACCGAAGAGGACGTTGTCCTTCCAAATCTCTGTCGCGACGCGCGCGTGGTACTGACCCTTGCCTGTCACGCGCGTCAAGACGGCATCGGTGTTGAGCGTATCAAGCTCGCTCTGGACGCTGTCAGGCACCGAGCGCACCATAAAGAAGACGACGAGTGCCGTCAGCCCGAGCGCGATTGTCCCCTTGCGGACGCGATCGGCGAGCGTCATCCGCCGCGCGAACGAGAGAAAGGCGTGGACGAAGAAGACGGCCGAGAGGACGGTGACCAAAATCATCGCCGCGCGCGAGAGCGTGTTCACGGCCGCGCAAAAGAAGATGGCCGCGTGCACGAGGTGATAGTGGCGGCGGAAGAAGCGCGACGAGCGGTGCTTCTCGTATTCGTTGCGGTCGTTGATGTAGAGATCATACGCCTCATCGTCGGAGCGGCGCCAGAGCGCGATGGCGACGGCGAAGAGCGTTGTGAAGTAGTCGCCCGCCATATTGGGGTAGCCGAATGTCGAGAAGAATGTGCCGGCCGAGGTGACGTTCGTAAACGGCTTCCAGAGAGGACCTGGGGCTTCCGTCACCGTCTGTACGAAACCGAGGACGGCGAGGAGAAAGCCGTTCCAGACGATGAGTTCAAGGAGAAGCCGCTTGCCGCGCCGACTTAGAGCATGGCGCACAACGAGCGCGAGAGAAAGCGCGGTCGCGAACCAAAGGTAGACATTGAGGTGTTGGAGGCGATTCACGCAGAACGGCAAGAACGGGATTGGTGGCTCAACGGCGCAACCTGCCGCGACGAGCGCGCGGTCGCAACTTCGGCAGAGCCCGTTGTTGACGAACGGAATCGCAAGCAGGATGAGAAGCGCAAGCGAGACGTAGAGGAGCGGGTCGCGCTTCAAGTGGGCCCACGTGCGTGCGCGCGCCTCAAAGGTCGACTCGCCACCGCGCTTCTGTGGGAAGAAGAGCAGAACCTCGCACGAGAGGAGAAACGCCCACGGCAAGTAGGCGAGCAGAATGTCGCTCTGCGTGCCGCCGAAGAGCCAGGCCGTCAGCGAGACGACGAGCGCGACGTGGAGAACGGCAAGATTATCGTAGACGAAGCGCATGCTCGATCACCTTTCCGACCGCCTCTTCCTCGGTCACTTTCTCGACGACCTCGCCCTTCACATAGAGGACAAACGACTTATCACCGCCGCAGAGCGCGATGTCCGCGCCCTTCGCCTCGCCTGGCCCGTTGACGACGCAGCCCATGACGGCGACAGAAGGAAGGTGCGGATGATCTTTGGCGAGCGTCTCCAACGCTTCCTCAACCTGACTCGCGACGCGGAAGAGATCGACCTTCGTGCGCCCGCACGTCGGGCAACTCGTGATGGCGGGCCCGGGCGCGCGCAGGGAGAGCGCACGCAAAATCTCGAGGCCGACT
Organism: uncultured Lentisphaeraceae bacterium; assembly: GCA_964400635.1. Lineage (GTDB taxonomy): Bacteria > Verrucomicrobiota > Kiritimatiellia > RFP12 > UBA1067 > UBA1067. The sequence goes on from CAYNVE010000024.1 coordinate 6,516, forward strand.
TTCACCTCCTTCTCGGGCTTCGCCGTGAGCGAGACGCGAATCGTATCGCCGATGCCTTCCGAAAGCAAAATACCGAGCGCAACCGAGTTCCGAACCGCGCCCGGAATGAGCGTTCCCGCCTCGGTGACGCCGAGATGGAGCGGGCAGTTTGTTTTCTCGGCGAGTTCGCGATACGTCGCGAGCGTCGCGGCGACGTTCGACGCCTTGGCAGAAATGACGACGTCGTAAAAGCCCTCGTTCTCAAGCAATTTCAGATGCTTCAGCGCCGACGAGACGAGCGTCTCGCCCTTCTCGAGACTGCCGCCGTTGACACCGATGCGAATCGGAATCTTCTTGGCCTTTGCCGCGCGCGCGACGGCCTGCACGCGATCGCGCGAGCCAATGTTGCCGGGGTTGAGCCTCAGCGCGTCCGTCCCCGCCTCGATGGCGGCGAGCGCGCAACGATAGTCAAAGTGAATGTCGGCAACGAGCGGAATAGGAGAGACCTTCTTGACCTCGCCCAGAACTTTCGCGGCCTCAACATCGGGGACGGTGAGGCGAATTAAGTCACATCCGTGCGCGGCGCAACTCACGACCTGACGGACAAGCGCGTCCCGATCGTGCGGGTCGGCCGTCGTCATGGTCTGCACGCTCACCGGCGCGCCGCCGCCAATCGCGACGGAGCCGACGTTAACGAGTCGCGTTGTGCGTGACATTGGTTGCCGCCCCTCTCTCGACCGTCGGGTCAAATGTGTGAATCTTGTAGCTGCGCCACGAGTCGCGCAAAATAAGGATGCCCATAAGCCCCATCAGAAGCACCATAAAGAGGAGCGACGAGAGGTTGACGACCGCAGCAGGGACGCGGCGGCGGAAGACGAGCGCGATGAGCGCAAAGAGGATAAGCCCGCCGTCGAGGACGGGGATCGGCAGAAGATTGAGAATTGCGAGGTTCATGTTGAGGAAGCGCAAAAAGCCGAGGCCGTCAATCGGGTCGCGGCGCACCTGACAGTAGAGCCCCTCGGCAATAAGAACGGGGCCACCGAGCGCGCCCGCCGTCGCCTTCACCTCCTTCGGCGTGACGAGCCCCTTCAGGACGCGGAAGATAGAAGTCGCATCCCACGCAAGCTGCTTCCAGGGACTCCGCGCCGGCATCCACGCGACCGCGCCCGTCGTGTTCGTCTCGCTGAGCGCCATCACATACCACGCGCCCGTCACCTCGTTGCGCATAGGCGTGACAGGCAGCGTCAGTTCGTCGTCGCCGCGCGCGACCACGAAGTCAACCGTCTTGCCGCCCGCAATCTGAAGTTCGGTCTGCATCTCCGACCACGTCTCCACGGGATGCCCCGCGACGGACTTAACCAAGTCGCCCGCCAGAAGGCCCGCCTTCGCGGCAGGCCCGTCCTTGAGGACGTGGCCGATCTTCGGCGCAAGCGTCCCGAACCTCGCGTTCGGAATCAGCGAAAGCACCATGGCGAGGACGACCGCAAGGACAATGTTCATGAAAGGCCCCGCGAAGGCGACCGCCATTTGTTTCCACGCGGGAAGGTGCACGCGTGGGGCATCACTCTTCTCATCCGTCGCGCCTTCGATCACCTTCGTCCCCTCGGGATCAAGGTCGGGAAGCGAGACGTAGCCGCCAAGCAGAATCCAGCAAATTCGATATTCAACGCCCCTCACCTTCTTCTTCCAAATGGCGGGGCCGAAGCCGATCGAAAAGGCATCGACACGCATTCCGAGTTTTAGCGCGACAATGAAGTGACCAAACTCGTGAATGAGAATCGCCAGGGCGAAGAGGAGGACGCAGAGGACGATGTAAAAGACGGTGAGGAGAATCGACATGGAACTTTCTTCTAGACGTGTGAAAGGAAGGCCGCCGTCTCGTGCGCCACAGAAAGGATGTCATCAAGCGACGAGACGGCGGAAATGGAAATGGACGAAAGCGCGCGCTCAACCGAGTCGGCGATACCCGTAAAAGGAATACGACGATCGAGGAACGCCTGGACCGCCCACTCGTCGGCCGCCGCGAGAACGGCGGGCGCCGTGCCGCCGAGGCGGAGCGCCTCCTTGACGAGACGAAGCGCGGGGAAGCGGACGGGGTCTGGGGCGCGGAACGTGAGATTTTTAAGCGCAGGCAAGTCAAGTCGCGCGCGCGGGCTTTTGAGACGCGCGGGCGCAGAAAGCGCATACTGAATCGCGACGCACATATCGGGCGGCGAAAGTTGCGCCATCGTCGCGCCGTCCGTGAACGTGACAAGCGAGTGGACGATCGACTCGGGGTGAACCACGACATCAATTCGATCGTAGCCGACATTAAAGAGCCAGCGCGCCTCGATGACCTCAAAGCCTTTGTTCATCATCGTCGCCGAATCGATTGTCACCTTAGGACCCATCTTCCAACGCGGATGATTCAAGGCCTCCTCGACCGTGACGCGCGAAAGATCGGTGGGGCCGTCAAGAAACGGACCGCCCGACGCGGTGAGGATCAGGCGGTCGATCTCATCGGGTGACGCGCCGCGCAGGCACTGGAAAATGGCCGAATGCTCGCTATCCACGGGCAGGAAGCGGACGCCCTTCTCACGGGCGCGGCGCGTGACGAGCTCGCCCGCCATGACCATCACCTCCTTCGTCGCGAGGGCGATGTCCATACCCTTCTCGATGGCGGCGAGCGTGGGCTTTAATCCGCTCAGGCCGACCGTCGCGACGAGGCAGATGTCGGCGTCGTTCTCTTCGACCGCGCGTACGGCGGCATCCTCACCCACGTAGGCGCGGCAATTCCACTCGCGCGCGAGCGCAAGGCAGGCCTCGCGCGAGCGAAGCGCGGCAACCGCCACCACCCGGAACGCATCCGGGTGCTCGCGTACGACCTGAGCCGCGCTCCGTCCAATCGACCCAGTCGCGCCCAAGATGATGATGTCTTTCCGCTTCCCCATCTTGAGGGTATATTATACCAAATTTTGCCTCGTCCGCAAATGTGAGTCAAGCTTGGAATTTCCGCAGATGAGCCGCAAAAACGGTTCCTAGCCACCAGATCTGACTTTGACCACGTCGGCGGCGATGGCGGCGCGAAGATCGTCGAGAGAGGCGAACCGTCGCTCGGGGCGAAGAAACGTGCACACATCCATTTCGAGCGTCTCGCATTCGTCGAGGCGCGATGGAAGAGGATCAACAAAATGGATCTCAGCGACAGGCTCATTCCACGCCTTCGCGCCAAATGTCGGCGCGCAGCCGAAGTTCATAACGGCGCGAGCGCCCGCGACCGTGACGGCGTAGACCCCGAGCGGCAATTTAATAAAAAGCGTCGTTGGCCTCACGTTGACTGTCGGAAAGCCCAAGCGCGCGCCTTCCCCCTTCCCGCAAAAGCGCACCCCCGAGAAGGAGAACGGCCGCGAGAGCATCGCGTTCGCCGCCTCGATTTCGCCCGCCTCGAGCGCGGCGCGGATGCGCGTTGACGAGATGACCGCGCCCGCATACGCGACGGCGGGAACAACCTCAACCGAATAGCCGTGCGCGCGAAGGAACGCGGCATCGCCCTTCCCGCCCGCGCCGAAGTGCCAGTTTGCGCCACAACGGACAACCCGTTCCGCGAGATACGCGCGCGCGAACACCTCGGGCGGCATCGCGGCTAACTCGCGCGTGAAGTCGAGCGCCGTCACCGCGCGCGCGCCGTGCGCGCGAAGCGCCTTTTCGCGCGCCTCAAAGGTCATCATGAGGCGCGGCGCGCGCGCGGGCGCGAGAACCTGAAGCGGATGGTTGCGAAACGTGAGGACTTCTGTCGCGCCCGCGAGAATCGCCTGATGGCCGCGATGAACGCCGTCGAAGAACCCGACTGCCAGCGTCTCAGCCATGGTCCGGGAGAATCGACGAGATGGGCCTGACGTGCGCGGCAAACGCATGCATCGGCGTTTCGAGAAGCCGCTGAAACGAGATGGCGTCCTTCACATCAAGCGCGCCGCAAGACGTCCGACGGAGCGCGGTCAACATCGCGCCGCAGCCGAGTGCCGCGCCGAAGTCGTTGACGAGAACGCGCGGAAGAAGCCCCTTTGAGCCGAGAAGCGTGAAGGTCATCGCGCGTGGGTCATTCGCGTCAGGCTTGAGAGCCCACTTGCTCACGTGCGCGAGAAACGGCTTGTGCGCGCCCGTCTCGACGACCTCGTATTCCGCCGCAGTGTCGCGCCGAACGGAGCAAAAACGCATCTCTTCCTGAAAGACATCGCCCTTAAACTGCGGGAGAACCTCATCGATTTTCGCCTGAAGCGAGGCAACCGTTGCCGTCTCGTCCTCCGCGCCGATGACGCGCCCGTAGCGCTCGCCCGTCGAAGTTGCGACGCCGAGGCGAAACGAGCCTGCGTACGCGCGGTCCGCGCCCATGACACGGTCGACGTAGGCATTCGCGTCGTTGACCAGGAGGACGAGAAGCCCCGACGCCCAGGTGTCAAGCGAGCCGCCGTGGCCGACCTTGACGAGGTTGAAGTTGCGCTTCACCGTCTTAACAACCGTCGAGAACGAGATTCCCTCTGGCTTATCAACAAGGAGGATGCCGTTTAAATCTTCGAGCATCCGAAGCTGCGTGAGATTCGCCATGCTACTTCGACTCCGCGCCAATCTTGTCGAGAAGCGCCAGCACCTCGTCGCCCTTCTCAAGGCTCCGGTCAAGCTGAAACGTGAGGCGCGGCGTAAACTTGAGGCGCACCTCACGATTGATGATCGACTGGAAGTCGCGCGCGTGGTGCTTTAAGTGCTGGATCGCGACAGTCTTCATCGCCTCGTCGCCGAAGACGGAGACGCGCACGGTCGCGTCGCGAAGATCCTTGCCGCACGCGACCTGCGTGACGGTAAGTCGTCCAGGTTCCACGCTGTCGCCCTGAAGAACGGAGAACATCGATTCTGCGATGACGCGCTTCAAAAGCGAGTTGATTCTTTCAAGTCGGTCTACTGCCATAAGAAGTCTATTATACCAAATTATCGGAAGCCGAGAATCTTGTGAAGCTGGACAGAAAGCGAGAAGCCGTCGAGGCGCGAGAGCACCGTCTTCGCGGTCGCAAAGTCAATTTGACCATCGCGTTCACAGGGCGAGATGTAATAATCGGTCGCCGCAATCTTCTCGCGCACGGCGCGCGCAAAATCAAGGACGGCGGGTGACGAGGCAACAATGCGCACCTCGTCGGCCGCGAGAAGGCGGAGCGCGTCGGGAAACTCCGCCTTGGGCGAGCAGGCGACATAATCGACCTCGTCGAGCCACGTTGGCGCGTTCGTTCCGTTCGTCTCAACGCCGATCCAGTAGCCCGCGTCGTGAAGCGCGGCGACGAGCGCGGGCATGTCAGATTGAATCGTCGGCTCGCCGCCCGTCAGAATGACGCTCTTCGCGCGAAACGTCTTCACCTCCGCGACGAGGTCATCGAGCGAAAGCGTGACGTGCGGCGTGATGTCCGTATCGCACCATGGGCAAGAAAGATTGCATGAGGCGAAACGCACGAAGACGCATGGGCGCCCCGTGTTACGTCCCTCTCCCTGAAGGGACTCAAAGATCTCAACGAGCGTGTACATCGAGATACGCCTTAAGAACCGAAAGCGCATAAAGGGCCGCCGTCTCGGCGCGGAGAATCGTCGAGCCAAAACTGACGGGCGTCGCAATCTCGAGCAGCGCGGCAAGCTCCTCGCGCGTAAAATCGCCTTCGGGGCCGATGACTGTGGAAACATTGAAAGGCTGAGAAGCGGACGCGCGCGAGGCGGAGTCGAACGACGCGAGAGCCTCACCCATCGTTGGGGGCGGCGGTGTCGTGAGCGCGCCAACGAACGCGGTCGTCTCGCGGACGAGCGCAAGCGACTCAGAAAATGTGACGGCCGCGTGAATCTCAGGGAGATACTTCGCATCGGACTGGCGCGCCGCCTCCTCCGCGACACGCTGCCAGCGAAGGCGCTTCGCCTCGCGTTCGCTTTCTTCAAGCCGCACAATCGTGCGCGCGCTTAAGACGGGGACAATGCGCGTTGCGCCCAGTTCCGTCGCCTTCTCGATCGTCCAGTCCCAGCGCGCGCCCTTCGTCACGCAGGCGAAGAGCGTGAGCGATGCGGCGGGGCGCGGAAAAAAGAGAAGATCCGCGTCCGCGCGGAGCGCGCCACCATCGAGGCGAAAGAGGCGCGTCTTGCCGCGCCCATCGAAGAGTTCAACTCTCTCGCCCTCCTTCGGGCGCACGACGCGCAAATGCCGCGCCGCCTCCTTCGACAGCGCGGGGCGCTCTTCTTCAAGCTGCGATGACTCGACGAGAAGGCGGTGCATGGCCTATTTCATCTCTTTGCGCGTACGCGCCTTCAGGAAGATCCTCAGCGGCGCGCCCTCGAGGCCGAAGCGCGCGCGGATCGACCGATCGATGTAGGCGAGGTAGGCGTTCGTCACGAGCGCGGGGTCGTTCACAAAAAGGCGAATCGTCTGTGGGTTCGTTGAGACCTGAAGCCCATAGTAGACCTTCAGGCGCTTGCCGCGAATCATGGGCGAGAGCGTCTTCTTTGTTGCCGTCTCAATCGTGCGGTTGAGAATGCCCGTCGGCAATTTCACGGAAGCGTTGGCCGCGACGCGATCAATCGCCTCAACCGTCTTGCGGATGTTGTAGCCCGAGGCATTCGAGCAGAAGACAATCGGCGCGAACGAGAGAAACGGCATCATCTTGCGGACGGCCTCGGCGGCCTTCTTCTCGTCGGTGATGCCGCTCTTGAGGGCGAGATCCCATTTGTTGAGCATGAGAATCGTAGCCTTGTTCGCATCCAGAATCTTGCCCGCAATGCGCTTGTCTTGGATCGTCGGGCCCATGACGGGGTCGAGCAAGAGGATGACGACATCGGCCTCCTCAATCGCCTGCTCCGAGCGGAAGAGCGAGAAGTTGTCGACCGATGTCTTCGACATCTTCGTGTGCGGCTTCATACCCGCCGTATCCACGAGCATGTAGTGCCGCGCCTCGGGCCCTGAGCCGATCGTAAACGGCACCTCGACAGCATCGCGCGTCGTGCCCGCAATCTCCGAAACGATGACGCGCGGGGCGTTCAAGAGGCGGTTGATGTAAGAACTCTTTCCAGCGTTCGGGCGGCCGACAACGGCCACGCGCAACGGACGGATCGCGCTCTCGTCCGCCTCGGCGGGCGGAAGGCGTTGGACGACCGACTCAACGAGCGCGGCGACACCGCGCCCGTGCTCGGCCGAGATCGCGAAGACGGGCAGACCAAAGCGCTCAAACTCGAGCGCGCGGTCGTCGTCATTCGCCGTATCACACTTGTTCGCCGCAACGAGGCAAGGAACGCCCGACTCGCGTACGCGCTGGATGACTTCGGCGTCGAGCGGCGTCACGCCCTCGCGTGCGTCCACGACAATAACGCAAACGGCAGAGTCCTCAACGGCGAGGGCGGCCTGACTGCGCGTCTCGTCATCGAGCGGATCGCGCGTCACGTGCTTGTCGAAGGCGATGCCGCCCGTGTCGACGAGCATGACCTTACGGTCGAGGAGATCGACCTCGCGCGTCACACGGTCGCGCGTCACGCCCGGTTGGTCGAAGACAATGGCGACGCGCTTCTTCGCGAGGCGGTTGAAGAGCGCGCTTTTGCCCGTATTTGGGCGACCGACGAGAGAGACGACATTCATAAGAAAGACTATTTTATCATACTTTCGTGTGCGGATGCCGCTGAAAACCGATTCTCCACGCTAGCGCCCGCCGAAGAGAATCGCGGAGAGTCTCGGCGCCACCCGGCCGAGTGCCTTAGAAACGAGAATCGGGAGAAAGAAGATCAGACAGAGGATCAGCAGACATTCGGGATATCCCTTCCCGCTCCAACCACGATAATAGCAGTAGGTCTCGAGGATGACGATATGCAGCAGGTAGATTGGGAACATGACGCCGCGGAAAATGCCGGGTAGCCGCCACGCTGGCAGGACGCCCCAGAGAAAGACAGCCAGGAACGGCGCGATGAAGGCGAATGGGGAGACTGCACGGCACCACGGGAAACGAGAGCAGACCAGATACGCGACGACCAGGGACGCCGCCACGCATCCGCAGATGCGGATGGTTCGCGCACTCGGCTTCTGGAACGGACGCATCGCCAGGCAGACGCCAAGCGTGAAGTAGACGAAGCCGTCGAGATTGAATCCGTACCAAAAGAAGCTGCCGATGATCGGCGTCTCCATCCCAATGACCTGCAGGGCGACGAGCACCCAGTAGACGAGGTCGAGCGCGGCGGCCGTCGCCAACAGGCAGATGCCGCGCCCGGCCGCGACCGCCTTCACGACGAGCGGACTAATCAGAACGAAGATGAACAGGCAGCGCATGAACCAATACGGGACGAGGCGCGGCGGATTCCACGGGACGAAACCCAGGATGCTCGGAATGTCCGCGTCGTGGAAGAACGAGAAGTCTGGATGCGCGAAGGTCGTGAAGAAGCAGAGGAACGCCAGGAGCCAGATGAGATAGGGGACGACGAGCGAGAAGACGCGCTTACAGACGGCCTTCCGCCACCAGCCTGGCTCCTGTTCGTGGCGCGCGAGGAAATAGCCTGAGAAGGCGAAGAAGAACGCGAGGGCCGTCGGGCAGACGGAGAGGATGACGCCCCAGAAGAGCCTCTTCGGTTCTGAGTTCGTCGGCCATGGTATGTGCAACAGACAGACGCAGATTGTCCCCACGAACGAGAAGAA
>CAYNVE010000025.1:0-14063 GCA_964400635.1 uncultured Lentisphaeraceae bacterium
TCGTCCTCGCGCGCAAGGTCGAGGAGGGCGAGACGGTCGTCTCGTCGATGAACGCTGTCCCTGTCCTCACGATCGCCGAGGATCTTCAGACGGTCTGGGTTGAGGCAACGATCCCCGAGGCGGATGTCGGGAGCGTCAAGGTTGGACAGGTCGTCACTTTTACGGCCGACGCCTACCGCCGCAAGTTCACGGGCAAGGTGCGTCAGATTCGACTCGCCTCAACGACGACGAATAACGTCGTCACCTACCCCGTCATCATTGAGGCCGAGAACCCGGACGAGATGCTCTTTCCGGGCATGACGGCGACCTTGTCCATTGAGACGGCACGCGCGGAGAACGCGATTGTTGTCTCCGCCGCGGCGTTCCGCTTCCGCCCGAAGGACGAGGACCGCCCCGAGGGCGAGATTCCGCAGGGACGCAAGATTTGGTTCGCAGACGAGATGGGGAAGCTCACGCCTGTCGTTGTTGAAGAGGGCGTGACCGACGATTCATTCGTCGAGCTGAAGGATGGCGAGGCGTATCTTGGCAAGCAGGCGGTCGTCGGCTACCAGACGGCCTCGACGCTCGCCTCGTCGGGCGATGAGACGAGCAACCCGTTCATGCCCAAGCCGCCGAAGCACGGCACATCTGGCACAGCCCCTGAACCGAAGAAGTAACATGGGACACCTCATCGAGATTCGCGACCTTCGCAAGACCTATCAGGTTGGCGACGAGTCGGTGCACGCGCTAGACGGCGTTTCGACGACGATTGAGTCGGGCGAGTTCGTTGCGATTATGGGTGCGTCGGGTTCAGGCAAGTCGACGATGCTGAACATTCTCGGTTGCCTCGATACGCCGACGTCGGGCTCCTACCTCCTCGATGGGACGGAGGTCGCCAAGCGGACGCCGACCGAGCTTGCGCACATCCGCAACCAGAAGCTTGGCTTCGTTTTCCAAAACTTCAACCTCCTGCCACGCACACGCGCGGTCGAGCAGGTGGAGCTTCCAGATCTCTATCTCGGGCGTCTGACGCGCGCCAAGCGTCGCACGCGCGCGATTGAACTTCTGCGTCGCGTCGGCCTCGGCGGGCGCATCGGGCACACGCCCGCGCAACTTTCGGGTGGCCAACAGCAGCGTGTTGCGATTGCGCGCGCGCTCATGAATAACCCGCCCGTTCTTTTCGCCGACGAGCCGACGGGCAACCTCGACACGAAGAGCTCGATCGAGATCATGAACCTCTTCACGGATCTTTCGCACGAGGGCATCACGATTGTCATGGTCACACACGAAGATGACATCGCGGCCTACGCGACGCGCCACCTCGTGATGAAGGACGGTCATCTCGTGAAGGATGTGACGGGGTCGGCCGACCTAAAGCACGAAGGGTAGCCTTTTTTGGTATGCTTCGGGTCGACCTCATCAGCGTGCAGCCCGAGATGCTTGCGGGGTTCTTCGCGCACTCGATTGTCGCGCGCGCCATTGAGAAGGGGCTCTGCACCGTCTCGGTCGTCGACTTGAAGGACTTCGGCCTTGGGCGTTGGCGCAAGACGGACGACGCGCCATATGGTGGCGGGCCTGGGATGCTCATGCGCTGTGAGCCATGGTTTGCGGCCGTCGAGTCGTGCCGCGCAAAAGTCCCCGCCGAGACACCGACGCGCGTTGTCATGACCTCGCCCGCAGGAAAGACCTTCACGCAGCGCGACGCCGAATCGTTTGCGCGCCTCGCGGCGGAAGAAGACCTCCACCTCGTTTTTATGTGCGGCCACTACGAGGGCTTCGATGCGCGGTGCGAAACGCTCGCGACCGACTTCTACTCGATTGGCGACTTCGTTATGACGGGCGGCGAAATCGCCGCCGCCGCGATGACGGACGCGATCGTTCGCCTTCTTCCGGGCGCGCTCGGTGGTGGGGTGGCCGCAACGGCTTCAGAGAGCTTTGGCGCGGAGGGGATTCTTGAGACGCCGCAGTACACGCATCCCGCGACGTTTCGTGGCATGAAGGTGCCCGACGTCCTTTTGAGCGGAGACCATCGAAAGATTGAGGCGTGGCGGCGCGCCGAGGCGCAACGGCGCACCGAGGCTTTGCGCCCCGACTTGCTCGCCGCGCGGAAGGAGGCGCGATGACGCTCGCCTCTTCGCTTCTTCTCGCCGTCACGGTTGTTGCGCACGACCCGGGCTACTACACATCGCTCGCTCGACACATCCAACGTTGGCTCGGTGACGAGAAGGTCGCCGCGCGCGTCGTCACCCCGCGCGAGATGAAGGACGCGCTCGAAGACGAGAAACTCGCCTTTCTCGTCGGCTTCGACAAGCCCACGGCCGCCGAGATGGCGACCTTGAAGGCGTACCGCGCCTCGGGTGGCAAGCTCGTCGTCTTCCACTCCTCCTCGCCGCAGCTCGCCGCGCTCATGGATGTCAAGATCCTGGGCTACACATCCGCGCCCTACGCGGGGGCGTGGAGCCGAATGGTCTTCCAGTCGAAGACACCTGCGGGGCTTCCGACTTCCATTCGCCAGACCTCAACGGTGCTCCTTCGTGCCGCGCCCATCGCGGGCAAGGGTCGGACGCTCGCAATCTGGGCCGACCGAACAGGAACGCTGACGGGTGATGCCGCGTGGATTGCGACGGCAGGCGGCTATTGGATGACGCATGTTCTTCTCGCAGACGGCGACGAGGACCTCAAAGCGCAGATGCTCGGCGCGTTCGTTGGTTCGGTCAATCCTTCGGCGTGGAGTCTTTCTGCGCATCAGGCGCGCGTCAAGAAAAAGGAGGGGGATCTTCGCGCGCGCGCCATCAAGGAAACGCCGCGCCCAGGCGAGATTCACGCCGTCTGGGATCATTCGGGTTGCGGGCTTTATCCGGGTAACTGGAAGCGGACAATGGCGCTTCTCCGAAACGCGCATGTCACCGACCTCTTCGTCAATGTGGCGGGCGCGGGCTTCGCGCACTACGCGAGTGATGTCCTGCCGCGCTCAAAAACGTATCAGCAAGAAGGCGATCAGCTCGCCGCGTGCCTCGAAGCCGCGAAGGGGACGGGCATTCGCGTCCACGCTTGGGTGCTCGCGATGAGCGCGACGCGCGCGACACCGGCGACGCTCGCCGACTACGAACGGCGTGGCTGGCGGCTTCGCACGGTGAAGGGGGGGCTCACCGACTACCTCGACCCAGCGAATGCCGAGGTGCGCGCGTTTATGCTCCGCGCCATTGACGAGATTCAGGCGAAGTATGCGGTCGCAGGCATCCACCTCGACTTCGTGCGCTGGGGCGACGGCACGAAGAAACCCGCGAACGCTGCGCAATATGTGACGACCTTCGTCTCGGACGCGCGTCGGCGCGTGAGGCGGCCAAAGTGGCTGACGGCGGCGGTCTACGGCAAGTATCCGCAATGCGTCTCGACCGTTGGTCAGGACTGGCAAGGGTGGCTTGACGCAAACCTCGTGGACTACGCCGTGCCCATGAACTACACTTCGTCGCCACTTAAATTGGCCGCGCTCCTTGTTCAGCAGACCGAGAAGACCTCGCGCGCGCGCCGCCTCATTGTGGGAATCGGCGTGACCGCGAACGAGTCGCGCCTCGACGCGGGCGAGGTCATCGACCAGATTAAGGCCTCGCGCCGCGCGGGTGTCGCGGGCAACGCGCTCTTCGATCTCGATGTCACGCTCGAGAAGAATATTTTGCCGTACCTCCGCATGGGAATCTGGTGAGATGGAAGCGCCCACATTTTCTGTGCCGCGCGTGACGCGCTTCTACATTCCCCTCCTCCTGCAGGGGTTCTCACAGTCGCTCTCTTACCCGCTCGTCGCGGGCATCGTCACACATGGTGCCTACGGCGTTCACGCGCTCACGGCCTTTAGCCAGGGCCTCATGATCATGTTTATGATCGGCGCGCTCGGCGGCGGTCTCGTCACGACGGGGCTCGTCTTCGCGAAGACGTACTTCGGCTACGCGACATTTCGCCGCCTCAACGCGCTCATGATGGCGAGCCTCCTCGTCCTGCAGTGCGTCCCCGCCCTGCCGTTCGTCTACACGTGGGTCTTCGAGGGGTTCTTCCATCTCTCGCCTGAACTCGCGGCCGTCTCGCGCGAGATCCTCGTCTTTGGTGTCATCATGAATGCGGGCTTCTTCGTCCGCAACCTGCCGATGGTCGTTCTCTTTAATAACCTTGAAAGCGGCAAGTCGAATAACGCGACACTCGCGCGCATCGTCGTCACGCTCGCTTTCTCGGTCGTCTTTCCGAAGTGGGGGCTCGTCGGGCCGCGTTGGGGACTTTTCGCGCTCACGGTTGGCGTGTGGGTCGAGACGCTCATCACATGGCTCTACGCGCGGCCCTATGTCGCGCGCCTCCCGAACCGCCCGTCGGCGGAACGAGCCTCGGGCGAAAAATGCCTGCCCTCGTCGGCCGCACTCCTCGCCGAGCAGTTCCGCTTCACGCTACCGCTTGCCCTCGGCGGCTTCCTGCTCGCCTCTTCGCCGCTCGTCGTCGCGGCGTTCGTGGCGCGGACGGCGGACGCAGCCAACATGCTCGCCATCCACTATGTTACGCTCGGCGTTGCGAACCCCGTCGCGTTCGCCGCGCTGAAGCTTCAGACGGTCTCGGTCAAGTTTATCCCTGAATACCCAGGTGATCGGCGGCTTCTCGTCTACGCGATTGTCGCGGGGCTTCTTCTCGGGCTCATCCCGCTCGTCTTTGCAACGCCCCTCGTCGGCAACTGGTATTTCGGCACGTTCCAGAACATCCCGGACACGATTTTGCCAACGGCACGGCTCGCGATTGCACTCTACGCGGCAATCGCCGTCATCCAGGCCGTGCGCGCGCGCATCGAAGGCATCGCGGCGGCTCGGCGCAACTCGAAGGCGGTGATGTTTGGCCAGATTGCCTACACGCTCTCGCTCTTCGCGACGCTCGCCGTGCTCTTGCCCCTCGGCATTCCGGGTTGGGCGATGGCGGTTGCTGCAATCTTCGTCGCGCCTGTCTGCGTGACGCTCACCATCTACCTCGCGCTCGCCCTAAATGGGCGCGTCGCGGATTGAGGGTCACGAGCCGAGGACCTGACCCGATTTAGAAAGCAGTTAGCTGAAGCGCAAGAGGATGAGCTTTAAGATGTCGGCGAAGCGAATGGGCCAAAGGCGTGAGGGCAACTCGGCTTCGAGCGGATCCTGAATGAAGGAGGGGAGCTCGGGGTTAAAGTCAAGCCCCGTCATCTCCTCGAGTTCGTCAATCGTGACGAGATAGCGCGTCGGCCAGGCGTTCCACGAGATGTCTTGCGGGAAAATAACCGCGAGCGCGCGGATGTCGAGACCCTCTTGCGCGAGGACAACCTGAAAGTAGGCAGAGGGGATGTCAACGGCATCGAGCGCGAGACACTCCTCCGTCTCGGAGGGGATGGCACCCACAACGACCCAGATCTCGCCATAGCGCGCCGTCCAGAGGTCGGCGATGCGATGCTCCATGTCACGCCAAACGCCGCGGTTGAGCGCCGGCGTCTGCGGCGCGATGTTGGACATGAGGAATGTTTTACGGCGCGCCTCTTCGCCGTAGCGCGAGATAATCGCGTGGTTCGGCACCATGTGCCCTCGGTCGTAGCCGCTCTTCGAATAAGCCTCAGGGCGCGGTGCCTTGGGAACGGCGCGGTCGATGAGAAAGCTCGGACGCTTGCCGTCCTCGTGCTTCTTCTCGGGTGTGACGTGGTAGGCGCACCAGACGGGATGGCGCAGTGAATCGGACCAACCAATCAAGAACTCGCCGCGGTCGATGACGCGGATGTCATTCGGCGCGGGAAGGGCGATGCGCCTCGGCGCGCCTGCGAACGTGACGGAGCCGACGGGGGCTTCTTCGTCGTATTCGTAGACGGTGTCGTGACCCGTAAGCCCGAGCGCGTCTGTGAAATCGCCGAGCGGATTGCCGAGCCAAAGAAGGGGATAGGTGACGAGGCGCGGCCAGTTCTCGTGGTGGCGTTCAAGCCACGAGCGCGAGTGGTGGACATACCATTCGCCCGCCGCGCCGCCGATGATGAGAAGAATCGAAAGCGCGATGCCGAGAATGAGCGCAAGACGCCGCGAGGCGTTCCGCTTCTTCGTCGTCGACCGCGTCTTTCTTTTCTTCATCGTTTAAAAGTCGCCGAGCTCAATGCGGATCGTGCGGCTCTTGAGGGCCTGCGCGGCGTCGGGATCGTTGTCGCCGATGCCGTGGCGCTTGACGCCGTCGTTCCGGTTGTCGGGAATGACGAGCTTGGCCCCGCAGGCGGGACATTCCGTCTCCTGACCGATGAGGTCAGGAGACGCTTCAATTTCCGTGTGGCACTTGTCGCACACGAAGCTGGTGAAGCCCTCGTCCATGATTAGAGGCCGAGCTTCGTCGAGCTACGCCACTGGTAGTACTTCTTGAGGGTGAGCTTCTTCGCAGCCGCCTCGTCGCAGAAAATCCAGCAGTCATTGTGCGCCTGAAGGGCGGACGCGGTGCAGAACTGGGTCATCGGGCCTTCGACGCAGCCCTTGACGGCGTCCTGCTTGTTCGCGCCGAACGCGAGGAGGATGATCTTCTTCGCCTCGCAGATCGTGCCGACGCCCATGGAGAGCGCGCTCTTCGGGACGGCCTTCATGTCGCCCTTGAAGAAGAGGCGCGCGTTGTCCTTGACCGTGGACGGCGTGAGGTAGACGATCGAGGTGCGGCTCTTGAGCGAGGTGCCGGGCTCGTTGAACGCGATGTGTCCGTCGGAGCCGATGCCGAGGACCTGCAGGTCGATGCCGCCGGCGGCCTTGATCTGCTTCTCGTAGGCGGCGCATTCCTTCACCGGGTCCTTGGCGAGGCCGTTCAGGACGTGGGTGTTCTTGATCTGGATGTCGATCTTCTTGAAGAGGTTCTCGTTCATGAAGTAGCGGTAGCTCTGGTCGTGGGTGCCGGCGAGCCCGTAGTATTCGTCGAGGTTCCAGCTCTTGACCTGCTTGTAGCTGACCTTCTTCGCCTTGACGGCCTTGGCCATCTCGTTGTACATGAGGACGGGCGTCGAGCCAGTCGCGAGGCCGAGGACGGTCTTCGGGTTCTTCTTGACCTGCGCGGTGATCATGTCCGCCGCGAGCTTCGAGGCTTCTTCTTTCGTCTTGCAGATAACGACTTCCATTTTTCGTTTGTCCTTTGTGTTTGGTTTGTTGATGTTAAAGACCTTCTATAAGTATAGCACAGAAACGAGACGTCTGCATAAGGTTATTTTCACGGGATGCGCCAGTTCGAGCGCACGCCCTTGACCTCGACGGGAATCGTGTAGGGATCTTCTTCCGTCGTTGCCGCCTCATCTTCCTCGAAGTAGTCTGGCTCATCTTTGCTCAGTTCGTCGAGAAGGGCATCGATGGCCGCTTCCTCCGCCTCGCGCGATGTCGCCGATGTCGTCTTGCGCGCCGAAGTCTTCTGCGTCGTGGTCGCCGGTCGCTTTGTCGTCGTGGTGGGCGTCTTCGTCTCGTAGAGTTCCGGATAATACTTGCGGCGGTAGGCTTCCAGTTCCGCCTCGCGCTTCGTCTCGCGCGCCCGAGAGGCCTTTTCGCGCTCGGCGGCGAGCTCCGCCTTGAGCCGCGCGATTTCAATCTCCTCGTTGAGTTTGGCCTTTTCAAGCGCGAGGCGCGATGCCTTCTCGGACTCCATTCGCGCGGCTTCTTTCTTCTCGGCCTCCTGACGCGCGAGAGCCTCGGCTTCGGCCTTCTTGTTCGCGTCGTCCATCTTGCGCTGCATCTCGTCGATCTTCGAGGCGAGGTTGAGGACGGCCGAGTGGTCGGCCTGCGGCTGGACGACGACGGCGGCCTGGCGGTCGGCGTCCTTTTTCATCATGTAGTCGATGAGCCGATCATTAAGCGCCTGGTTTCGCGCGCTCGCGTGGTTCAGGATGACCAAAAAGACGACGATCACGACCGTCATGAGAAACGCGAAGAAGATCGACAGCGCAATCATCCGCTTGCGCGCCTTGTTCTGCTCGGCGTCAATGTACTGTTGGAACGCCTTGAGGACGGGGAACTCTTCGTTGCCCGCATCGCCGTAGACGCGCATCGCGTTCGTCGGCGGAATGTCAGATCCGATATCAACGTGAGGGGTTTGATCCATTTTTATCTCCTTTGCGCATAATCGGTGTTATGTAAACTACGATTTATCCGTCTGAAAGACATAGCAAACTTCGACGGCGCCCTTCGGCATCTTCGCAAGGACGTCCGTGATGCGTTTAAGCGGTGTCGAGGACGCGGCAAAGACAAACGTCGTGACGATGTCTGGATATTTTGCCGCCTCGTCAAACGCGATCTCATGCTCCGTGAGTGTGGGATCAAGACCTTCGCTCGTCCAGTCGCTCTCAATGTAGAGAAGACGTGCGATGCCGTCCTCATCAAAGTGAAGCTCAAATGGTTGGGAGACGCGCGATTGGCGGTTCGTCCATTCGTCGCTCGGCAGAAACGACCGATAGTAGAGATGACCCGTCGCGTCAGTGCCGTTGAACATGGTCGTGTTCGTCTCAACGAGGTCGAGCGCCTCGGCGACGAGGCGCGCTTCTGCAACGGTGAGCGCGCCATCAAAATCGACACGGACCTGAATCTTGGCGCGTTCCGCGTGAGCCTTCGTCATCTCGTCAAGAATCGCGTTGAGACGCCCGGGCCGCACTGTAACCGAAAGGGGTTTCGGGAACGTTGTCTCATCCCACGACAGGGTGAAGGTAACCTTCTCGCCCTTCTTCATCGTTTGTTTCGCGCGGTGGACACCGTAGACGGCCGACTGCGCGTAGGGGATCTCAAAGACGAAGGGCGCACTCGGCACGGAGAAGAACGAGAAGACCGCGGCGGGCTCGTTCGTCGTCGCCGGCCTTGCGCCCGTGTAGACAATCTCCGAGGCTGGGATCTCGTCGGGGTATTCCGTCTCGATGAATTCGTCGAGCGAGGGCGAGAGCGTGACGAGGCAGCCGACAGGCCAGAAGTCGCAGTTGCTGACGCTTGTCCCCTTTCCGCGCGGCATCCCCGCCGCTTCCATGCGGTCGCAGAGCGACTCAAGCGAGCCGTCGATGAAGAACATCGTCTCGTAGTCGCGATCGAAGTCGCGTTCGGAAAAAGCGAATTCAACGGGCGTCCCCTTTTCGACACCCGTCGCTGTCGCAGTGAACGTGAATGACGCGGCCAGAAGAAGCGAGAGCATCCCCCTTCTCCCGTTAGGCCGTGCGCAACTTCTTCGCGACGCGCTTGAAGCCCTCGGCCGCGCGCGCGATGATCGCCTCGTCCACACTGGACGAGATGCGCACATAGCCGGCGTAGCCAAAGCCACTCCCAGGGACAACGAGGATGCGCTCTTCAACGAGCGCGTCCACGAAGACCTTGTCGTCTGCGACGGGGCTCTTCGCAAAGAAATAGAACGCGCCCTTCGGCATCTCAAATTCGATGCCCGCCTCGGAGAGAACCTTCGCCATCAGCTTGCGGCGGCGGTCATAGACCTCGAGGTCGACCGTCTCATCCAAAAGCGCGGCGGCGAGACGCTGGCCAATGACGGGCGAGTTCACCGAGCCGAGCGTGCGGTTCGTGAGCGTGACGGCGGCCATCAACTCCGAGCCCTTCGGCATGGCGGGGTTCCCCAGGAAGTATCCAACACGCTCGCCCGCGAGGGAGAGCGACTTCGAGAACGAGCCGAGCACAATCGCCCACTTCGTGAGCGGCAGAATCGCCGGCACCGTCGCGCCATCAAATGCGAAGACGCGATACGGCTCGTCGGAGAGCAGGAAGAGGGGGCGCGCGCCTTGCGTCTTCTCGCGCCGCGCGTTTTCTTCGTCCACGAGCGCAGCAATCTTCTTCAGGACGTCGAGCGGATAGATTGAACCCGTCGGATTATTTGGCGAGTTCACGATGATCGCGCGCGTCTTGGGCGTAATCGCGCGGCGGATGCCCTCAATGTCAGGGTTGAACGCCGGCGGAATCGACGGCACGGTCTTGAGGATGCCACCGAAGTGCCCGCAGTAAGAGCCGTATTCAACGAAGTAAGGCGCGGGCGTGATAATCTCATCGCCTGGCGAGACGACGGCGCGGAAGAACGCGACCATCGCCCCGGCCGCGCCGACCGTCATGACGACATCCTTCGCTTCGACCTTCGTTTCCTGTTGCTTCGTGAGGAACGTCGCCATCGCTTCGCGAACGGACGTGATGCCAGCGTTCGGGCAGTAGCCGAGACCCAGCGGCTTCACAGCCTCGTCGGCGAGACGCACGAGCTCTTCGCGCGCACGCTTCGGTGGCGGGACGTCGGGATTGCCGAGCGAGAAGTCGCACACGGCATCGTCGCCAAACTGCTTCTTAAGTTCGATCCCCTTCTCAAACATCTTGCGGATGAAACTCGACGAGCCCATCGCCTTCTGAATGTCGTCAGTCAAAAGCTGCATCATCTTCTAAACCCCTTTTTAAGAATCATTCGGGCATCACGGCAATCTCTTCGTCGCCCGACGCCTCGCTTTCAGAGCCACCTTCCGAGCCGCCTTCGGACGCGTTGTCGCCGCCTTCGCCTTCCGATGATGTCTCGCTGTCCGAGCCGCCTTCCTCTTCAGATGACGAGCCAAACGTCATGTCGGGGAAGATCTGCTTCAAGTGCTTCTCGTAATCGGGATACTGCTTGACGACCTCCTGAATCGTCAACTCGGCCTTCGTGACCGCGCCGTCAACCTCGGAGCAGACGAGGCGCATCGTAAGCGCGACGCCCGTCATCGCGTCCGCCCACTCGCGCAGGTTGAGCGACGAGTTCTTGCGACCGTTGACGATGTAGTGATTGATGATCTCGTTGAAGTTGCCAGGGTAGTCCTTGTAAAACTTCTGCCACGAAATCTTCACCAGCTTCTTCTTGTCAGGACGCTGGACGGCGATCTCCTTCGCGTCCACCGAGACGACGACGGCGTTCTTGAGTTTGCCCTTGAACTTGTGACCCTTGAGACGCGCGATGAAGATGTCCTGAACCTTCTTCATGTCGTTCACCTTCTTGACCTGCAACTCCTTCGCAAGCTGCCCCTCGGCCGTCTTGAAGCCCTCGCTCGCGTTGTCGAGCTGGCGGAGAGCGAGCTTCCAGTCGAGCTGGCGGAAGCATCCCTGCGCGGCGATGGCATCAAATTTGAGCGCGATCTCGTTCGTCTCCTTCTCAACGAGCGCGGCCTTCTCGGCGGCGAGACGCTCAAGACGCTCCTCCTCAAGACGTTTCTGCTCGGCCGCCTTTGCCGCGCGGTCGGCCTCGGCCTTCTTGATCGTAAGTTCGCGGATCGTTTGCTCAACGACCTTCTTGCCCTTCGACTTGATGAGCGAGATGCCCTTTCTCACCGTTGTGACATCGGGTGACGAGGTCATCTGGTCGTAGAGATCCTTCACCGTCATTGAGAGGTCGCCGAGCGCCTTCGCGTCCTCTTGCGTCGTGCCCTGAATCGCGTCCGCGCCATCACATGTCGCGAGAATCTTCTTCGCGAGACGCGAGATGCGAATCTGGCAGGCCTGGCAAGCGTAGGCGCGCTCCCAAAGTATGTGGATATCCTTGATTGCGGGTGGCGGCTCATCGGCCGAAGGCGTCGCCGATTTTTCGGCCTCGCTTGTCGGCGCGGCAGGCGGCGGCTCATCGGCCTTCTTCTGCGCGGTCTTGTCGCTCGCCGCGGCGGCGGCCGTCTCGTTCGTGGACGCGGCATCAGGCGTCTCCGTCTCCTCAACACGCGCCTTTTTGAGTTCCTCCGTCTCTGGCGGCTTCATCGACGAAGCGTAGTCAGGCAGAAGCTTCTTCAGTTCGTCCGTATATTTCTCGCACTGCTCCGTCGCGCGCTGGGCGAACTCAACAAACTCCTTGTCAAACTGCTCGGCCATTTCGCGCGTCTTGGCAATCGAGTGGCGCGCCTCGCCAATCTTCGTGACGACGTAGGTCTGTTGGCTTTTCTCCTCCGATGCCTTCTCGGCCGCTTTATACCAAATGAGGCCGACGACAACGGCGATAATCGCGCCGACGATGCCGATGCCGAAGAGGATGACTTTTTTGCCGAGATTGCCCGACGACTCCTCGTCGTCTGACTCATCATTCGGGCCTTCAACAATCGCCTCATCAACGGGCTTGGGCGCAAGCGTCACGCCAGGCTTTTTCTTCAGGACGATATGCGGCTTGGACGCTGGCTTCGCCGGCGCGTCGGTCGTCGTCGCACCCGCGGTGGTCTTCGACTTTTTGAGTGTGACAATCTTCTTCGCGCCAGACTTTGGCTCGGCATCAACGTGCTCAATCTTTTGCGTCAGCCCCGTCGTGAGGACATCGACGAACGCCTGCTTGAGCGCCTCGAAGCTCGGATAGCGGCTCTCTTTCTCGAACGCGATCATCGTCATGACGAGCTTGTCAACGGCGGCGGGAATTTCCTTGCGAATCTCGCTTGGTTTCTTCGGCGCGCCCTCGAAGCGTTTCTTGACGACGGCGATCGAGTCTTCGCCCTCAAAGGGGGCCACGCCCGTCAAGGCATGGTAGAGCGTCGCACCGAGCGAATACATATCGGAGCGGAAGTCGAGCGGCTCCTTTTTCACCTTCTCGGGCGCGATGTAGTAGGGCGTGCCCCAAATCTCTTTCGTGTCCTTCTGCATGGCCGCGAGACCGAAGTCAACGAGCTTCGCGTTGCCGTTCGCGTCGAGGAGGATGTTCTCGGGCTTCACGTCGCCGTGGATGATGCCCTGATCGGTCGCGCACTGGAGCGCGAGCGCCGTCTGCTGACAGATTTTGAGGATGCGCTGGATATCGGTCTTGCCGGGCGCGGCATTCATGAGCGAGAAGAGCGAGCCGCCCGAGGCGAGTTCCATCGCGATGTAGGGCTTGCCCTCGCAGATGCCGTAGCTATAGACCTGAACGATGTTCGGATGGATGAGGCGCGCGGCGGCCTGCGCCTCTTTCTTGAACTTCTCGACAAATGCCGGATCCGCGCCGAGCTCCTTCAACATGACCTTGACCGCGACGGGGCGGTCCAGCATCTTGTCGCGCCCCATGTAGACGCCGCCCATGCCGCCCGAGCCCAGCTCGCGCTCAAGCAGGAAGTTCCCGTTGTCGCCGAAGACGCTCGGCAGCTGAATGAGTTGTTCGCTCATCGAATGATCCTCCATCCGTTGAATGGCCAAAAGACGAATGACGCCTCGCCGCGCAGATTTTCACGTGGCACCGCGCCCCAGTAGCGGCTGTCAAAGGAGTTGTCAAAATTGTCACCGCACGCGAAGTACTCGCCCTCGCCCATCGTGACGACATCAGGCCGACCCGCAACGGGATGCTCAAGGCGGTACGTCTCGCCCGGACGCGCCTTCATACGCTTGATGTAGTGCGTCCCTTGCGGCAATTTCTCGATGCCCGTCGTCGAGAAGATCATAACCTGACCGTCCTGCGGCTGCCAGAAGTTCCACTTCCAACGATTGACGAAGATGAAGTCGCCCGTTGTGATTTTCCCCTTCCAGAACGTCTCGCCCGCGCGCACGAACCGGCCATGAAGATCGCGCGCCGCATCCGTCGGAATCGACCACGTCTCGGGCGCGGTGCCGACTCTCACCGTGGCGAACCCATCGCCGCGCATCTGGCAACGGATGACGCCCGCCTGAGGCGCCTTCCACTCGACCGTGCGCGAGCCCGTCCACGCCCACTTCGCGAGCGAGAGCGGAAAGGTGTCGGCCTTCGTCTTCTCCACGTTCGCCTCGGTGTGGTAGCCCCAGAGCGTCGGCTGCATCGAACCCGTTGGAATCTTGAATGGCTCGTAGAAATAAGCACGAAAGGCCATCGCAACGGAAAGTGCGACGACCAACGTGTCGAGCCATTCGCGGCCGTAGTCTGTGAGGCTCTTCTTGCTCACGCGCGGTAGTTCGGAGCTTCCTTCGTGATTGTGATGTCGTGCGGACGCGCCTCGCGCTGCCCCGCCGCCGTCACGCGGTAGAACTTGCCCTTCTCCTGAAGTTCAGCAATCGTCTTCGCGCCGCAGTAGCCGAGCGACGCACGAAGGCCGCCGCAGAACTGCGTCATGATGGACTTGACGTGCCCCGAATAGGGAACCATGCCCTCAATGCCCTGCGGCACGAGCTCGTCCTCCGCCTCGTTGTCCTGGAAGTAGCGCGCGC
>CAYNVE010000026.1:0-2059 GCA_964400635.1 uncultured Lentisphaeraceae bacterium
AGCACAGTGTCGCGGCAAGGCACGCCGCCACGCTCGCAATCATCTTCGTCGTCATAAGTGTAAGCCCCTTCCTGGTTTTACGTGTTATGGTTCTATTATACCTTCTTTCGCCCGCCCTTTGCAAGCGGCACGTGAATGACAAATCTTTTTTCGCCCCCCGTAAAGATCACAATCTGATGCGGAGGAAAAAGACAGGAGCGGTGGCGTCGGTCGGCGCGAATATGACCTTGACCTTGCCGTCCTGCGGCGCAAAGGTGTGCGTCGTGACATTGTTAGGCGAGAACGCCGCGCCCGAAAGCGTCGTCGCGCCCTCAACCGTAAAGAGACCTTTCAAGTTGCTCGCCGTCGCATTCGCACCGACCGTTGCGTTCGCGAGCGAAAGTGTGATCGACCACGAGGCCGCCTCGCCATCGTCGCGTTCAAGCGAGGCAATCGCAAGATCGCCGTCCTTCGGCTTAAGTTTGATCGCCTCGTCATAACCGAGGTCAAGCGCATAGGCGAGATAGGCGTTCGGCGCGTTCGTAATATCCGCACGGCAATCTTTCTCCGCGCCCGCGACGCGGTTGACCCATGTGCGATAGGCGTCGTAGGCCGCCTTTGTCTTCAGGGCCGTGACGAGACGCGTGTCGGCCGAGCCTTGGAGCGCCGTCGGGATATCGTTCTTCGTCTCAATCTCGGGAACGGGATCATCCGCAATCGGCCAGATGATTGATACAAAGGATGCGCCCTGGACGAAGTTCGTCGCATTCGGCTCTTCGGCGGGAAGCACCAGGCGGAAGCCAAATGTCGGCTCTTCCGAGGAACTTGTCGCACCTGTTCGATACGACGACGTGGGCTCTATGGGAGAGTATATATTGCCATAGTCACCACCACGCAACACGCGCGTTCCCACCGTTGCCGATCCGCCATCTCCGTATGAGGCCTTTTTATACCAATCAAGACACCACTCGGCAACATTGCCATGCATGTCATAAAGCCCCCAATCGTTTGCGAGCCTCGTTCCGACCTCATGAACATCCTGACCGGGATTGTCATAATACCACATGTAGTCGCCGTTCGCCTCGTTGCCATAGCTATACTTCGTCATCGTTCCCGCACGGCAAGCATATTCCCACTGCGCCTCCGTCGGAAGATCGAACATGAGACCCTCGGTTGCCTTGCGAAGTTTGCCAAGGAACGAATCATCGTCAACTGCATTCGATGTCGGCCACTTCGCGCCCTCTTGCGCGCCGCGAATAGCGTCGTAGGAAATGGCACTCTTTGCAAGCGATTCATTGCCAGAGGTAACGGCATCACCCGTGACAAGTCCCCACTGATTATGCGTCACCTCGAAGACGCCCATGTAGAACGGCTTCGTGATCGTGACGCGATTCGCCTCAATCGTCTGATCTTCGCCCAGGATGAACGAACCCGCCTCAATGCGCTTCAGGACAAGCTTCGTCGTCTTATAGGTTTTATTCGTCACCTCGCCTTCCAATGAGGAGGAATAAACAACGTCACTCGTTGCCAGATCAACGATGCAATAGTCTTTCACCTCGCCAACCTTCTCGTAGCTAACAAGGATCTCGGCGTTGGTGAGCGCGGTGCGCAAAAGGCCATCCGCCTCCATATTCCAGACAGCGCGATACGAGCCATTTGTCGTGCCGACATCGCCCGAGAGCGTCTTCGCCACATTCGTGATACCCCCTTCCACGAGACGCACAGAGCGCGAGGCTTCGGCATCAACCGTGCAGTTCGTCAGCGTGTAGTTGATGACAAGCTCACCCGACGCGCCATGCGCCACGGACGTGATAGTAAGACCATCATGAATAATGGGCTCGGGTTCTGGTTCTGGCTCGGGTTCGGGCTCGGGTTCAGGTTCAGGCTCGGGTTCGGGCTCGGGTTCAGGTTCTGGTTCGGGCTCGGGCGTTGCCGTGGGCGTCCATGTGCAGTCGCTTATCCACGCGCAATCTTCGCCGCTAGTATCCGCCTCGTCCTTCACATAGGCCCACGAGATGGTATTTATTCCAGCATTTGTTATTGAGATCGTTTTCTCTTCCCAGGCCGTCTCGCCGTCGGC
>CAYNVE010000026.1:2159-14057 GCA_964400635.1 uncultured Lentisphaeraceae bacterium
GGCGCCTTGCCACCCGTGCGATAGTAGATCTTCGCGCCCTCGTACGCGCAGGTGATGGTCACCGTGCACGACGAACCGCGAAACGTCGAGCCGTCGGCCGGCGTGATGACGGGATCCGGAACCGAGTCGACTTCCTTGACGCAATAGGTCGCCGAAACCTTGTCCGCGCCGACCTGATGAACGAGCGTCACAACCTCGTTCGTCGATTTCGGGCGCCACGTATACGCGCCCGTCGCGCCCGTCGCCCCTTCACAGAGCGTCACGCCGTTCGTGAGGACGACGGCCTTGACGCCGTTCGTCGCGGCATACGAAATCACAAGGCTCTTTTGAATCGCGCTTCCGTTTGCAAGCGACGTCACAACCGTTGAGACCGACTTCCCAAACGACGCAGGCACGGGTAGCGCCAGGCGAAAGCCGTTGATGTTCGACCCTGAGGTCGGCGAAACACTTGACCGATCATACGAACGACACGAGCCATCGCCAACAGAAAAACTGCCGCCACGCGTCACGCGAAATGTTCCCGTGCTCGGCCCTGTCGGATCGGTCGCCGCGTCGCTTGAAAGTGGTTCCTGCTTCCAATCAAGGCACCATTCGGCAACATTGCCGTGCATATCATAAAAGCCCCAGCCGTTCGGTTCACGTTGCCCGACGTTCCATGTCTGCGACTGGGCGTTTGCCTTGTACCACATATACGCGCCGTTCGCCGTATCGCCATAATAGAAGGCCGTCTTCGTTCCCGCACGGCACGTATACTCCCACTGCGCCTCGGTCGGCAGATCAAAATCGAGTTTTGTGCGCATGCGTAAGCACCCAAGAAAACTCGTTGAATCAACTGATGTCGACGAGGGGTAGTTCGAGCCGACTCCAGATCCACGAATATCCGAATACTTAACGCACTCAACTGGACGCGAGCTATTCGTACTTGAGAACCATGACGGATTCTTCCCCATGACGAGTTCCCATTGTTTCTGCGTCACTTCAAAAAGCCCCATGTAGAACGGCTTCGTGAGCGTGACGGTGTGCTTGGGGTTGTACGAATAATTGGCGCCACCCATCGTGAACGTGCCCGGGTCTACGCGCCTGAGGACGAGTTTCGTCGTCTTGAATTCGTCCGTATTGAAGTCACTCGCCTTCTTCTCGTCGCCATAGTAGGTGACGGTGTAGACATCTGTCGTCGTTCCGCCCGAAAGGTCGATGACGCAGTAGCGCGGCGGAGCCTTGTAGCGAACGGTGACGGTGCATTCCGTGTTCGAGCAGGTGCGGCCATCCGCTGCGAGATTCCAGTAGAGTCTCTTCGCCCCGTTCACGCAGGTCGTCTCGCCGACGAGATTTGTTGCCGTGACGGTCTCGTTGGCATTCGTCTCGACAAGCCCCGTCGCAACGACTTCCATCTCGCGCACCGCGTCAATCGCCGTCGCGTTCTGAATCGTCACATCAAGCGCGAGCCCCCACGGTGAGATGTTTGTCGCCTTGAGGGTCGAAATCGAGGGCGTGGCGGCCCAAAGACCGCCTGCCGCCATCGCGAAAAGAAAGGAAAGAAGAGACCGTTTCATGATGCGCTACCTCCAATTGAGTTCGACTGTCATGAGCGTCGCCTCGCCGTCGAGACGAAGAAGATTGTCACATGCGGGAACGAGCAACGCCTCGCCCGCGTGGGTCAGGACGCCATTCACCGTTGCCGCGCCGTCGAGCGCGAGAACCATCACGAAGGAGTCGAGGTGACGATCAACCGTCCGCCGACCCTTCACGAAGAGACGATTGACGGTAAAATGCGTCATCTTGAGAAGTTCAACATCGTCCTTCTCTCGATCGTAATCAATGCGCGCGCCCTGGTGCTCAAAGTCAATCGCCTCGCACGCCTCCTCGACATGCAAGGTTCGCATAAAGCCGTCCTTGTCGGGGCGGTCATAGTCGTAGACGCGATAGGTGATGTCGCTCGCCTCTTGAATCTCAGCGAGACGGATGCCGCCGCCGATGGCGTGGATCGTCCCTGCAGGCAACGAGAAGACATCGCCTTTCTTGACCTCATACGTCCCGAGAACATCCATGAGACGCGAGATGTCGCCCCGAAGAAGCGTCGTGCCGTCCGCGCGCGTCATCGGCCGATTAAAGCCGAGGCGCAGCGTCGCGCCCGCGTCCGAATCGAGAAGATACCACATTTCGTCCTTGCCGAGCGCGTGGTGGAGCCGCTTTGCCATCTCGTCATTCGGATGAACCTGCACCGACAAGGTCGCACGCGCATCAAGAAACTTCGCGAGAAGCGGAAACGAGTCACCATAGCGCGCGTAAACCGCCGCACCGACGAGCGCGCCCTTCATCTCGTGGATGAGATCTGGAAGGCGCACGCCGTCCGTCGTCTCGCTCTCCTCGCCCGGAAGCCCCGAAAGAACCCAGTGCTCTGCGCCCCAAATCTTCGGCTTCTCGATTGTCTTAAACGAAATAGGCTTCATCGCGCCTCCTGATTGATCTCGACGACCGCGCCACCCGCAAGACGCGAACGCTCCGCCGCAAAGCAGATGAGGTGACTTTGCAGAGCCTCCGCCGTCGTCGTGCGAATCTCGTCTGGATCGTTGCGCCTCAAGATGCGGATCATCTCCGAAATAAGGTTGAAGTCGCCGCCGCCGTGGCGCGACTTATTGGGGAGGCGGAAGTTGACCGGAACGCCCGTCTCAACCGCATTGCCATCGAAGCGGCAGATGTCGAGGTTCTCGCCGTCGCCCACAATCTCGCCGCGCGTTAAGGCGATGCGCGTCGTGCGAATGTTCTTCGCCGTAAAACCCGTCATCACGTGGCTCACCGTCGCGCCGCCCTCAAATTCCATCGTCACGGTCTGATGGTCGGGGACATTGTTGTTCGACTGATAGACGCAATTTCCGTATTCGGTCTCCGCAATAAGCTTCTCCATCGCCTCATCTGAATGGTCGGCGAAGAGATATTTGAGCTCGTCGTGCTTCACGTACATATTGCGCGCGCTCCAGACGCAACGCTTCTCGATTGCGGGCGGGCAGTCCACACAGCGCGCCGCCGCGCCCTTCGGCATCATCTCCTTGCAGAAGAGCTTGAGCGAACCAAAGGACGTAACCTTCTTACACTTCTTGCCGCCGAGCCACCAAACGAAGAGGTCAAAGTCGTGCGAGCACTTCGCGAGGATAATCGGCGAACTTTTTTTCGAGTTCGCCCAGTTGCCACGCACGTAGGAATGCGCGACCTTCCAGAAGCCCGCCGACTCTTGGTGCGCGATCGAGACGACCTCGCCGAGCTCGCCCGAGTCGATGAGCGCCTTGATGTGCGCGAAGTAGGCCGTGTAGCGAAGAACATGACCGATGATGACAAGCCGCTTGTTCTTGAGCGCGCAGTCAATAACCTCGCGACACGCTTGCTCGGTCGGCGAGATCGGCTTTTCGAGAAGAATGTGGTAGCCGAGTTCCAGCGCCATAATGGCCGCGTCGTGGTGAAGTTCGTCCAGAAGAGTCACCATGACGACATCGGCCTCGGGCCTGTCGGCCAGGCAGTCCCGCCAGTCCTTCCAATACTTCTTCGCGGGGATGGCCTCAGCCTGAACGGGATCGGCAACGCCCACGATCTCGAGTTGGTCGGGGTGGACGCGCGCGTATTCCGCATACGCGCGTCCGCGATAGCCCGCACCCAAGATGACCGCTCGTGTCTTTCCCATGGCCCTTCCCTTATCGAACGAGCGAGTCGATGGCGAGGATGATCTCGGCGACGCGCTGCGCCCCGCCCTCGCGCTCGATGACGTAGTTGCCCTTATAGCCGAGCGACTCCAACTCCGCGATGAATGCGCGGCCACCGACCTGGCCCTGGCCCCACGGAGTCTCCTGCCCCCACGTCCCGGGAACCGTCGTCTTCACCGCGTCCTTGACGTGCACCTGGCGAATCCACGGCAGAAGCGTCTTCACGGCCTTCATCGGCTCGCCCTTGGCGTAGAGAATCATGTTCGCAGGGTCGAAGTTGATGCCGACGCCCGGAACGGCGGCCATGAATGTGGCGAGATCTTCCGCCGTCTCCTGCCCCGACTCCAGAATGAGCGTGACGCCGTATTTCGCGCACTCGTCGCGCATCCATGTCACACGCGCGACGAGCTTCTTGAACGCAACGGGGTCGGACTCGTCAATGAAGCCCGCGTGCGTTGAGAGATACTTGCCGCCGAGTGCCTGCGTCAATTTCGCACCCGCCGTCACGATCTTCTGGTTCTCCTCCCACGTCGCATCCGGGACGATGCCGCCCGTCTTGCGGATCGTCTCCAAGGTCGTGTAGTCTTCGCCCGCCATGCCGATCATCGTCGACATGAGAACCCACTCGCCCGAGGCGATTTTCTCCTTCACGAAGGCGAGAGCCTTATCGCCCTCCGCCGCGCCGTGGCGGCCATCGGGCGCGATGAACGGCCCGAGCGCGAGATGAATGCCCTTCACCTGAGCGGCCCGCATTGAGGTGGCAACGCCTGCCATCGGCATGTGCCAACTCCAACTGCACACGCCGATGCGCGCGCGGTCGACGATGCCCTTGGCGACACAGTTCGTGCTGCTCTCGCAGGGCTTCGCGCAAGGTGTGATCGCACTCGTTTCCGCGCCGACCACGGTCGCGCCGAAGAGGAGGGTTGAGGAGAGGAGAACGAGAGATTTCATTTTCATAGGATCCTGTGCCTTTCTTGTCTTTTCCATTTAAGCCTGTTGTTTGTTTAAGTCTAACGCCTCGTCCGCGTCCTCGACGACGCGGACCTTTTCAAAGAACATCTTTCGCAGAATAGGTAGACGCCGTTCCTGACGCTCGAGCGACCAAAGGAGGAAGCGCCACTTCTTCACGAAACCGTAGCGCGCAGGGACGGTCGGCGCGAACGCCTCAAACTTGTCACGCATGACGGAGACCTGCCACGCGAGCGCGTGCGTGCGGTACTCAAAACCGTTCATAAAATGCTCGGCGAGATCCTTCATCGGAACGGTATGACGGTTCTTGAAGATCTTGAGCGCGTGCGCGAAGTGCGTCAAGTAGAACGCGCCGAGAGCATGAAGATTCTCGTCGGTAAAGTCGAGGTTCGGCCATCCGAAACTCCCGCGAATCGAACACGTCGCGACGCGCTTCGGAAT
The DNA here is from genome assembly GCA_964400635.1 of uncultured Lentisphaeraceae bacterium. Lineage (GTDB taxonomy): Bacteria > Verrucomicrobiota > Kiritimatiellia > RFP12 > UBA1067 > UBA1067. The sequence goes on from CAYNVE010000026.1 coordinate 7,262, forward strand.
CACCATCTCACGCATGAGGTCGTACTCGAATTCGTAAATCTCCTTGCCCACGCCATAGAGCGGCGAGGCCGTCTGAGGATCATACTTCTTCATCGCCATGTTCTGCGCGGCGGCATCGCCCATCAAGACGGCGAGCGAGAGAACGACCTCGCCCTCTTCGCCCGCGAGGCCGTCGGCACGGCGGAAGTATGTCTCGGGGATGGAGTCCATCGGCTCGCCCTCGCAGCGCGCACGGATGTAGAAGTCGGCGACCGCGCCCGTCTGCGCGCGGCGACGGAGGAGGCGGTAATAAAGGCTCATGCCGATGCCGAGCGAGCGGAGCGCGCCGATACGCGCCATCATATAATCGCCATAGCCCCGCCGCTTTGACGAGAGCCCCTTCTCGACGAGGCTCGCGACGAGCGGGCGATAGTTCGTCTTGTAGACGACCTCGCGCGTGCGCCCCTTGCCGACGCGCGCCGTCTCATCCTCGCGCAACTCGTAGACGTTTGCATATTCAACAACTTCGCCCTTCGAGAGCATGCCGCGCAGGTTCGAGAGCAGAATCTCCGTGCGGTCGTCCGCGCCAGGATGAAGCGTGAAGCGACCATCGGACGAGAAGGCCGCGCCCGGAAGGGCCGTGCGGCGGTCGTCGAAGGCGGGTGTCGAGCCTTCGCCCACGACCGAGTAGACCTCACCCGTCACATACATGTAAAGCGTCTCGACACAGATCTTGCTCGCCTCGTCAGCAAACTCCGCGCGCGAAAGGAGCGAGCGATAGATTTCGATAATCGCCTGCATGCGCCCGATCGCGCCGAGTTGCCCAATCGCGCCCGCCTTCAACTCAGCATAGAGTGCTTCAAGCGCGGGGACGAGCGAGGCGACGGCCGTGCCACGCTTCACGCCGAAGAACTCGATTTCGTGGTGGCCACGGTACTTCGGTTGGCGGACGAATGAAAGCGTCTCGCCCTCGTAAACACCGACGAGTTCCTCAAGCGCGCGCAAGAACGCATCCATATCCGTCTCAGCGAGGTGCGCAAAGCGGACGAACTCGGAGAACGTCAGCAAGTGAACGCCACGCGCTGAATGGCAGTAGGAGATCTTCGAGGCGATGCGCTTACGCGAGGCGGCGAGCGCGGCGCGCATCTCGCCCTCCGTCCACGCGAGCGGCTTGACGCGCCACTCTTCGCCGCGCGCGCGATACCAATCGAGCGTGGCCTCGTTGCGGTCGCCCATGATGACATCGGCGAGAGAAAGTCCGACGGTCTTAAGGAGCCAGTCGTCGTGGCGCACGAGATCAGCCGTCGAGATTTCGCGCTGCGACGTCTCGATCGTGTCGTTGACGACATTCGAGCAGAGGACGGCGTGCATGAGGACATCACCGCGTCGCTCGCTCGAGAGCGTCGAAAGATGCCAGAGCCGCCCGTCGAGAAGCGGCAGAGCCGCGACCGCGTGATTGCCCGTCGTGAGCGTAAAAACGCGCCCCTTCGCGCGAGATTTAAGCGCACGCTTCTCGACAATCAGAACGCTCGGCCGCTCGCCGAGGTGCGCGGTGACACCGCGTTCAAAGACGAACGTGTCAGGCCCGATGTCGTAGGCCTCAAATGTCCGCTCACGCCCCATCGCCTTCGTGACGACCTCGCCCGCGCGGCGCGTGCCGTCGGAGCGAATGCGTGCGATGAGCGAGCGGACGGGCGACATCTCATGCGTCCTCTTCGTCGTGGTGGTCGTGCGTGTGGGCGTGGCAGAGGAGGCCGAGCAGGTCTTCGGCGAGCGCGCCCGTCGCGTCGAGGTTCGCGAGGTCGGCCGCGGCAAGCAGATTCTCAAGCGCGGGGAGGACGAACTTCTTGAACTGATTTTGTCCAACAGAGGCGAGTCGACCGTACGCGCCGAGGCACTGAACGAGACGCTGGACGGCGGCGAACGGGAGAATCTCTTCAATCTCGGGGCGCTTCGACTCCGTCGCGTAGAGGCGAACGACGGCCGCGCGCGTCTTCTCGGGAAGCGCGACGTAGGGGTCGTAGACAAGCGAGGCCAAGTCGTAAGCGGCGGGGCCTAAGCGCATCCCCTGAAAGTCGATGAACGCGAAGGTGTCGCCCTTCCAGAGAATGTTCGTCGACTGGAAGTCGCGGTGGACGAGCGCGAGAGGCTCGGCGAGGAGACGCTCGGCCACGCCCTCAAGCTCCTTCTCGACGGCTGGTGGTATCGCGCGCGCGAAAAGCCCGCCGAGGCAGTATTGGCGAAAGAGATCGCGCTCCCAAGCGTAGAGCGCGCGGTCGAAGGCGGGTTCGAGGTTTTTGGGGAGATCTGGGTCCTGCCCGAGCGCGTGAAACTTGACGAGCGCGGGGACGACGCGCACGTAGTCTTGAAGCGTCATCTTCTTCTCCGCGCCGACGTGCTCCAAGACGAGTGTCTTCGCCGCCTTGTCCTCGTAGACGACCTCGGGGACATGCACGCCCTTCGCCTTGAGGTAGCGCGCGTGAAGCGCGTACTTCGCGTTCTCGGGGCGGTTCGCGTCATCAAAAAGAATCGCAACGCCCTTCCCGCACGAGAAGAAGACGCGCTCGCTGCCGCGCGCGGAGAGAAACGTAAAATCCTTCTCGCCAATCGCCTTGAGAGACGGGATATCTGAAAAGGCATTCTCGTCGCCGTCGCGATTAAGCTCGATATACTTCTCGATCGTCCCCGCGTCCTCCCAGAGGAGGTCGGGCACGAAGAGGCTCTTCATGAAACAGCCCGCCATCATCGCCTTCTCGTAAGCCTCGATGATGGACGACGCGCCGCTCGGGCTGACGAAGTCAAGGACGCGCGGCTTGAGCGCAGCAACCCCGCAATAGGTGAACGTACCGTCCACGCCCGCATCGTCGCTCTTCCAATTCGTGACAAACGACGACTCAGGCTCGACCTCGATTGTGCGCGGCCCCTGCTCGGTCGTGAGGCACACGCCCAAAACATCGTCGCGCGTCTTGATTGCGTCAAAGGCCGCATTGAGGTCGGGCAAATCGTCAATGACGATGTCGGCGTTGACGAGGTAGAACGGTTCCGAGCCGACCCAATCGCGCAGCGGATTGAGCGCGCCACCCGAACCGAGAATCTCCTTCTCCTCGCTCACGCGCACGCCCCGCGCCTCGCCCCAGGCGCGAATCTGCGGCGCGAGGTAGTGGGCGTTCACGACAACATCCTCAACGCCATGCTCACGAAGAAGCGTGAGCATGCGGTCGATCATCGCCTCGCCCCAGACGGGCAGAAGCGGCTTCGGCGTCGCGCACGTGAGCGGGCGCAAGCGCGTGCCGTATCCGGCGGCCAGAATAAGCGCTTTCTGAATCATGACCGATACCCGCCGTGCATCCGCTGTGTGCGAACCTTCGGCTCTTCAAGGAGAAGCGAATACCACATGTCGCCGAGACCCGAGTTTGAGAAGTGGCCGACGCGGTTATTCATAAGGACCTCGTGGTTGCGTTTAAGCGTCGCGTCATCACTCTTCTTGAGGGCCTCGGTCAGCGTCTTAAAGGCGGCGTCCGCATCATCGCGCTTCACCTCGATCCAACTCATTGTCGCGGCGAGTAGGACGTTGCCGTTGTACTTGACGCGGCGGACGGCCTTCTCGTAGATCTTCTTGATCGCCTTCGTCTCGGCGTTCGTCATATAGAGGCGCGCCATCTTCATCGAGACCATCGTCGGGTCGAGGAAAAGCGCCTTTGGCATAAGACGATCGACGGCGGCAAAGTCTTTCATCATCCAGTTGAGCTGGAACTGGGCGGTTGCAATCTGCTTGTCCATCATCGGGACAAAGAGACGATACTTGCGCAGTTTCTCCGTCTCGGCGAGCGCCTCTTGGACGAATGTGCGCGTGTCGGCGAGAAGTTCCTTCTGCGCGGCCTGGATGGAGCCTGGCGGTCGGAACTGCCAACGGTGCATCTTCTCCTGGAGACGCTTTTGCCCCGCCATGAGGATGCGCTGAACGCTCTCCATATCGGCCTTGACGCGCCGCTGAATAAGGTAGGCGACAACACCCTGAATAACACCAAAGGCGAGAACGCCATCAAAGATGCTCCACCCGAGACCAAAGTCGGCGCAAAAGTACGCCGCACAACCAATTCCGCTCGCCACGGAAAGTGCTAAAACGACTGTAATCATAGTTATGTTTTATTATACCATAATTGCCATCCCCACAAGAGGGTTTTCAAACCTTGTGCGTGCGGCTTGCAGAAGTGCGGCTTGCAGAAGTAAACTTTTCGCGAAAATCGAAGGTTCGTTTGTCGGCTGAGGACAGAGCCCTCTCGCCGCCCCCTACGGCATCTCGACGGTGACGCGGAAGAAGCGATAGTCGGCCTCGTTGCCAGGCGAGCCTTCGCGGATGCCCTCGCTGTCGAGCAATGAAAATCCCCGCACATTTTATAAAACGTGCGGGGATTTTCATTGGGTGGATTCTTCGTTACTTCGTCAGACGAACGCTCAGAACGTGACGACGGCGCCGACGCCGGCATACCAGCCGTCCATGTTCAGTTCGGCGATCGTATCGCCTTCGTCCTTGAACTTCGCGTTCCCGCCGCACCGGTAGTCGATGTTCGCGTAAAGGCCAAGGTTGTCCGTCAGCATGTAGGTCGTCTCAAGGCCGAGAATCGCCTGCGTGACGAAGTCCGTGTCCTTGCCGGATTCCTTGACTCCGTAGCTGGCCAGAGGCGTTCCGCCAATCGTCGCCGAACCCCAATACCGCGCACTGTACTGCAGACGCACCCAGTCAAAGGCGACGCCCACGCGCGCCGCGACAGACCAACGCTCGGTCAGCACATACTCCGGCACGAGCATCAGCCGGAATTCGCCGGCCGACACGTTCGCCTTGGCGGAGTTGTTCTCCTCGATTGTCGTGCGCCCGTCCGACCTGCACTTGCCATACGATTCGGTCGCAAGCTGCTGGTACGGCGTGAACGAGCCGCCCAGCCCAGCCCACAGGCTGAAGTCGCCGGCCTGAAACGCACGATAGCGGGCGTCCAGATCCGCGCCATACGCCTCGGAGCGAATCGAGCCAAAGCCCTCGCTCTTGAGCTTCATCGAGCCGCGCGCATAACCGCCGACCGAAAGCCGCCAGTTGCTCGACGCACCCTGTCCTTCGTCCGCAGCAAACGCCGCGCAGACAGCCGACACCGCCACGGCGGCAATGATGATTTTCTTCATTCTTCTTCTCCTTCTTGTTTGTTGGTTGTTTCGACCTTGACCTTGATGAACGTGTGCGAGCCGAGCGCGACCGTCAGGTCGGCCTCGCCTCGCGTCGCGTCCTTGAGATACGGCGTCAGGTCAAACGCCGTCCCCGAAATGTAGCGCATCTTCTGCGAAAGATCCTTCGTCCCGTAGACATGGACGCATCCCGTCGCAAGCGAGGCACGGATCGCGTTCCCCTCGCCCGGCGTGACCTTCATGCGCACGCGTCCCGTCTGCGGCTCGAACGCGATGATCTCCAACGTCGGCGTCGCGTAGGTCGCCGTCGCCGCCGTGCCAAGAACATCGAACCGCGGCGCAATGCCGAGGTCGGCGGCGATGGTGGCGAGCGCGGCATCGCCCTTCACCGTCACGGACGTCACCCCGGGATTCGCAGCGAGTTCATTCGCGAGCAACGCCTTCACCTGCGCCCTTGTCGCCGCCGAGAGCGTCCCCGATTCCGCGACGATCTCGACCCCGCCATCAACCGTCACGTCGGCGTAGTAGGTCGTGAGCCCGTTCGCCGTCTCGACGCGGATCGTCGCGTTCGACGCTTCCGCAAGCGCGAACGTCAGATTCTTCGTCGGCGTCGAAAGAAGCGCATACGCGCCCGTCTGCCATCCGCCGAGCGGCGCATCGACGGGGATCGCCCCCGTCGCCGCGACCGCGCCCGAGACGCGGATCGGCTCGCCGTCCGCATCTGCGACGAGTCCGTCGCCGTCCGCAAGCGTCAGCGTCGCAAGCGACGTCTGCGGCGCGACGCGGAACGCGGCCTCGAGGCGCGCGACGGCGGCGTCCGTCGCCAGCGACCGCACCATGCCGTTCACGACCGTCACGGGATTCGACGTCGAAAGATCAGTCACCGCGTCTTTTGAACTGAAGGACGCATTGGCAACCGTGACATCCGAGAAAAGCCCCGCCGTGCCTTCCCGCACATAGAACCGAAGAACGGCGACCGTGCCAGACGGCTGGCAGAAAGACGATGCCAGAAGAAAGGCATGCCCTTCTGCCGCATTCGACACGACAAGGCGCGTCGGCTCGACGGCCTCGCCCGCCTCAATGCCCAGACAAGTGGCGACCGTCGCGTCATAATTGACCATGAAGGACGCCGCCCCGACGTCGGACAGGTCGTCGACCGTCAGCGGAACGGACACGAACGCGCCCGGATTCGCGACGCGCGTTCCGGCCGTGACCGTCCGCGCCAGGCTCGCCGTCGGAACCGCCCCCGCCAGCAGGAAAAGAATTCCGCACAAGATTCTCATTTTCATTTCCCCGCCTCCCTGATGTATGCTTCAAGCATCGTCACGTCTCTCTCGTCAACGGTGCCATCGCAGTTGACATCCGCCGCCTTCGCCGCCGCGCCCGTCAGCTTCACGTTGCCGACGCCATTCTGCTGCTGATAGTTTGCCGCAATGGCATTCGCGAGGCGCTGGCCGAGAGGCAGATAATCCAAATAGATGATATAGCCGCACAGAATCTTGAGATCCATGTCCGTATACCGCCCGTCGCCATCCACGTCGCCGGGATCGTACTTGCCGACCTCGCGCACGATGAGGACGGTCGCGACGACGGGCAGCTCCGTCTGCAGAACGCCCGCGAGGCCGTTCGCGCCCGTCGCCGC
>CAYNVE010000027.1:0-13602 GCA_964400635.1 uncultured Lentisphaeraceae bacterium
CCACCTTGCAGACGAGAAAGTGGCGTGCCTTCAGATTCGTTTCCATTCGACCGACTCTCACAAGCCGTCAGGCAAAACAACGCATATTATACCATTTCAAAAGACCGAATGCAAAACACTCTCCACGCCTTGCACAACTTACGGGCATCATTCCGAAGCCGTTTCGAGAACCTGACGGGCGCGGAAGCCGCCCCAGACGAAGAGACGCCACGGACGAATGTTCTTGACGCGGCGGACGACGCAGCCCTGGCGGTCAAGAAAGGTCGCGTTGATCGGATAGCGCATGAAGAATGTGTGAATACAATTACAGCGCGGGATGAGAAGGCCCTCACCCGCCTTCGGCGCCTCGCGCCCAATCAGCCCGCGCATGCGCTCAAAGAGCGTCTCGGCGACGGCGGCGTGGACGCCCAGAATCTCCGTCACCCGCATAAGCGTCCCTGCGCCAGTCGGCGCGCGAGGTCGGGGAGGTGCGGGTCGCGCGCGCCGCACGTCACGAAGCAGCCGAACGGCGCGCCGTTCGCTCGGCACCAAGCAAAGGCCGCGTCCAAACTCTCAACGAGCGTGACGCGCGAGGCCGCGCCGCCCATCGCCGCGAGAAGCGCGTCCGATTGGATCGTTCGGTCGGTCGTCCCGCCCGCATCGTAGACGGGTAGGAGGAGGAGTCGATCTTGCGGACGAAGAGTCTTCGCGAACATCGTCGCGAGCGCGTCCTTCATCTTGCGAAGCGGCGCGTAGCCGTGCGGTCGCCAGATGGCGCAGACACCGTCGGGATATTTCTCCTGCAAGGTCGTGAGCATCGCGTGAAGCTTCTCGGGATTGTGCGCGTAATCATCGTAGACGCCCTCGCCGATCTTCTGAAGCCGCCGCTCAACGCCACGGAACGAGAGAAGCGCGGCGCGCGCCTTCGCCTCGTCGCAGCCGAGCAAAACGGCCATCTTAAGCGCGAGCGCGGCATTCTCGCGGTTGTGCTTGCCCGGGATTGATGTCTCAACCTCTCCGACGCCCGTTCCCTTTCCCGCTTTTTCACGCTCGCGCCCATCGACAAGCGGGCCAGGTATCCCCTTCACAAAGGCGTCAAAGACCTCATCCATTTCCTCCTTCGAGTAATGATCGGCGGAGGCATTCGTGACGATGGCGGCGTAGGGCGAAAACGCGACGAGCGACTTGTCGGACTCATCCACCTCGGCGACGGCGTATTCGCCCTTCCCGAAGCGCACCGCGCCCTCCCAGCCCGGCACATTCGCGCCATTGACGCACATTGGATCAAGCCCACATTCGGCGAGGACGTGACCCAGCATTGCGGTCACGGTCGACTTGCCGCACGTGCCGACGACGGCGACCAGTTTGTAGCCCGAAAGCGTTCGCGCGAGCGCCTTCGCGCGGTGCGTGACGGGGATCCCCCTTTCGCGCGCGCGAAGAAGCCCCTTGTTTGACTCTTCGATTGCCGTTGAGACGATGACCTCGTCTGTTGCCGCGTCAATGCCGCTGCCGTCGTCTGGGAAGACTCGAATGCCGAGCGATTCCAAAAAGCGGATGTTCGGCGTATCAAGGGTGCGATCCGCGCCCGTGACAGTGTCGCCGAGTTTCACAAGAGCGGTCGCGAGCGCGCTCATGCCCACGCCGCCAATGCCGATAAGATGACGTTTCATAGAAGCGAAAAACCTCCCGTGACGAGACAGGCAAAGAGAATCACGAAGAAGAACCAGACGGCGATGCGGCGGAACGCCTCGCCCGCGCGCGGCGCGATCATCGCGGCGGCCGTGCCGATGGCAATCGACTGGGGCGAGACCATCTTGCCGATTCCAGCCCCCATCATGTTCGCGGCCGCGAGAAGTGGCGCGGAAACCTGGAGCTTCGCCGCCGCGCCCGCCTGAAGCGCGCCAAAGAGGACGTTCGCGCTCGTCCCCGAACCCGTCACAAACCCGCCGAGCGCGCCCACGAGTGGCGCGAAGAACGGATATGCGGGGCCCGTCGCAGCGACGAGGCTCTTCGCGATGGCCGAGACCATGCCCGCGTTCGTCATGACGCGCGCGAGGACGAGGACGAAAATAATCGTCGCAAAGGTCGCGAGATACGTGCGAGCAGTCTTCAAGAGAACGGCGAAGAGGCGTTGGAAAGAAAGCCCCTGTGCGCGCCCACCCAGAAAGCCGCCCAAAAGGACGAGAACACCCGACGGCGCGAACGCCTTGAGCGAAGCGGGCAAAAGCGCGGCGAGGACGAGAAGCGCGACGGCGAAGGCGAAGGGTGCCCACGAGAAGAGAACCTCGCGCAAAGAGAGTGTGCTTCTACCCTTCTTCATCTCAACGCCTGTTAGGACAACGAGAACCGAGAGACCACCCAAAATGTCGGGGAGCTCGGGCCCCAAGAAGCGCGCCGCGAAGAGCCAGGGGACGAGAAAGGCGACATCCGCGAGGAGCGCGAGACGAAATGAGCCGTGGAGCGCCGCGCGTCCGCCCGCGACGGCGAGGACGAGGAACGGGCCGAGCGCCATGACGACAAGTTGCAGCGTGGCCGTCCGCCACGAGAGCACGTCAAGCGCGACGCCACTTTCACGCGCGAGGGTGAGAAGCGGCACGCCGACCGAGCCGTAGGCCGTGGAGGTCGTGTTCGCGACAAGGCACATGAGGACGGCCTTCATGGGGTCGAAGCCGATGCCCACGAGAAGCGCAGCGGGGATTGCGACGGCCGTGCCGAAGCCCGCCATGCCCTCCATGAAGGTGCCAAAGCCCCAGACGATCAAAAGCGCAAGGACGCGACGATCCGTCGAGACACACGCGAGGTCGGCGCGGATTCTCTCCATCGCGCCCGACGCAACCGTCACCGAGTAGACAAAGAGCGCGGCAAGGACGACGAGGCAAATCGGAAAGAGCGCGAACGAGACACCGTCCGCGACGACGGCGGGGATGCGCGCGAGGGGAAGCGCCTCCGAGAAGAAGACACACGCGACGATGAGCGCAAAGAGCGCCGCGCCGAATGTCGCGACATGGGCGCGCACCTTGAAGACGGCGAGCGCGACAATCAGGAGGACGATCGGTGAGAGAGCGAGCGCGAGCACGGCGACGCCTCACTCCTTGTGCTTTAAGATCTTCTTGAGGACGGCCTCAATGCGCCAGGGGTAGAACATTCCGTACATACCGACCATGACGAGCAGGTAGACGAAGCCGATGACGAGGTGAATCGGTGCAAAGCCGCTCTCAGGCAAATGCGGACGAAGGAGCGGGAAGAGCTCGGCTGGAATCAACATGAAAATCGCCATCACCGCGCGCGTCAGGAGGTTCTTCGGCATCCAGATGATCGTCAGATACGAGAGAACCGCCGCCATGATCCAGAGCTGACCTGGGAAGATTTTGAGGAACGAGTCGAAGACATCAATTCCAATCGTCGCGCACTCGTACGCCGTCCAAAACCAGGCGACGATGACGAGCGCAACGGTGAGAAATTTCTTCGCCTTCATTAGCCGAGCTGACCCAAGAATCGGACGTCGTTTTCGTAGAGCCAACGGATGTCGGCGATGCCGTACTTGATCATCGCGATGCGCTCGACGCCGAAGCCAAAGGCGTAGCCCGAGACCTTCTCGGGGTCGTAGCCAACATGCTTGAAGACGCGCGGATCGACCATGCCCGCACCCGCGACCTCGATCCAGCCCGACTGCTTACAAACGTTGCAACCCTTGCCCTTACAGACGTGGCACGAGAAGTCGACCTCGACCGACGGCTCGGTGAACGGGAAGAAGTGCGGACGGAAGCGGACCGTCACGTTCTCGCCCATCATCTCCTTCGCGAAGTAGGCGAGAACCGACTTCAAGTCGGCGAGCGAGACGGGCTTCTCGGGGAGAGTATCAACGTAGAGACCCTCAATCTGGTGGAAGTTCGCCGAGTGCGTGGCGTCCGTCGTATCGCGGCGGTAGGTGCGCCCAGGGCAGATGACGCGGATTGGCGGCTTGTTCGCCATCATCGTACGGATCTGGACGGGCGAGGTCTGCGTTCTCAAAAGGCAGTCGTCGTTGAACCAGAACGTGTCGGTGCGATCTTGCGAGGGATGGTGCGCAGGCGTGTTGAGTGCCGTAAAATTGTTGAAGCGGTTCTCGAGATCTGGGCCGTCGGCGACCGTGAAGCCGAGTTTGCCGAAGATCGCGGCCGTCTCCTCAATGACGCGCGAGAGCGGATGCTTCGCGCCGAGGCTCCACCAACGTCCGGGAAGCGTCAGGTCACCCTCAAACGCCTTCTCACTCGGCGCAGCAGAAGCCTTCGCCGCAAGCGCGGCCTCGACCTCGGCGCGCCACGCCTGCACGGCCTTGCCGAACGCGGGGCGTTCTTCCTTCGGGACATCCTTCATCGCCTTGATGAGCGCAGGAATCGAGCCGTTGCGCCCGACATACTTGACGCGCAGTGCCTCAACGGCGGCGGCGTCGCTCGCCGCAGCAATCTCGGCGAGGCTCGTCGCCTTCGCCTGTTCCAATTCTTCGAGAGTCATCTTCTTTTCCTCGTCTTTCAGAAAGTTTTTCAGTTCTTCGCGCCCGTCGTCTCAGGAGGCTCCGAGATAACCTTGCCCCAGAGTTTCACATGCTCGTTTGTCGTCGCGCCGCCCGTCTTCAGGAAGAACGCATACGGCCCCTCGCTGCCCGCGTCGATCGCGTTTGACGGTGTGCCATCGGCCGTAAAGTCGGCGCGCGTCGCCTTCACCCACTCCTTCGAGCCGGCCGCACGTGTCGCATAGTTCGAGAACACAGCGCGGCGCGAAAGCGTCGCCGAATAATAGTTGCGCCAAAAGTCCTCAATGAAGCAGTAGATGCCGTTGATGCCGCGTGCGCGCGCGGCATTCGCGAGCGTCGAGATGCTCGCAAGCTTCGTCCGCTTGCCCTTCTTGCCGTCCTTGTACCAGCATGTGTAGGCCGTGCGATCCGCGCCGTCTGGTTCGGCGGTGACGACAACGGTGACGGGCTCGCCGACCTTCCAGCCAATCTGCGTCATCGTCTTCGCGCCTGTTCCCTCACCGCCGAAGCGCGAGACCTCAACGCCGTCACGCGCGTAGAGAACCTTCGCGCTTAAATTCGCCTTCTCCTCTTCGCTCATCGCAGCGACGGCCTCATGATCAATGGGGTCCCACACGCTGAAGATGAGGATGCGGCGGTCATTGCCCGCCGAGTCCTTGCCGAGGTCTTGAATGCCGCAGTAGCCGCAGTCCCAACCGTAGATGCAGTAGTAGGTGTTCGTCTGCGTCTCGGTCACCGTCACCGTGCCGCGCACGGCCGATGCATTGGGAACCGTCGGCTCAAAGCGCAGATGTACGCTCCGCGCCTGACGCTTTGCAAGTTCCTCGCCCGAGAGATCCGCAAAGGCCGCGCCGAGCGCGCAGACCGCCGCCAAAAGAGTCAGAGTCTTTCTCATATTCCTTTTATTATACCATTTTTCATCGGATGGCGGTCTCGAACGCCTTCGAGACACGGAGCAGTTTCGCCTCCTCGAACGCGCCGCAGACGAACTGGACGCCGACGGGGAGTTTTCCACTTGTGAAGCCCGCTGGAACCGACGAGGCGCACACGCCCGCAAGCGCCGAGGGAATCGTGTAGAGGTCGTTTAAGTACATCGTGAGCGGGTCGGCATTCGCGCCGAACGTGAACGCAGGCGTCGGCGCACACGGTGTCAGAAGCGCGTCCACCTTCTTGAACGCCTCTTCAAAGTCGCGCGTAATGAGCGTGCGGACCTTCTGCGCCTTGCCATAGTAGGCGTCGTAGTAGCCGCTCGACAAAACGTATGTCCCCATGATGATGCGGCGTTTCACCTCCGAGCCGAAGCCCTCCGCGCGGCTCTTCGTGTAGAGTGAGAAGACATCCTTCGCCGCCGCACTACGGTGACCGTAACGAACGCCGTCGAAGCGCGCGAGGTTCGCGCTCGCCTCGGCTGGCGCGATGATGTAGTAGACGGCCATCGCGTATTCGGTGTGCGGCAGCGAGACCTCGACGAGTTCCGCGCCCGCCGCCTCGCACGCCTTGATCGCCTTCTCGGTGATCGCCTTCACCTCCGCGTCCATGCCCTTCGCCTCGAAGTATTCCTTCGGAAGCCCGAGGCGGACGCCCTTCATCGTCGCGCCCTCGAGCGCGGCGAGGTAGTCGTCCACGGGGACATCGGGGGTCGTGCCGTCCATCTCGTCGTGACCCGCGAGCGCGCCCAGGAGAATCGCCGCATCCTCGACCGACTTCGTCATCGGACCGACCTGATCAAGCGATGAGGCGAACGCCGTCACGCCGAAGCGGCTCACGCGCCCGTAACTCGGCTTCACCCCGACGCAGTTGCAGAAACTCGCGGGCTGGCGGATGGAGCCGCCTGTATCCGTGCCGAGCGCGGCAATGCACAAATCGCCGCCGACCGCCGCCGCGCTACCGCCCGAACTGCCTCCGGGCACGCGCGTGAGGTCGTAGGGGTTGCGCGTCACGCCGAGCGCCGAGTTCTCCGTCGAGGAGCCCATCGCGAACTCGTCCATGTTGACGCGCCCCGCGGGGATGAAGTCGTGCGCCTTCAGATTCTTGATGACCGTCGCGTCGTAGGGCGAGACGTAGCCCTCAAGGATCTTTGACGCGCATGTGCAGGGCTGCCCCTTCACATTGATGAGGTCTTTGATCGCAATCGGCACGGCCTTTGGATTCGCCTTCGCGAGCGCGAGCGCTTGCTCCTCGTCAAAAGTCAGGTACGCGCCAATCTTCTCGTTCTCGGCGTGATAACGGTCGATGACCGACTGCGTAAGTTCGACCGACGAGAACTGGCCCTTCGCAAGTCCCTCGCGCGCCGCCTTGATTCCAAGTTCGTAGAGATTCATAAGAGAAAAGTGGATGACTCTTGAGACGAATTAACTTTCAGCACCTTCGACAATCTTTGGGAGAAGAAACTCATCACCCACACGCTTGGGCGCATTGGCGAGCGCGACCTCCGTCTCAAGCGACGGCCGCTCGACATCCGCGCGGAAGGCATTAACGAGCGCGTGGCCGTGCTTCATCGGTTCGACACCCGTGACATCGACCTCCGAAATTTTGTCAACATACTGGACGATGCCCTCAAGCTGGGACTGAAAGAGGGTCTTCTCCTCATCCGAAAGTTCAAGTCGCGCCAGCTCCGCGACATATGCGACGTCAATTTTCATCTTTGTCCTTGCCCTTCACGTGGACTGCTATTATACCAAATTCCGCCACGCCCTGACGAATTCACATCAGCCTTCCGCACCGAGGCGCTCGACGGCGGCGAACTCATCAAGCATCTCTTGCGTGGGCTTCGGCGTCAAGAGCGAGACGACGACCGTCGTCACGAACGCGAGCAAAAAGCCCGGTGCGAGTTCGTAAAGCCCGAAGATCGGATACTGCGCCGCGAAGTCCGCAAGAACGAACTTCCAGACGAAGCATGTCACCGCGCCCACGACCATGCCCGAAACGGCGCCCGCAAGGTTCGTGCGCTTCCAGAAGAGCGCCAGGAGGATGAGCGGGCCGAACGCCGCGCCGAAGCCCGCCCACGCGAACGAGACCATCTTCATCACGACCTTAAAGAACTCCGACTGCGTATTCATCGCGAGAATGATTGCGACGAGCGAGACCGCGCCGACCGCGAGGCGCGAGACGAGAATCAACTCTTTGTTGGATGCCTTCTTGCGCAGGATGACCTTATAAAAGTCGTTCGAGAAACTTGATGCCGAGACGAGGAGCTGGCTGTCCGCCGTCGACATAATCGCCGCCATAATCGACGAGAGCAGGATGCCCGCGAAAATGCGCACGAAAAAGCCGCTCGTAAAGATGCCGTTGATCATGACCATGAAGCACTTCTCGGGGTCGCCGCCAACATCCGTGATGGTGAGATGACGTTGCCCAAGATAGAGATGGAAGACGAGGCCAATGACGACCGCCGCCGCGAGCGAAATCGTGACCCACGCCATCGCGATGCGCCGCGAGCCCTTGACCTCTGCGGGGTTGTCGATGGACATGAACCTGACGAGGATGTGCGGCATACCGAAGTAGCCGAGGCCCCACGCGAGGCAGCTGACGAGGCCAATGAAGCCGTAGGCCTTGCCTGTCGAGGCGGTCGTGAAGAGCGACTGCAGATAGGGGTTGATCTCGTTGAGGGCGTCCACGGTCGCGGCGAAACCGCCCGCCTGACAGACAACGACCGCCGGCACGATCACAATCGCGACGAACATCAGCGTACCCTGCACGAAGTCCGTCCAGCACACGGCAAGATACCCGCCCATGAGCGTGTAGGCAATGACGACCGCCGCGCCAATCCAGAGGCTCAGCGTGTAGCCGCTCACGGAAAGCGCGCCGAACGAGACCGTCTCGGGAATGCCAAAAGTTGAGGTGAAAAGTTTCGCGCAACTGACAAAGCCCGATGCCGTATAAAACGTGAAGAAGACGAGAATGATGACCGCCGCGAGGATGCGCGAGATACCCGTTCGGTCGCGGAAGCGGTTATTGATAAAGTCGGGGATTGTAATCGAGTCGCCGCACGCGACCGAGTAGTTCCTCAGGCGCTTGGCGACAATCTTCCAGTTCAGGTAAGTGCCAATCAAAAGGCCGATGCCGATCCACGCCTCGGAGAAACCCCCGAGGTAGATCGCGCCTGGAAGCCCCATCAAAAGCCACCCCGACATATCGGACGCCTGCGCAGAAAGCGCGACGACCCACTTGTTCATCTTGCGCCCGCCCAGATAGTAGTCGCCGAGCGACTCCTGACGCTTTGAGAAGAAAAACCCAATCCAAAGCATCACCAGCAGATAGCCGGCGAAGGCCCCGAGAACAGTCCAATCGAACATCGAGTTTCCCCTTCGGCTAGGCGCCGAACGTGCAGTCGAGCGCGTCCGAGATCATATCGTAGACTTCCTCAAGATCCGATTCGGCGAGCGTCAGCGGCGGCAACAGGCGAACAACGTGTTCACCCGCCGTGAGGACGAGAAGACCCTGGCTGCGGAACGCCTCAACGAGATCCTGCGCCTTGCCTTCCGTCACGAGGCCGAGCATAAGGCCCTTGCCGCGCACGTCGAGAAGCGCGTCGTACTGGTCGGCGAACGACTCGAGTTTTTCCTTGAGCGCGGCGCCAACCGTCTTCACGTTCTCGAGCAAATTCTCCGACTCGATGACATCAATAACCGCAAGCGCCGCCGCCGCCGCGACGGGGTTGCCGCCGAAGGTCGACGCATGCGACGAGGGCGTGAAAACATCCGCGAGCGTCGCGTTCGAGATGAGCGCGCCCATGGGGAGACCGCCACCCAATGCCTTCGCACATGTGAAAAGGTCGGGCTTCACATCGTAGCCCTGCCACGCGAACCACGTGCCCGTGCGACCCATCCCAGACTGCACCTCGTCGCAGATCATGAGGAGGTTCTTCTCGTCGCAAAGCGCGCGTACGCCCTTCATAAACTCATCCGTCGCAGGATAAACACCGCCCTCGCCCTGCACGGGCTCAAGCATAATCGCGACCGTCTTGTCGTTCACCGCGGCCTTGACACTCTCAAGGTCGTTAAAGTCGGCGTAGGCAAAGCCGACGGGCAACGGGTCGTAGTCCTCTTGGCACCACGCCTGCGCCGTCGCCGTGACCGTCGCGAGCGTCCGCCCGTGGAAGCCCTGACGGAAGGTGATGACCTCGTAGCGACCCCCGTTCGCATGTCCCCACTTGCGCGCGAGTTTGATCGCCGCTTCGTTCGCCTCCGCGCCCGAGTTGCAGAAGAAGACCTTGCCGCCGAGACCCGAGAGGTCGACGAGCTTCGCGGCGAGGTTCGTCGCGGGCACGTTCACATAGAGGTTCGAGCAATGGGTGAGCGTCGCCGCCTGATCCTGAATCGCCTTGACAACCTTGGGGTGCGAATAACCGAGCGCCTGCACGCCGATGCCGCTCGTGAAGTCGTAGCAGCTGCGCCCGTCGACATCACGCACCGTCGCGCCCTTGCCGCTCGACAGCACGAGAGACGGCGAGTAGGTGGGCATCACCTTGGATTTGTAAAGCTCGAGAATGTCCTGCGTCTTGTTGCTCATTTCGTGATCTCCGTTCCCACGCCCTCGCGCGTGAATATTTCAAGTAAGAGAGAGTGCGCCATGCGCCCGTCCACGAGGTGAACCTTCTTCACCCCCTGGCGAATCGCATCTTCGCAACTCTCGATTTTCGGGAGCATGCCTCCCGCGATGACACCCGACGCCTTGAGCGCCGCGATATCGTCGAGGCGCAGGGTCGAGAAGAGACTGGTCGGATCGGCGGGGTCTTTGAGGAGACCCGGGACATCCGAGACAAGCACGAACTTGCGCACGACGAGCGCCTTCGCAAGCGCGGCCGCCGCATAGTCAGCGTTGATGTTGTAAAGATGGTGATCGTCAAGCCCCGTACCGAGCGGCGTCACGACGGGGACAATGTGCGCGTCGAGCATCTCGATGACGGCGCGCGGCGCGACCGAGGCGACCGAACCGACATAGCCGCGGTCAGGGGAGACGATTTTCGTCGCGCCAAAGAGCCAGTTGCCATGGAGCGGGCGCGCGTTCGCGCCACGGTTCGCCAGGCGCGCGACGAGATCGGGGTTGACGACATTATTGAGCGTCTTGCGGACGATTTCCATCGTCTCTTCGTCGGTGACGCGAAGGCCATCCACGAAGCGCGGCTCATGCCCGCTCGCCTTGATGGCCTTGGAGATCGCCTTGCCGCCGCCATGGACGACGACGACCTTGATGCCGACCGCATTCATGAAGGCGATGTCGTCCATAATTGAGTCGAGATTCTCCTCGACCTCCATCACAGAGCCGCCGAGTTTGATCAGAACGACCGAGCCCTTGAAATCCTGAATATACGGCAAGGCTTCCGTCAGAACGGACGCCTTGGCCTGCGCAATGTCAATCTTCTCCATCATAATTGTGAATGTAATATTATACCAAACAGGGCGAACTTTTGCTATACTATTCATATGACGAAGCTGAAACTGAACAAAGAATACGCCTTCAGGCATCTTTTTGTCACTCTCCTCATGGCGGGGCTCTTCCTCTGGTTCGCTTACGATGGGCTCGTGCGCTATCCAAAAACGCCAGCGGCCGAACTCTACCGCGAGATCGAAAAGGCCGACGCGCCGCAGGGCTATGACCTTGAAGCGTTCAAGCGGCAGAAGACGACAACCCAGCAGAGTTTCGCCCTTCTCGCCCTTCTCGCCTCGCTCACGGTGGGTCTTCGTCTCCTCAAGGCCGCGCGATTCGACTTCGCCTTTGATGACACATCATTTGTGTGGCGTGGCAAGACCTTCGCCTTAAGTGACATCGCGCAGATCGACCGCGCGAAGTGGGAGTCAAAGGCGATCCTCGCTATCCGCACAAAAGACGGCACAAAACTCAAGCTCGACGCCTGGCACCACCTCGGCGTCAAAGACTTTGAGCGAATTCTGCCACAGGGCTGACCAAAGTAGATGAAATACGCCATCCTCTCTGACGTCCACGCCAACCTCGATGCGCTTGAACGTGTCCTCGACGATGCACGACGCTGCCACGCCGAGCGTATCGTCTGCCTCGGCGACATCGTCGGATATGGTCCGCTCCCCAAGGAGACGCTCCGCCGCGTGCGCGAGACGGCCGCGCTCGTCGTTGCGGGGAACCACGATGACGCCGTCTCGGGGCGTCTCGACGCAGCCGACTTCATCGACCTCGCGGGTGATGCCGTCGCGCGCCACCGCGACGCGCTCTCGAACGAGGATCTCGCTTACCTAAAGTCACTCCCCTACGTCGCAAAGATCGAAGATGCCCTCCTCGCGCATGGCGACCTCACGAAGGCGAAGGCCTTTCACTACATCGAGAGCGTCGAGGCTGCCGAGGCGAACTTCGCGGCAACGGATGCGCCCCTCATCTTCGTCGGCCACACGCATGTCCCCAGCATCTACCTGACGGGGCAGAGCGGGCGCGTCTACGCCCTCGGCGCGGAGGACTTCGTTCTAGAAGAAGGCAAACGCTACATCGTCAATGTCGGCTCAGTCGGCTACCCGCGCGAGTCGAACGGTTCATGCCTTTCGTCCTACGTCCTCTACGACACAGAGGAGAAGTCCGTCCGCTACCGCTTTCTCCCCTTCGCCGTCAACTCCGTCATGCAACGCGGCAAGAGCGCGCGCCGCATCAAGGGTCTCGTTGTGGGCGCAATCGGCCTTCTCTCGCTCGCGGCCGCCGTCCTTCTCGTCTCACTTCGGCCACGCCCCGTCGCCGCGCCGAAAGTGGTTGAATCAAGCATCAAGCCCGTCAAAGAATGGAGCCAAAACCTCACCGGGCACGAAAAGAAAATTGGGGCTGGTCTCGTCCTCGCGCCCGAGTCGCCCAACGGGCTTCTCACGATCTCGTGCTTCAACGCAACGGGTCAAGATCAAATGAGAAGGAGCATCACCGTCAAAGAACGGAACGATAAGATGTTCAATATTCCGAAAGGCTCCGTACGCGCCGTCGTCACGCTCAGCCCCATCACGACGAACGAGACGCCCATCGTGAAAAGTTTCAACCCGCACGTTGAGCCGTAGGACGAAACGCCCCATGGCCACGATTCTCCATGTTGATATGGACGCGTTCTTCGCCTCCGTCGAACAGCGCGACCATCCCGAATGGCGCGGAAAGCCCGTCATTGTCGGCGCGGATCCGCACGCGCGCGGCGTCGTCTCAACATGCTCGTACGAGGCGCGTCCATTCGGTGTCCGCTCCGCCATGCCCACGCGCACGGCCTACGCGCTCTGCCCCACGGCCATCTTCACGCCGCCCGACTTAGCGCGCTACAAAGCCGCCTCCGAAGAGGTCTTCGAGGTCTTCTCACACTACTCGCCCTTCGTCGAGGCCGTCAGCATCGACGAGGCGTTCCTTGATGTCACCGGCACCGTGCATCTCTTCGGCGGCGACGCACGCCGCCTCGGCGAGGCTCTGCGGCGCGAGGTGCGCGAGACATGCCGCCTCACCTGCTCGGTCGGCATCGCCTCAAACCGCCTTCTCGCGAAGATTGGCTCCGACGAAAACAAACCCGACGGGCTCACCCTCATGCCGCGCGACCCGAACGAAATCGCCGCGTTCCTCGCACCGCGCCCGATCCGCATTCTCTGGGGCGTTGGCGAGAAGACGATTGAGAGCCTCCGTCCCTACGGCATCGCAACGTGCGGCGACCTCCAGAAAATGCGCGCGAACACGCTTATTCCCCCGTCGCTCATTGACCTCGCCTTCGGCCGAAGCGAGGCGACCGTCCACTGGCAGGCGCGCGAGGAGAAGTCCGTCTCACGCGAATACACGTTTTCGCGTGACGAGGCCTCGCGCGCGCGCATCCGCGCCAAGCTGATGGAACTGGCCGCCGAAGTCGGCTACCACGTCCGCCAGAAGTCGCGCTGGGCGACGACGGCACGGCTGAAACTACGCGATGCAAACTTCGAGACGCACACGCGCCAGATGACCCTTCCGCGCCCCGCCTGCGACGACCGCGCCTTCCGCGAGGCGGCCGCCGCCCTTCTCGACGAGGCCTATCCTATCGGCACGCGCGCACGGCTTTCGACGCGCCTTGTCGGATTCGCCGTCGCGAACTTCCGCGATACACCCGATGGTGGGCAGGATCTCCTCTTCCCCTCGCAAGACGAGACGCGCCGTCGTCGCGA
>CAYNVE010000028.1:0-13562 GCA_964400635.1 uncultured Lentisphaeraceae bacterium
TTTTTATGTTCTACACGGCAATCTCTCGGGTCCGCGTAGAACGTGTCGAGCGTGTAGACGGTGCGCGGCGTTCCGTCACAGGGTGGAAAAGCCGTGCTGAAATTTGCTATAATAGGTTTAAATCGTTTTGGAGTTTCGAATGGCAGAGAAAGTGAGCTTTGAACCGCCGCGCGGCATGCGCGACTTCTATCCCGAGGACATGGCCTGGCGCACGCGGGTCTTCGATGCCTTTCGCGCGGCCGGCGCGGCGGCGGGCTTTGTTCCCTATGATGCGTGCGTCGTCGAGAGTTACGAGCTTCTCGCGCGCAAGGCTGGCGAGGAGGTCGGCGAGCAAATCTATCACTTCCTCGACAAGTCCGAGCGCCACCTCGCGCTCCGTGCCGAGATGACACCAACCTTGGCGCGCATGGTGGCCCAGCGTCAGAAGGAGCTTTCCTTCCCGCTCAAATGGACGACGATTGCGCAGTGCTTCCGCTACGAGCGCATGACGAAGGGGCGCAAGCGCGAGCACTACCAGTGGAACATGGACATCATCGGCGAGGACTCGATTCTCGCCGAGGCCGAGGTCATCGGCGCGGCGGTCGACGCGCTCTGTCGCATGGGGCTTAAGAAGTCTGACTTCAAGGTGCACGTTTCGTCGCGCCAATTTCTGAGCACCCTGCTCGTTGGAAGCGGCATCGCCGCCGAGAAGCACGCGCAGGTCTTTCTCGCGCTCGACAAGCGCGGCAAGATGCCCGACGAGGAGATTGCCGAGATGCTGAAGGACGGGGGGCTTTCGCCCGACGAGGTGAAGGCGACCTTCGCGATCATGGATACAAAGGACTTCTCGGCATGCCCCGCGCTCGTCGAACTCTTTCATCTCGCCGAGGTTGCGGGCTTCGCGGACGCACTCCAATTTGATATTGGCGTCATTCGAGGCCTGAGTTACTACACGGGCATCGTCTTCGAGTGCTTTGACACGGCGGGTGAGTTTCGCGCCATCTTCGGCGGTGGCCGCTACGATAATCTCCTCACGACCATCGGCGGCGAGCCGACGAGCGCGGTCGGCCTGGGTTTCGGCGATGTCGTCGTCACGGAACTTTTGAAGTCGCGCCTCGGGAGCGATGTCATCGGCGCGCGCCAGGGCGTGGCCATCGGCTTCATGTTCCCCGAGCAGCGCGACGCCGCGCTCACCCTCGCGACGACGCTTCGCGCCCAGGGTCAGTCGGTTGATCTCGCGCTCCACGCGCAGAAGCCCAAGAAGTTCTTCTCGCACGCCGACTCGTCGCGCGCCGCGGAGGCGGTCTTTTTGGGCCCCGACGACGTTGAGAAGGGCGTTGCGCGCATGAAGAATCTTGAGACGCGCGAAGAAAGGGATGTGTGTCTGGCGAGCGGCCGATAAGGACGAGCCTCGCGGTGGGCTTCAAGTCGGAGGATCTCTCCGGCCACCTCGCGCGCTTTCGCGGGCGCGACCATCGTGCGATTCCTGCCTCGGCCGACTTCCCCTACGAGGACGCGCAGTTTGAGGTGGTTCTCATCGACTCCCAAGCCGTCTCGCGCGAGACGGTGCGTGAGGCGCATCGCGTTCTGAAGCCCGACGGGCGGCTCTGTTTCGTCGTTCCCGAGAAGACGCGCAAGCAAGCGGGCTTCACGCTGCCGCAAATCTACTCGCTTGTTCGCGACGGCTTCAACATCACAGAGCTCGAGCGCACGCCCTGGTGGCATTTCCGCGCGCGCGTGCGCACGCTTTTCATCACGGCGCGCAAGAAGGCGTGGAAGGCTTATCGCGGCCTCGACTGTCGGAATCTCACGACGCACGCGCTCTTCGCGGGGGCTGACGGGCGATGATTTTTCTGTCGATTCTCCTCGCGGCGATGACCTCCGAGCAGGCGCTCGTCACGCTCCTCAATTCGCCCACATCGACGAGCCCTCGGCTCTATGCCGAGGCCGAGTTGATCGTTCTGCGTGAGGCGAAGGAGGGCAAGGTTCTTCAGCAGTTCGTCATCGGCGTGACGACGAAGGACAAGGCCCTCGCCGAGACGTATCTTGATCGTTCGCGCGCGCGAATCGAGGCGCTCGCGAAGAAGACGAATAACTCGCTCGCGTGGTATCTCGTCTCGCTCGACAAGAACGACATGACCGCGCTTAAAAAGGCGGCCGAGGGGGGCAATGTGCAGGCGCTCAACGCCTATGGGACCCTCCTCGTGCAGGCGGCGACCTCGGCGCGCGAGGGAGCCTCGACGAACGTGCAGATGAAGGCCGTTCGGCGTGGCTACGATTGCTTCCGGCAGGCCGCGACGAAGGGCGATCCAAACGGCTTCGTGAACCTCGGCACGTGCTATTTGCGCGGGCTTGGCTGCCCGCCGAACCCCGTGCTCGCGCACGAGTGCTTCATGTCGGCGGCGCGCGCGGGGCACCCCGAGGGCATGGACTATGTCGCGGCCGATTATCAGCTGGGCGTTGGCGTCGAGAAGAACGAGCGGCTTTCGCTCGTTTGGACGATGAAGGCGAGAGCCTATCGCGGTGACAAGGCGGCCGCCGCGTGGCTCCGCACGGGAAAGAGGGAGTGATGGAGACGATTCGGCGCATTCTGATGATTGGCGATGTCGTGGGCGGTCCTGGGCGGCGCATGCTAAAAACGCATGTGAAGCGCCTTCGTGACGAGTTGCGCCTTTCGGCCGTCGTCGTCAACGGTGAGAACAGTGCGGCGGGCTCGGGCATTACGGCTGCGCTTGCGAAGGAAATTTTTGAGGCGGGCGCGGACGCAATCACGCTCGGCGACCACACGTGGGGGCAGAAAGAGTTCGCGGGCCAGATCGGCGCGGTTGAGAACCTCGTCCGCCCCGCGAACTTCCCCGCCGAGGCACCGGGTCGGGGTTGGTGTCTCATCACGACCGCGACGTGTCGCTTCGCCCTCTTGAACCTTCATGGTCGCGTCTTCATGAATCCTGTCGACTGTCCGTTCAAGGCCGCCGACCGCGCGCTTGCCGAGATGCCGAAGGACGTGCCCGTCTTCGTCGACTTCCACGCCGAGGCGACGAGTGAGAAGATCACGATGGGATATTATCTTGACGGGCGCGTGACGGGTGTCGTCGGCACGCACACGCATGTGCAGACATCGGATGCGCTCGTCCTGCCGAAGGGGACGGCGTTCCTAACAGATCTCGGCATGACGGGTCCTTATGTCTCGTCCATTGGGCGCGACCTCGTCCCTGTGACGCGCAAGTTCGTGACAGGGCTTCCCGCGCGCTTTGAGGTCGCGACGGGCCCCTCAACGCTCGAGGGCGCGGTCATCACGTTCGACCTCGTGACGAAGAAGGCGCTCTCCATTGAGACCGTGCGCGTCCGCGAGCCGCTGAGCGAGGAGGTGCGATGAAGATTCACTTTTACGGCAACGCGCAGAAGGGCGATGTCGCCGCTCGCCGCGCGCCTCTCGCGAACGAGGCGGCGCGCTTGGGGCTTCAAGAAGTTCCGAGCCACGAGGCCGACATCGTCATCGCGCTCGGCGGCGACGGCACGATTCTGCGCGCCGTCCACGAGTTTCCGTCGACGCCTATCCTCGGCCTCAACTTCGGCGGTCTCGGCTATCTCTCGGCCGTCGGCGGCGAGGAGGCCGCGCGCGCGCTTTCGCTTCTTGCGGAGGGACGCTATTCGATCTCGCCGCGAACGCGCATCGAGGCGCACCGTCTTTCGGATGGCCTTCTCGTCGGTTCGGCTTTGAATGACATCGCGATTGTCCGCGGGTTGACGGGCCACGCCGCGCTTCTCGACCTCTCGATTGACGGCCACCTCGTCACGCGCTACATGGCCGACGGTCTCGTCGTCGCGACGCCGACAGGATCGACGGCCTACTCACTCGCGGCGGGCGGCCCCGTCGTGATGCCCGATTCGCCGAGCCTCGTCGTCACGCCGATGAATCCGCACGCGCTCGGGGTTCGTCCGCTCGTCGTCCGCGACGCGGTGCGCCTCGTCGTGCGCGTTGTCGCGCGCACGGACGGCAATGAGGTCTGCGTGGGCGTTGCGACCGACGGGCGTAACGTTCTCACGCTGAAGCCCGGGGAGGGCGTTGAGATTGCGACGAGCGAACAGACGGCCTCGCTTGTCACGCTTGAGGGGCACGACCCCTACGACATTCTCGCGCGTAAGCTCGGTTGGAATGGAAATCTCGTCTCAGGAGGCGCACGGTCATGACGATTCGCGAACTTAATGAGGCCGTCGAGAAGGGCACGATTGGCGAGATGATCCGCGTCGAAGAGGCGCGGCAGTGTAAGACGCTTTCGCGCGTTGCGGACGAAATCACGGCGCGGGGAAAGATTCGTCTCGTCCTCGTCGCGGGCGGGTCGGCGGCGGGCAAGACGACGACGGCGAAGCGGCTCGCGACGCAGCTTCGCGTCAACGGCGCGGAAGTCCTGCACCTTTCGACCGACGACTACTTTGTCGGCGATCGGCGGACACCGCGCGACGAAGAGGGGAACCTCGACTATGAGCACGTTGACTGTGTTGACCGCGTGCGGCTCGCGGCCGATGTGAACGCGCTTTGTGCGGGCGAGATCGTTCCCGTGCGCCGCTTTGACTTTGTCCGCCACGAACCCTATGTGACAGAGGCGTTCCATTCGCTCTCTTCGGGGGGTATTGTCATCATTGAGGGCATTCACGCGCTCAACCCGATCTTGACCGAGGGTATCGGCGACGAGGCGAAGTTCCGCCTCTTCGTCGAGCCGAAGCCGTCGCTCTCTCTCGCGGACGGCACGACTCTTCGCCCTGACGAGGCGCGCTTTCTTCGGCGCATGGTGCGCGACAACCAGTTCCGCAAGATGTCGCCTGCTGAGACGATCCGCCTTTGGCCGCATGTGCGTGCGGGCGAGGCGCGGTGGATCAACCCCTTTCGGCCGCAGGCGGACGCGACGTTTGATTCGTATCTCGCCTACGAGATGGCCGTCCTGAAGCCCTATGTCGGAGGCCTCTTGGAGCGCACGCGTCTTGAGGCGGGTCCAACGCCCCTCGTCGATCGTTATCTCGACATTCTTTCGGCC
Organism: uncultured Lentisphaeraceae bacterium; assembly: GCA_964400635.1. Lineage (GTDB taxonomy): Bacteria > Verrucomicrobiota > Kiritimatiellia > RFP12 > UBA1067 > UBA1067. Next base: position 5,013 of record CAYNVE010000028.1, read on the forward strand.
CTCGACATTGCGTCTCCCGATCTCGTCCCGGGCGACTCGATCATTCGCGAGACAATCGGCGGGAGCCAACTGGAGTATTAATATGATTGAAGTTCTTGTTTTGAGTGTCCTTCAGGGCATCGCGGAATTCCTGCCCATCTCGAGCTCGGGTCACCTCGTTCTGGGGCGCGAGCTTCTCGGCCTCGGTGAGGTCGGTCTGCGCCTTGATATTTTCCTCCATGTCGGCACGCTCTTCGCCGTCTTCGCGTTCTATTCGGCGATTGTTCTCCGCCTCTTGAAGGGGCTTTTCTCGCCGCTTATAACGGAGAAGGTTCTCGCGTGGACTTACGCCGCGAAGATTGTCGTCTCGGCGATTCCGGCGGGGCTCGTTGGCATTCTCTTCAAGGATCAGATCGAATCGGCGTTTGCTGAGCCGCGCAGGGTCGGCTTCGCGCTTCTCTTCACGGGCGTTGTCCTCCTCGCGACGCGCTTCATGCCGAAGGGCGACCGAGGTGTTTCGTTTGCGCGTGCGCTTCTCATGGGCCTCGCGCAGGCTGTCGCCATTCTGCCAGGTGTCTCGCGCTCGGGCATGACACTCGTCGCCGCGCGCGCCGCGAAGGTGGACGGCGAGAAGGCGGCCGAGTTCTCGTTTTTGATGAGCGCGCCGCCGATTGCGGGCGCGGCCCTTCTTGAAGTCATCAAGGCGCTCAAGATGTCGAAGGCGGAGACGTTCCTTCGCGCGGATGTCCTGCAACAGGAGGTCAGCTGGGGACTCTGCCTTGTTGGCGCGGTCGTCGCGGCCGTTGTCGGCTATTTTGCGCTTAAATTTCTTCTTGTCGCGCTCAAGAGCGACAAGTTCTGGCTCTTTGGCCCTTACTGCCTTCTCGCGGGGCTCGTCACGATTCTCGTCGCCTAAAGAAGATCGCGTATGAAGATTGGCATCTACGGCGGCAGCTTCAATCCCTTCCACTACGGCCACTACCAGGTCGCGATGAAGGCGCTTGAAGAATTGGACCGCCTCATCGTCGTCCCCGCACATATCAGCCCCTTCAAGACGGAGCAGGGCGGCGCGGAGAATCCCGTCTTCCCGCCGCGCCTTGAGATGATTCGCGCCATCTTCGCGAACGAGCCGCGTGTCGTCGTGGACGACCGCGAGATTCGCCGCGGTGGCGTTTCTTACACAATTGATACGGTGCGTGAGTTGAAGGCCGAAAATGTGGGCGCGGAACTTTTCTTTCTCGTCGGCGAGGACTCGCTCGCGCGGCTCAACGAATGGCGCGAGATTGACGCGCTAAAAAAACTCGTCTCCTTCAAGGTCTACCCGAGGACGAAAGAGTCCTCGACCGAGATTCGCACACTCTTCGAGGAGAATCACGTCGTCCGCAACCCCGATGAAAAGGTCGCCTCGGTTGTCGCCGAGGGCGTGCGGCGTAAGAACGGCTTTTGTCCGTGCCGCCTCGCCAAGAGGCCCGAGTTCTTTTGCCCCTGCGACGAGTTTAAGGCGCAACTTCGCGACAAGGCCTATCACGGGCTCTGCCATTGTCGCCTCTATCTGAAGCCCGAAAGGGGAGAGTAGGCGCGATGTCTGCACGAGTTGATTACGAGAAAGCCGCCAGTCTCATCCGCGGGGCAACGCGCATTTTGCTTTCAGGGCACTTAAGCCCCGACGGAGATTCGGTCGGATCGATGATCGCCCTTACGCGCCTTCTGCGTGCGGCGGGCAAGGAGGCGTTTGCGACGGCCGATTTCCATTCGCTCGGCAAGCTCGCCTTCTTGGAGGGCGCGGAGGACTTCATCCCGCCGCGCAAATTGAAGTCATTCATTCGCCGCAAGGGCGCGTTTGATCTCTTCATCGCCCTCGACAACAGTGCGCTTTCGCGTATGCCTGTTGAGGTGCGCCCCGTTGCCGAGGCTCTGCCGATTCTTTGTATTGACCATCACGTCACGAATGATGGGTCGTTCGGCGTCGCGCAGATTCTCGACGCGACCGCCTCTTCAACGGCGGAGATCGTCTGGCGCTTTGCGAAGTGGAACGAGTGGAAACTCGACCGCGTCATCGCCGAGGCGCTCTGGGTCGCAATGATCACCGACTCGGGTCGCTTCGCCTACGACTCGACCTCGCCGCGCACGCTCCTCGCCGCGAGCGACCTCTTAAAGCGCGGCGTCCGCACAGCCTACATCAACGATGTTATCTATGGCACATTCTCGCGCAAGTCAATCGAACTGAAGCGTCTCGCGTGGCGCTCGCTTCACATCTGGAAGAACCGCCGCGTCGCGGAGGTGACATTGACGCGCGACGACTTCCGTGCCGTGCGCGGCACGAAGGCCGAGGCCGAGGACATTATCGAAATTCCGCGCAGCGTCGCGCGCAACGAGATTGCGCTCTTCTTTTACCAGATACCCGACCGCACGAAGGAGACGCGCTGCTCAATCCGCACGCGCGGCGACTGGGATGCGACCATCCTCGCCGCGAAGTTTGGCGGCGGTGGCCACCGCAAGGCGGCGGGCTGCACCATCTCTGCGCCCCTCGCCTCGGCGAAGCGCCAGATGCGCGCGGCGGTCAAGGAGATGTTGAAGTCAGCGTGTCGCAAGACGATGCGCATTGCGCTTTCGGCGGAGGAGTTGAAGAAATGAACGCAATCATTTTGACGGACGGCAAGGCGGGTCACGAGAATCAGTCGAAGGCGTTTGCGCGCGCGCTCGGCTGTGAGGCGACGACCCTTCAGGTGCGCTTTCGCTCGCCCCTCCATAAGGCGCTTTCCTACCTTCTCGACCATCTCGGCATTCGGACGCTCGCCCTGCTTGAAAGTCCCGAAAAGCCGCTTGTGCGCGCGTCCTTTGACGACGCAAGTTGCCACGTCGTCATCGGGACGGGATCTGGAACGTTCTACGCGGCGAAGGCCCTCGCGCGCCTCCTCGGCGTCAGGTGCGGCGTCGTCCTCTATCCACGCGGCTATCATCTCGCCTCGTTCGACTGCATTCTCGCACCCGCGTTCGACCGTCCGAAGAAGGCTCAAAATGTCGTCGTGATGCCCGCGAACCTCGTCTCGGCCGATGCCGCATTCTACGCGCGGGGCGTTGCCGCCTACCGCGAACGGACAGCCGTCGTTCCCGATGTCGCGGTCATCGTGGGCGGTCCTAACAAATGCTCAACGATGACGGCCGCGTGGATGAAGGCGCAACTTGATGAGATCTTCCGCCAGGGCGGGACGAAGGCCGTCACGACCTCGCGCCGCACGCCGAGTGATGTCGAGGCTGTCATCGACTCCTATCCGTGGGACTACAAGCTCATCTACTCGAAAGATCACTTCAACCCGATCCCCGCGTTCGTGAGCCTTGCGAAGCGGCTCTATGTGACGGCCGAGTCGACGGGGATGCTCTCCGAGGCGTGCACGTTCGGTACGGCGACGGTGTCGGTTTTGGATAACCTGAAGTCCGGCACGAGCAAGTTCCGCCTCTTCGTCGAGTCGCTCCGTGCGGCGGGCTATGTCGACGGCGCGCGCAAAATCGACCTCAAGGACGTCTTTGCCTCGGCGAAGCGGCTCATCGGCGCATGATCGATCGCCGCATCGCCTCGGGGACGTGCCTCATCTGCCTTCCCGCTCTCGCGGCGAGTGCGCTCACGCTCGCGGGCTACTTTCTCGTCGTCGCGCCGCGCTTTCGGGCGCAGGAGGAGAAGCGCGTCCTCGCCGCTTATCGTGAGCGGGCGGAAGACCTGAAGGAAGACCCGTCGCTCGGCGCGGGCGTCGAACCCGCGCGGCGCGGCACATGGCGCGTCATGCGCCCAGGGCGTTGGGGCTTTTTTGAGGATGGCGAGACGGCGACCGTCTGGTATCTGGAGGGCGCGCGTAGCCAGTCTTACGTCGTGCCGCGCGAGGCCGCCCACGCCGTTGACTGGGCGACGGCCTCCATCCTCTTTGTCCTTCTGGGACTTCTCTGGGCGCTCACGCTCACGGGCTGCCTCTACTTTCGCGCCTCCATCCGCGTGCGCGACGACTTCGTCGCGGCGACGGCGCACGATCTCACGACACCGCTCGTCGCGCTGCGCCGCTTCATTGGGACGAACGACGACGAGGCGCGGCTGATGGCCGAGCGCCTCATGCGGCTTGTTGCGAACCTGACGGCCTTTCTGCGCCTCGGCGCGCGCCGCCCCGCGCCCGAGATGAAAGCGATCGATCTCGTGAAGACGTTCTCCGAGGCCTATTTGCTCGTGCGCGACGACTACCGCTGGATTCGTTCGGGCGAAGACATCGCCGTTGAGGGCGAGAAGGCACTTCTCGCCGAGGGCGACGAGACGCAGGTTGTCCAGATTTTTTGGAATCTCCTCTCGAACGACCTCAAGTATGCCGCGCCATTTGGGCCGATCGCCGTCCGCTTCGAAGACAGGGGCGCGACGGTCCGCGTCTCGTTTCTCGATCGAGGCCCTGGGATGCGCGCGCGCGACAGGCGGCGGGTCTTTACGCGCTACTACCGCGCGAAGAGCGTTCTTAAGAGCGGCAAGGGCGGCTTCGGCATTGGGCTTTCGACGGCGCGCGAGATGGCGCGCGCGATGGGCGGGGATATCACGGTCTTGGCGCGGGAGGGCGGCGGTAGCGTTTTCGCGCTCGTTCTCGGAAAGGCGACATCATGATTCTCTTGGGCCTTCTTTTTGCCGCGCTCATGACGGGCGCGGAGTTGACGGAACTGAAGCACGACGGCGCGCGCGTTGTCGTGGAAGGGCGCGTCATTGGTCTCACCGAGTCGGGCTTCGCGATGAAGGTCGACGATGTGCCCGTCACCGTCGTCCTCGGCGAAGAACGCCCGATCTGCCTCACGGCCTCGTCGCTCACGCATCCGCTTGTCCGCGTGACGGGCACACTTGAGCAGGTTCTCGGCGTCACCGCGTCGGGGCAAAGCGAGGGCGTCGTCGGCTTGCGCCTCCTCGCGCCAGGCACGGGCGATGTGGCCTTTTGCCCCGATCTTCTCTTCTTCTTCAACCCATTCGTCCTCGCGCTCGTCGTCCTCATTCTGCTCGGCTATCTCTTGAACGCCTTCCGCCGCCGCGCGCGCGCGAAAACGATTATGCTCGAGCGAAAGCGCATGGCCGACGATCTTCACGACACCATCGAGCAACATCTCGTCGGCGCGGGCTTCTTGCTCCAGACGGGGCGCACGCAGGAGGCGCGCGAAATCCTCGTGCGCGCAAAGAAGGAAATGCGTGAGATCGTCTGGGGGCTCAAGAACGACGAGATGATGCGCATGAAGCCCGCCGAGATGATTGAGAAGTATGCCGCCGCCGAGACGCAGAAGGGACTCTGCGAGGTCGTGACGCGCCTTGGCTACCTGCCCGCTCGTTTGAGCGCGCGCGCGCTTCGCGATCTTTCGCTCATTTTGCGTGAGGCGGTCGGCAATGCGGTCAAACACGCGCGCGCGAAGACGATCCTTATCGCTTCGTCGGCGCGGTCCGACGGGGGCTGGACACTGACCGTCACGAACGACGGCGCGATCTTCGACGCCGCGCGCGCGCCTGGACCTGACGAGGGGCATTTCGGACTTGAGGGCATGAAGGAGCGCGCCCGCCGTCTCGGTGCGACATTCTCGATTGGCGCGGAGCGCGGTCAGACCGTCGTGACGCTCTCCTTCAAGGCGAAGAGATAGCGCGCCATGTTTCCAGTTGAAGAGAAGATGGGCGAGATTGCCGCCGCGCTCGCGGCGAACCGCGCCCTCGTTCTCTCATCGCCGCCTGGAAGCGGCAAATCGACGTGCGTCCCCGCCGCACTTTTGAACGCGCCGTGGCTGGAAGACAAGAAAATTGTGATGCTTGAGCCGCGCCGTCTCGCGGCGCGCACACTCGCGAGTTACATCGCGAAACGGCGCGGTGAGACGCTGGGCGAGACGGTCGGTTACTCCGTCCGCCTTGAGCGGTGCGTTTCAAAAAAGACGCGCCTTGAAATCGTGACGGAGGGGCTTCTGGCCCAACGGCTCGTCGCCGACCCCGAGTTGGCCGACACGGGGCTTCTCGTTTTCGACGAGTTCCATGAGCGTTCGCTCGCCTGCGACCTCGCCTTCGCTCTCGCGCTCGACGTGAAGAAGGCTTTGCGTGAGGATTTGCGCATCCTCGTCATGTCGGCGACGCTTGATGTGGAGACACTTGCGGATCATTTTAGGACGCATCTCGGCGCGGTCGAGACGATTCGCGCCGACGGGCGGCTCTTCCCAGTTGAGACAAAGTATCTCGGCGAGGCCTCGCTTTCGTCGGCCGTCGGTCGCGCGCTTGCCGAGACGTCGGGCGACGTCCTCTGCTTTTTGCCAGGTGAGAGCGAAATTCGCCGCGCCGAGGCGACGCTCCTTTCCACGCTGGGATCAGACGCCGTCGCGATTTTGCCACTCTATGGCGCGCTCTCGAAAGAGGAGCAATCTCGCGTCTTCCTTCCCATGGCACCGCGCCGCAAGGTTATCTTAGCGACTTCCATCGCTGAAACATCGCTCACGATTGAGGGCGTGACGGCGGTCGTTGACTTAGGTCTTATGCGCGTCGCGCGCTTCTCGCCTGGGACGGGTATGACGGGGCTTCGCACGCTGCCTTTGACGCGCGACCGCGCCGAACAGCGTCGCGGACGCGCAGGGCGCGTCTCGGCGGGCATCTGCTATCGCCTCTGGAGCGAGGCCGAGGATGCCTCGCGCCCCGCGAAAGCCGCGCCCGAGATTGTGGACGCCGACTTAAGTTCTCTCGTTCTCTCGTCGGCATCGTGGGGCGCGTGCCGCCGCGAGGATTTGCCCTGGCTCACCGTGCCGCCGAAGGGCGCGTGGGATCAGGCCGTCGAACTTTTGACGCGGCTCGGCGCGCTTGATGAACGAGGCGCGCTCACCGAGAAGGGGCGCGTGATGGCGCGTCTTCCGATGCACCCGCGCCTCGCCAACATGTGCCTCTTGGGCGGCGACGAGGCGGCCTTTCTCGCGGCGACGCTCGAAGAGGCGCGGCCTTCGCGCGAGACGGATATTCGGCAGATGCCACGCTCTTCGCGTGTCGACGCGCTCGCGCGCCGCTTTGAACGCCTCGTCGTGCGCCAAGAGACACGCGCGCGCTCGACGGGCGCGACGCTCGCGCTCGCGTATCCCGACCGAATCGGGAAGAATCGCGGCAACGGCACCTTCCAGATGGTCTCGGGGCGCGGCGCGTTTCTTGACCGAGGTGACGCGCTTGCGCGCGAGCCGTTTCTCGTCTGCTGCGAGTTGGACGACCGCGCGGGCGATGCGCGCATTTATCGCGCCGCGCCGATTTCGGAAGAGGAGATTGAAGATCTCTTTGGTGACCAGATCCGCGACGAGCCGCTCTGCACGTGGGATCGCGTCGCCGAGCGCGTCAAGTGCGTCATGCGGCGGCATCTCGGCGCGATGACGCTCGGCGAGGCGAATCGCGTTGTGTCGGACGGCGCGCTTGATGGTGAAATCGCGTGCGCGCTCGTTGAGGGCGTCCGACAAAAGGGCGTTGAAAACCTGCCGTGTTGGACGAATGAGACGCGGCAGACACGCGCGCGTCTCGCGTTCCTCGCGAAGGTCTTGGGCGAGGAGGCGTGGCCGATGCCGACGGACGAACGAATTTTGGGCGCGCTAAAGCCGTTCGTCGGCGGGATGCGCAAGTGGCGTGACCTTGAGAGGCTGAATCTCGCTCTCGTCTTCGACGCGATGATGGCGGAGGCGGGGCACGACCGCCGCGAGCTGGAGCGCCTCGCGCCTGCGCGCATGGAGGTGCCGTCTGGTTCCCATATGACGATTCACTACGAGGGCGACGAGCCGACGGTCGAGGTGCGCCTGCAAGAATGCTTTGGACTTATGGAGACGCCGAAGATTGCAGGGGGGCGGGTTCCGATTGTGATGACGCTTCTTTCGCCCGCGCAACGTCCGATCCAAGTCACGAAGGATCTAAAGGGTTTTTGGACGGGCGCGTATCAGCTCGTTCGAAAGGATATGCGCGGACGCTATCCGAAGCACGTCTGGCCCGAGGACCCGCTCACCGCTGTCGCCACGCGCCGAACGGTGAAGAGGCGATGAGCGTGAGGGCGCGAACGCGTAATGTGATGTTTCATTATTTGTAAGGCGCGGGGGTTTGGTTTTACAAGATCTTTCCGATTTGTGCGAAACAGGACGGATTCAGCCCTGAATCCGCCTTTTTCATATCATGGCATGCTCTTTGCAAATAAATTGTCTGGAGAAAAATGGCATGATGGCGTACGAAGAGAAATGGCGGCGGGAGCGCGAGCGGAAGGCGTTTCTCGCCTTGGCGGACGGAGAGGTCTTTCATGGCGTTGCGTTCGGCGCGCGAAAGAACAGATGCGGGGAGGTCGTCTTCAACACGGGGATGAGCGGGTATCAGGAAATTTTGACGGATCCCTCCTACGCGGGGCAGTTCGTCACCCTCACCACCGCCGAAGTCGGAAACTACGGAATCAACCCCGAGGACGTCGAGTCCCGGGGGCTTTTTCTTTCTGGGCTTGTGATCGGCGACAAGACGGAGCCGTCGAACTTCCGCTCAACAGAGTCGCTCGACGACTACCTGACGGCGAACGGCGTCCCGGGCCTCTACGGCGTCGA
>CAYNVE010000029.1:0-13297 GCA_964400635.1 uncultured Lentisphaeraceae bacterium
ACGGCGTCGAGCGACTACGCCACGGCGATCGCCGAGGAGGAGTCCGCCTACAACAGGGAGCTGATCGGCTACTACGGAACGCCTTACTCGGACGACATCGGCCCCGGCAAGACTTACGCGCAAGGCTACGACGGTCCCGACCTGATTCACTACATGTGGATGGATCTCTCCAAGTTCGGGCTCACCGAGGTCACCGACACGAAGACGTATACGAACGTCTATTATTCAAGCCTCTCGACGACGATGGACGAGGCGTTTAATGCGGTTAAAGGGGATAATGGATTCTCTGACACGTTCAAGAATGCAGAAGCGGAAGACGTCATCGTGTATGAAGTGACGGCGAACGGTCTCATCAAGAAGCCAGACGACATCACGGGTCGTCGCACGACGCAGGGCACGATCCAGGACAAATACGCTGAGTTTCTGCAAGCCTACGTCGCGGCGCTTCAAGCCGAACGTGCCTACAAGACGGCGGGCGAAAGATTTACTTTTGCGCTTGAATCCGGCTATGGATTGGGTAATTGGTATTACACATTGAAGGAAGCACAGAAAAGCAATTACATCACACAATTCACGTTTGTGAATTTGAACAGAGTGCTCCAAGCGGCGATTAATAAACTTAAATTTGCGAAAGAAGCTACTGAAGAGGTAAACGAACAGGTGTCTGATTCTGTACCTGAAGCAATAGGAGGCGGTCTCGCTGTCATTATTGGTCCCCGAGCGGCTGCTGCCTTGGCGAAAGTAGGAGCATATCTATCAGCCTTTGCGTCTTTCTCCATTAGTATGCAGGGACTTAAGGACTACCAACTCCTTAATTCTGCCGCCGCATCTGTGGCGGAATTAGTCGCACAACTTAAAGAGTCTGAAACAGATTACTATGCGAATGTCAAGAGCGTCGTCGAAGACCTCCTTGAGAAGGCTAACGCCGTGACGTCGGCGGAGGCTGACCTGGAGAGCGCGATCGTCAAGATGAACGTGGCCGTGGAGGCGTATAACGCCGAGGTCGCGAAGGGCGAGACGTGCCTCGAGGAGCGCGAGGCCGCGCGCAAGGTGCAGGTCGACAAGCTTTCGCAGGCGCGCTACAAGGACATGTTCTTCCGCCTGCAGCTGAACGACGACCTGAGCCGCTACTCGCAGAGCTTCAACCTCGCGCAGAAGTACGCCTTCCTCGCCGCGCAGGCCTACGACTACGAGACGACGCTCCTGTCGTCCGACAAGGCCTCGGGCGACGCCTTCAAGTCGAAGATCATCGGCGCTCGCTCGCTCGGCGCGTTTGACTCGTCGGGCAAGCCGATGGTCGGCGGCTCGGGCGACGCGGGCCTCGCCGGCGCGCTCGCGGAGATGGACGCGAACTGGCTCGTCCTGAAGCCGCGCCTCGGCATCAACAACCCGCAGAGCTACGCGACGTGGTTCTCGCTCCGCAGCGAGTGCTTCCGCATCCTGCAGGGCGAGGACGGCGACGCGGCATGGGCGAAGGAGCTGACGAAATACTGGGTCAATGACCTCTCGTCGAACGCGGAGTTCGTCCGCTACTGCCAACCGTTCCTGAGCCAGTATGACCTGAAGGACAAGGAGCCAGGGCTGATCATCCCGTTCTCGACGACGATCGACTTCGCGAAGAACCTCTTCGGCAACGACCTCGCGGGCGGCGACTCGGCCTACGATTCGACGTGGTATTCGACGCGCATCGCCGCAGCGGGTCTCTGGTTCGACGGCTACAACGCGAAGGAGAACGGCTACAAGGGCAACGTGCAGCTCGCGAAGACGCCCGTCGCCTACCTCGTGCCGGTCGGCTACGACTGCATGCGCGTACCCGGGCTCGACGAAGGCACGTATCTGCAGGTCGCCGTTCAGGATCAGGTCGTGCCCGCGCCCTACGCGATCGGCTCGACGCATCTCAATGACGCGACCTGGGTGCCGTCCATGCTCGACGGCGACTACGCCGGCGCCGACTCCGCCGCGAAGATCCGCCGCCATCCGTCCTTCCGCGCCTACTTCGACCCGGACGGCGCGGAGCCGGACGACTCGAAGCTCGACGCGACGCGACTTATCGGACGCTCCGTCTGGAACACGCGCTGGCTTCTGGTCATCCCGGCGGGCGGCATGAACGCCGACCGCGACAAGGCGCTCTCCGTCTTCATCAACGGGTCGGACGAGAACCGCGACGGCGTCCGCGACCTGAAGCCGGTCTCCGACATCCGCATCGGCTTCAAGACGTATTCCAACTCCGGCAACTAACAACTAATTGGAGGTCAGACCATGAAAAAGATTCTCTTCTCTCTCGCTCTTCTCGCCGGCGCCGCCGACGCGGCGCTTGCCGCCACCACCACCGCCACGACGACGTCCGTCGCGATTGCGCCGTTCACCTTCGCGGGGCGCATCGTCGACTACACGCACGCGGCTTACGACGGCGATGCGTCCGTCGAGATCCGTCTGAAGTCTGCGGACGGCACGCTGCTCGCGAAGACGACGACGGCGACGAGCGGCTCGACGATCTACAACTATGTCCTCTACGTGCCCGTGGCGACGGAGCAGGCGTCGCGTTACGCCTGCGTCGGCGACAAGGTGACGTTCGAGTTCGTTGATCCGAAGGGCGACGTCTACACGGGCCTCGTTGCGTCCGCCGACGCCGTCATCGGCAACCCTGGCGCCGTCAAGCGCCTCGACGTCGTGCTCGCGACGGACGAAGACGGCGACGGCATTGCGGACGAATACCTGGAGGATGTCGAATACCTGATGTGGAAGGCGGGGAAGGAAGGCCCCTACGATCCCAAGGACGACTCCGATGGCGACGGCGTGTCGAACTACAACGAATACCTCGCCGGCACGAATCCGTATGACGCGACGGACCGCTTCACGATCCAGCAGATGGCGATTGAGAGTGGCAAGGACGGCTACGTCGCCATCCGCATTCCCGTCAAGGAAGGGCGCGCCTACAGCATTCTGCATGCGTCGTCGCTTGCCGGCGCCGTCTGGGAGAAGGCGCTGTTCACGGAGGATGCGGACGCTGCGCCGTCGAAGACATTCATCACGACAGGCGCGACCGAGACCGGCTACCGCACAATCTTCGTGAAGAAGTCCGACGACGCTCAGCACTTCTACAAGGTTCAGGTCGAGTAGATGCGGATGCATCAGATTCGCCTGATTCGCACTATTTTATTGCCAGAGCAATAGTCGTTCTAGCCACCGGTCGGTGCGCCGAGGGCGCGGCAGAGGCGGGGACAGACCCCGGCGAAATCTGGGATAAGCCTGCAGATCCTCGCGGTTTGGCTTTTTCTCGGCGATTATGGTATAATGGCAGATATAAATGAAAGGCTTCTCTCTATGCTAAAGGGTGTCTCTCCGCTTGTCTCGCCAGATCTCCTCAAGGCGCTTGCCGAAATGGGTCATGGCGACGAGATTGTTTTCTCGGATGCGCACTTTCCGGCGCACTTCTTCGGTCGCGCGGGCGCGATCGTTTTGCGCGCGGACGGCATCCCCGCCGACGCGCTCTTGAAGGGCATCGCGCCGCTCTTTGAGCTTGACAGCTACGCGACGCCCGTCGTCATGATGGCTGCCGTCAAAGGTGACTCGCTCGACCCCGCCGTTGAGACGGCCTATCGCGCCGCGCTCGGCTATAACGGCACCATCGAGCAGATGGAGCGCTATGCGTTCTACGAGCGCGCGAAGAAGGCGTACGCGATTGTCATCACGGGCGAGACACGCAAGTACGGCAACGTCATCCTCAAGAAGGGCGTCACGCCCGTTCAGTAAAAGGCTTTACACCATGAAGAAAATCATCATTACCGTCGTGGGCAAGGACACGGTCGGTGTCGTCGCGAAGACGACCACCTACCTCGCCAAGAATAACCTCAACATCCTCGACCTCTCGCAGACGGTCGTGAGCGGCTACTTCACCATGATGATCATCGCCGACGCGTCAAAGAGCACGAAGATGTTTGACACGCTCGGGCAGGAACTCGCCGCGCTCGGCCAGACGATTGGCGTGAAGATCAGTTGTCAGAAGTCCGAGATCTTTGAAAAGATGCATCGGGTATGAGCGGGTCGATGAACGGCTGAACGGCGAGGTTGGCATGATTAATATTGACGAAGTTCTTGAGACGAACAAGATGGTTCTGGAGGAGAACCTCGACGTGCGCACGATTACGCTCGGTGTCTCGCTCCTTGACTGCGCGGACTCTTCCCTCAAGAAGACGTGCGACAACATCTATCGGAAGCTGACGACGATTGCGAAAAATCTCGTCAAGACGGGCGATGCGATTGGGCGTGAGATTGGGGTCCCTGTCGTCAACAAGCGTCTCTCGATTACGCCCATCGCGCTCGTCGGCGCGGCGTGTTGCAAGAAGCCAGCCGACTTCGTGAAAATTGCCAAGACCCTCGACAAGGCGGCGAAGAAGCTCGGTGTCAACTTCATCGGCGGCTACTCGGCCATCGTCGCGAAGTCAATGACGAAGGCCGATGAGATGCTTATTCGCTCGCTCCCCGAGGCGATGGCGACGACCGAGCGCATCTGCTCGAGCGTGAATGTCGGCTCGACGAAGACGGGCATCAACATGGATGCCGTGCGCCTTCTGGGCGAAGTCATTCTCGAGATGGCGAAGAAGACGAAAGATCGCGACTCCATCGGTTGCGCGAAGTTCGTCGCGCTGTGCAACGCGCCCGATGACAATCCCTTCATGGCGGGCGCGTTCTTGGGCGTGAGCGAGGGCGACGCGGTCATCAATGTCGGTGTCTCGGGCCCGGGCGTCGTGAATGCGGTCTTGAAGAACTCCTGCCGCGGCGTGGACTTTGAGACATTGTGCGAGACGATCAAGAAGACGGCGTTCAAGATTACGCGCGTCGGTCAGCTCGTCGCGCAGGAGGCTTCGAAGCGCCTCGGCGTGCCGTTTGGCATTATCGATCTCTCGCTCGCGCCGACGCCGGCGATTGGCGACTCGGTTGCGGATATTCTGAAGGAGATTGGCCTCGAGCACCCGGGTGCGCCAGGGACGACGGCCGCGCTCGCGCTCTTGAACGACCAGGTGAAGAAGGGCGGCGTCATGGCGAGCTCCTACGTGGGCGGCCTCTCGGGCGCGTTCATCCCGGTTTCGGAAGATCAGGGCATGATTGACGCGGTGAACGCGGGCGCGCTCACAATTGAGAAGCTTGAGGCGATGACGTGCGTCTGCTCGGTCGGCCTCGACATGATCGCGATTCCGGGCAACACGCCGGCGAGCGCAATCTCGGGTATTATCGCGGACGAGGCGGCGATTGGCATGGTCAACCAGAAGACGACGGCCGTGCGCGTCATTCCCGTCGCGGGCAAGAAGGAAGGCGACACCGTCGAGTTTGGCGGGCTTCTGGGTTATGCGCCCGTTATGCGCGTCTCGCCGTTCTCGTGCGAGAAGATGATTGCGCGCAAGGGTCGCATTCCCGCGCCGATTCACTCGTTCAAGAACTGATTTTTCGTCAAAATCACGCGCCGCACATGGCACAGGAGGAGGGAACATGAAAAGACTCATCACATTTGCTTTCACGTCTCTCGCCTCCCTTGTGGCGGCGGCCGCGCCCGTCGCGCTTGACTGGCAGGCGAAGGAGCAGATGCCCGCGAGCGTCGCGCGGCCCTTCTCGGGCTTTCTGCCGAACGGGGACTTCCTCGTCGCGGGCGGGAGCGACTTTGTTGACGGCAAGAAAGTCTGGACGAACGGCGTTTATGTGCGTCGCCAGGATGGCGCGTGGTCGCGCCTCGACGCGCTTTCGCTTCCGTGTGCGCTCGGTGTTTCCGATGGCGTTAGTTGCGAGACACCGAAGGGCGTTTTTTGCGCAGGCGGCCGCAATGGTGAGACCTCGTTTAAAACGGCCTTCCTTCTGACCGAGGACGGGTCAACCCCTCTCCCCGATTTGCCCGAGCCCGTCTCGATGGGCGCGGCCGTGTCGGACGGCAAATCAACGGTTTACGTCATTGGTGCGAAAGAGGTCTACGCCCTTTCGCTCGCCGAGCCAAACGCCGCGTGGCAGCACATCGCGACCTTGCTGGGCCCCGCTCGCGAGCAGCATGTTGCCGCCTTCCGCGTGGGCGACCAGAAGGCGAAGATGATTGTCGTCTACGGTGGCTATGACGTGGCGACGAAGCGGCCGCTTTCGGACGGCATCGCCATTCTCGTTGAGAAGGCGGCACCCGATAATGTGCGCGCGCTCTCCCGCCTGCCAGAGAAGGTGACGACCATCGGCGCGGCCTTCCTCCCCTCGGGCAATCAGCACGCGCTTCTCGTGGGCGGCTTCGGCTACGACGGGTGGATCGACCGCGCCTGCAATGGCTCAAAGGTCACCGACCCCGCCGCGCTCGGTTGGCAGCGCACGGTTTGGGCCTATAACGCCGTTACGGATGCTTGGTTCGCACAGGGCGAGATCGCCGCCGATGACGCGGCGCGTTGCGGCGCGGCGGTCGCCCTCAAGGTTGGCAAGACGCCTGAGGACTACACGCTCATCGTCGCGGGCGGTGAGGTTGCGCCCGCCCTTCGGACGAATGCGGTCTCGGTCGCGCACTTTCGGAAGGTTGCGAAGTTCGCGCCCTCGGCGTGGATCGTCGTTGGCCTCTATGTCCTCGTGATGGCCGTCATGGCGATCTACTTCATCCGCAAGAAGAAGGATGAGAACGACTACTTCCGTGGCGGCAATCGCATCCCGTGGTATGTCGCGGGCATGTCGATTTTTGCGACGATGCTCTCCTCCATCACCTTCATCGCGATTCCGACGCAGGCCTACCTCGCCGACTGGCGCTACTTCGTCATGGCCTTCTTCATCATCGGCATGGCGCCCGTTGCGATCTATTACTACTTGCCGTTCTTCTGCCGCCTCGGCATCACGAGCGCGTACGAGTATCTCGAGCGTCGCTTCAACCTCGGTGTGCGCCTCTTTGGTTCGGCCGCGTTCGTCGTCTTCATGGTCTGCCGCGTCGCCGTCGTCACATTGTTGCCCGCAATCGCGCTCAATGCGGTGACGGGCGTCTCCATCGATGCGTGCATCCTCGTCTGCGGCGTTCTGACGATGGTCTACTGCTCACTCGGCGGCCTTGAGGCGGTCATCTGGTCTGACTTCGTTCAGGGCATCGTCCTCATGGGCGGCGCGATTGCCGTGCTCGTGATCCTCGTTATGAAGACGGGCCCCGAGGGCGCGCACCTGGCGACATTCGTCGATATCGCGACGACGCAGGGCAAGACAACGATGTTCGACTTCCGCTTCCTCCTCTCCGAGCCCGTCTTTTGGGTCGTCGCTGTGCAGGGTCTCGTCTCGAATCTGTCGAGCTACACGAGCGACCAGTGCGTCATTCAGCGCTACATCGCGACGCCTGACGAGAACGCGACGAAGCGCTCACTCTGGTTCAACGGCGGCATGAGCGTCCTCGCGCAGATCGTCTTCTACTCGATTGGCACCGCGCTCTACGCGCACTACCGTTCGCATCCTGAGATGATGGACGTGACGATGCCGAAGGCCGATTCGGTGCTGCCGCTCTTCATGGCGAGCGAGCTTTCGCCCTACCTCGCGGGTCTCGTCATTGCGGCTGTTTTCGCGGCAACGATCTCAACGCTCTCGGCGAACCTCTCGTCGGCCTCGACGGCCGTCGTCACGGACTTCCTGAAGCGTTTCAATCCGTCCATGTCGGGTCGCGCGCAGATTCGCGCAGGCCAGATCTGCACCTACGTCGTGGGCCTTCTCGGCATCTTCGCCGCGCTCGCCCTTGCGCGCGCGGAGGCATCGGCTCTCTTTGACAACTTCAACAAGTACATCGCGATGTTGACGGCGGGGCTGACGGGGCTCTTCTTCATGGGCATTTTCATGCCGCGCGTTAAAGGCGTTGCCGCGATCCTGGGCCTCCTTGCGAACTACGCCGTTTGCTTCGGCTTCGAGGCCGTTGGTTGCAGCGTCTTCGGCCACCGGTTCCACCCATTCCTCTTGGGTGGCTTTGGCCTCGTCGCGTGCGTTGTCGTGGCCTACCTCGCCTCGTTTGTCATCCGCGAGAAGGGGCACGACCTCGCGGGTCTTACCCTTAAGACGCTCAAGAAGAAATGAGCACGCACGTCCCGCTTCCGCTTAAATATCGGCCGATGACGTTCGCGGATGTCGTCGGCCAGGAGCATGTCGTTCGGACGCTCCGCCACGCCATCGAGTCGGATCGCGTTGCGAACGCCTACCTCTTCGTCGGCTCACGCGGCATCGGCAAGACGACGCTCTCACGCATCTTCGCGAAGGCGCTCAATTGCCTCTCGCCAAACGGCGCGGAGCCGTGCGGCGCGTGCACGAACTGCCTCGAAATCGCGCAGGGTCACGCGCTTGACGTCGTTGAGCTTGATGCGGCCTCCCACAACGGCGTCGCCGATGTGAAGCCGCTCATCGAGTCGGCCGCGTTCAAGCCGACGAGCTCGAAGTACAAAATCTACATCGTCGACGAATGCCATATGCTCTCGCCCGCGGCGTGGAACGCGCTTTTAAAGACGCTTGAGGAGCCGCCGCCGTTCGTCCGCTTCATCTTCGCGACGACGGAGGTGGACAAGGTCCTCGCGACAATCATTTCGCGTTGTCAACGCTTCGACTTGCGCCGCATCCAGACGCATGACATCGTCTCGCGCCTGAAGTTCATTTGCGAGAAGGAGGGCCTCGTCGCCGAGGAGGACGCGCTCCTCGCCATCGCGCGCGGCGCGGAGGGCGGCATGCGCGACGCGCTCTCGTCGCTCGACCAACTCGTCGCCTTCAAAGGCGACAAGATCGGCGAAGAGGACGCGCTCGGTGTCTTTGGCCTCGTGAGTCGCAGCGCGCTTGAGAGTCTCGCGGGTGCGATCTTGAAGGGCGATGTCGCAACAATCCTTCGGTCGATTGAGACGTTTGATTCGGCGGGCAAGAATATGCGCCGCCTCGCTTCGGAACTTCTCACGCATTTCCGTAACCTCGTCGTTTTGCAGGCGCTCGGGCCTAAGGCCTCCGCGCTCGAGGCCACGGCCGATCAGATTGCCGTTCTGGAGGAGCAGGCGAAGGGTCTGGACGCCGGGCGCGTTTTTAAGGTGTGCGACCAGATTGCGGAGATGGAAGATAAGCTTCGTTATACGCTGAGCGTGCGCACGCTCATCGAAATGTCGCTCATTCGTGCCTCGCGTCTCGCGACGACGGCGACGGTCGAGGAACTCATGCGCGCCGTGAAAGGGTTGCGTCAGGGTCTGCCGAGTGCCGCCGCGTCCGAGATGCCCAAGGTCGCGCCGACGCCGTCCTCGGCCGCGCCCGTCGCGCCGACTCAACCGCGCGAGCCGATGACGATGCGTGAGGTCATGGACGATAAGCGGCTCAACGAAGATGTTCTTAAGGCGTTCCCGGGTGCGACAGTCGTCTCGGTCAAGGAAGGGGTGACGAAATGAGTTTTGTTTCAGGTGGGTGGCTTTGGATTTACGCGGGGCTCGCGCTCATTCTCTTGGAGCTCGTCACGCCCGGCTTCATCCTCTGCTTCTTCGGCCTCTCGGCCATGACGGTCGGCTTCATTCGCCTTCTCGTCGGCGAGGCCTTTGACGCGACGTGGTGCTCGGGCGCGTTCTCCGTCCTCGCGGTCCTCTACATCGTCCTCCTCCGCCGCGCGCTCAAGAAGGTCTTCATGGGCGAGAAGGAGGAGACCGCGCGCCGCCTTTCCGACGACTTCGCGGGCCGCGTCGGCACGGTCGTCGAAGCAATCGTCCCGCCGAAAGAGGGGCGCGTTCTGGTCGGCGACGCGGAGTGGACGGCGGTCGCCGACGCGCCGCTCGCCGTCGGTGCCGACATCGTCGTTGTCTCTCAGAAAAACCTAACCCTCACTGTGAAAGGACGCTAAAAAATGGCACTCCTCGTATTCTTCGGCATCATTGCCGTTATTGTTCTCGTCGCCATCGCGAAGACGGCGATTGTCGTCCCCCAGAAGACGGCCTACATCGTTGAGCGGCTCGGCAAGTACAGTTGCACGCTCGACGCGGGCTTCCACATTCTCATCCCGTTCATTGACAAGATTGCCTACCGTCACACGCTCAAGGAGCAGGCGATCGACGTGCCGCCGCAGGAGTGCATCACGAAGGACAACATCACGGTGTCCGTCGACGGCATCCTCTACATCCAGGTGATGGACCCGGTGAAGGCGAGCTACGGCATCGGCAACTACCTGTTCGCGACGACGCAGCTCGCGCAGACGACGATGCGCTCGGAGATGGGCAAGCTCGACCTCGACCGCTCGTTCGAGGAGCGCACGTCCATCAACGCGGCGATCGTCTCGGCGGTCGACAAGGCGAGCGACCCGTGGGGCATCAAGGTGACGCGCTACGAGATCAAGAACATCACGCCGCCGCAGACGATCCGCGACGCGATGGAGAAGCAGATGCGCGCCGAGCGTGAGAAGCGCGCGATGATTGCCGAGTCCGAGGGCGAGCGCCAGTCAAAAATCAACCGCGCCGAGGGCGAGCGCCAGCAGGCGATTGCGCTTTCCGAGGGCGAGCGGACGCGCCGCATCAACGAGGCCGAAGGTCGCGCGAAGGAGATTCTCCTTGTCGCCGAGGCGCAGGCGGCGGGCATTCGTCAGGTCGCCGAGGCGATTCACGAGAAGGGCGGGCTCGAGTCCGTCAACATGCAGCTCGCCCAGCAGTATCTCGCGCAGTTCGGCAACCTCGCCAAGACGAACAACACGATGATCATTCCGTCGAATCTCGCGGATGTCGCGGGCGTCATCAAGGCGTGCACGAGCGTTGTCAAGAAAATCGACTAAGAAAGGATAGAAAGAAATGAAACCGACTCTCGTTGTTCTCGCCGCGGGCATGGGCTCGCGCTATGGCGGTCTCAAGCAGGTCGACCCCGTTGGCCCCTCGGGCGAGGCCATTCTCGACTACTCCGTCTTCGACGCGATCCGCGGCGGGTTCGGCAAGGTCGTCTTCGTCATTCGCCACGACTTCGAGGCGGAGTTCAAGGAGAAGGTCGGCAAGAAGTACGAAGGCCACATCGCGGTCGACTACTGCTATCAAGATCTCAACGACCTGCCCGCGCCCTATGTGTTCCCCGAGGGTCGCACAAAACCGTGGGGCACGGCGCACGCGACGCGCGCGGCGCGCCATGTCGTGAAGGAGCCCTTCGCCGTCATCAACGCCGACGACTTCTATGGGCGCGACGCGATGGCGAAACTCGGCGCGTATCTTTCGGCGGTCGATCCGTCGTCGCTTCACCTCTGCATGGTTGGCTACCGTCTCGACCTCACGCTTTCTGAGAACGGCTCGGTTGCGCGCGGCATCTGCGACATCGCGCCCGACGGCACGCTGAAGGGTGTCACCGAGATGACGAAGCTCGTGAAAGCGGGCGACATGGCCGAGAACCGCGAGGACGAGGCGAACCCCGTGAAGGTTCCTCTTTGCGCACGCGTCTCGATGAACTGTTGGGGCTTTACTCCGAAACTCTTCGAGGAACTGGAAGCGCGCTTCACGACGTTCCTCGCCGCGCGCGGCACGGAGATGAAGAGCGAGTGGTACATTCCCTTCGTCGTTGACGAGCTTATCAAGGAGGGCAAGGCCGACTGCCGAGTCCTGCCGACCGACTCGTCGTGGTTCGGCGTCACGTATCGCGAGGACAAGCCTCACGTCGTCGCGGAGATCGGAAAGCTCGTGAAGGCGGGCGAGTATCCCGAGAACCTGCTTGCTTGATTCGCTCTTTGACGTCATCTGGCCTCGCGCCTGCGCGCTCTGTCGCAAGGGCGTTGACCGTCCGCGGCGGCACATCTGCTCCGATTGCCTGATGAGGCTCGAGCTCGTGCCGCCGACGGGTCTTTGCCGCCGTTGCGGACGCCCCGCGGCGGGGCTTGACGGTGAGTATCTCTGCGAGACATGCCGTCGCGTTCCGCCGGCCTTTGACCGTGCGGCGGGCGTTCTGCGCTTTGAGGGCGTCGCGCGCGAACTCGTCAACGCCTTCAAGTTCCGCGCGCGCCTCGAATTGCGCGATGATTTCGTCGACCTGCTTGAGGCGGCCGCGCGTATGCGCTTTCGCGTGGAGGAAATTGATGCCGTTGTCCCCATGCCCTCGACCGTTGGACATCGCTTTTTGCGCGGCTACAACCCATGCGCCGTGCTCGCGCGTCCGCTCGCGCGACGGTTGGAGCGGCCGCTCAAAGCCCTCCTTCGGCGCGTCGGCCACCCGGCGCGTCAGGGCGGTCTTTCAGAGGAAGAGCGAAAGACGAATGTCGTCGGAACGTTTGCTCTCGCGCGCGCGGGCGAGGCGTTCGTTCGCGCGAACGAGAAGGCAACCGTCCTTCTGCTTGACGACATCATGACGACGGGCTCGACGCTCTCAGAGGCGGCCAAGACGCTGAAAGAGGCGGGCGTCAGGCGCGTGTGGGCGCTCGCGCTCGCGCATACGGAGAGGCAGGTCTAAAGGATGATGCATTGGACTTGCCTCGTCCTTCTGAGCGCGCTTTTTCTCGCGCTCTACGATCTCGCGAAGAAGGCGAGCGTCCGTGAGAATGCGGTGTTGCCCGTCCTCCTCGTCTCAACGGCGTGTGGCGGCACGGCGTTTGTCGCGACGCTCGCGCTTGCGGGGCGGCTTGACGAGACGCTCGCGCTTCTCTCCTCGCGTGTCCTCATCCTCGGCGCGCTCAAGTCTCTTCTCGTCTCGGTCTCGTGGATCTTCACGTTCTGCGCCTTAAGGACGCTACCCCTCACAATCGCGACGCCCATCCGCGCCTCCGCGCCCGCCGTTGTTTTCCTGACCGCGCTCTTTCTCTACGGCGAGGTGCCGAGCCTTGTGCAGGGCGTGGGCATGCTCGCCGTCTTCGCGGGCTACTTCGCCTTCTCGTGGGCGGGGCGGCATGAAGGCATCGACTTCTTGCGTAACCATGCGGTCTGGTGCGCGGTTGCGGGGATGGTCCTCTCGGCGGCCTCGGCCATCTTTGATAAGTATGTCTTTCAGGTCGCGGCGATGCCTGTCGAGCCGACGCAGCTTGTCTTTCAGTCAGGGCTCTTCGTCGTCTACGCGATGTGCTTCGGCTTGACGCGCCTCATCCCGGCCCTGCGCCACCGCGCGCACGCTTTCTCGTGGCGGTGGACGATCCCGCTCGTGGGCGTTCTCCTCGCGCTCGCCGACTACCTTTACTTCAGGGGGCTCGCGACACCGGGCGTGCCGATTTCGGTCTGCTCGCTCGTGCGTCGCTTCTCGGTTGTCCTCACGTTCGTTTTGGGAGCCCTCTTCTTCCACGAGACGAATGTTCGGCGCAAGGCTCTCGCGCTCGTCCTCGTCCTCGCGGGCGTGGCTCTCCTGACGATTCGGTAGAGGACGTGTCGAT
>CAYNVE010000030.1:0-13278 GCA_964400635.1 uncultured Lentisphaeraceae bacterium
GCGAAGATAATGAACGACGAATCGACCGCGTGCGTCCTCAACGCACGCACGCATGTGTAGGCGACGCCCGCGCAAAGCCCGCCCAGAAGCCCCGCGAGAAGTGGCCACGTCGCCTCGCCCGCGAAGCCAGGCTTCGTGATGAGCAAGACACCCGAGAAGGCGATGAGAAGCGCGAGCGCTTGGCGGAACGTGACGCGCTCACCCAAGAAGAAGACGGCGAAAAGAACAGTGAAGAATGGCGCCGTTTTGTTGAGCGTCTGCCCCTCGGCAATCGAAATGCGGCTCAAGGCGTAGAAGTTCGCGAAGATGCCGACCGTCCCGAGCGTGACGCGGAGCGCAAGAAGAACCCACCCCTTCGGCTTCGGAAACGCGAAGCCGCCGCGCCGCACGACCTTGACGAACGCGACCGAAGCAATCGCGAGGGCGACGATGTTCCGAAAGAAGCTCTTCTGGAAACTCGAGATCGCCCCACCGTAGTCGTCGCTCAAACGAACGCAAAGCGCCATCAGCGCGAAGCCGAAGGCGCTCGCGACGAGCGAGAGGATGCCCTTTGTCCTAGAGGAGAGCATCGACGAGGCCGTCCACGAGCGAAGTGTCGGCGTTCTCAACGAGACCTTCGTCCACAAGCGAGGCAAGACGCGGGTCAAGCGGCAGTGAGACGGTCCGCTCGACGCCGTAGGCTGCCGCGACATCGGCGACCTTCGACGCGCCGAAGACGGGATGCGTCGCGCCGCACGTTGGGCACTTAAATGCGCTCATGTTCTCGACAAGCCCGAGGACGGGCACGTTCATCATACGCGCCATGCGCATCGCCTTCTCGACGATCATTCGGACGAGGTCCTGCGGCGAGGTGACGACGACCGCGCCCGCGATCGGCAGCGACTGAAAGACCGTAAGCGGCACATCGCCCGTCCCAGGCGGCATATCGACGAACATGATGTCAATATCGCCCCACTTGACGTCGCTCCAGAACTGCTTGACGACGCCCGCGACGACGGGTCCGCGCCAGACGACGGGATCGGCGGGGTTCTCAACGAGCAGATTTAAGGACATGATTTCAATGCCGCCTTGACTGCGACAAGGGAGAATCGTCTTCTCGTCCTCGGCCACGGCGTGTTCCGTGACGCCGAACGCCGTCGGAATGGAGGGCCCCGTCACATCCGCATCAAGGACGGCGACACGCTTGCCCTTGCGCGCGGCCGCGACAGCGAGAAGCTCCGTGACGAGCGATTTGCCGACGCCGCCCTTGCCGCTCATAACGGCGATGACCTTACCGATCTTCGACTGACCGTTCGCGGGGACGAGAAAACTCGCCTTCTCGGAGCACGAGGTCCCCTTCTTTGAACACGTCTCGCACGAATGCGTGCACTCTTCGCTCATCTTCCAATCTCTCCTTTTACACCTTAAGCCCTACTTCGCCGGCTGAAGCGAATACTCTTGGCAGTCGGCATACTTATCGTCGTCCTGATATTTCTCCTTGAGGCGCTTCAACTCCTTCTTGAGCGCGGCAATCTTCTTCTCGTTCTTTTTATCGCCGTAGCCGTTGATGCGCTCGTCGGGATCGCGAACGAGGTCGAAGTATTCCCACTCGTCGCGCTTGTAGTAGTAGACGAGTTTCTCCGTCTTCGTCCGAACGCCATACCACGCGGCCGTCTGATGCTCGCCGCCCTCGACATAGTAGCGGCAGTAGCACGACGTCTTCCAATCGCGCGGCGTGACACCCGCTAAATTCGAGACGAATGAGTCGCCCTGCATCGCCTTCGGCTTCTTCGCACCCGCGAGGTCGAGGAAGGTCGGCGCGAAGTCGACGTTCGTGATGATATCCGAGTTGACGCTCCCGGGCTTGATCAGCGACGGGCACGAAGCCAAGAACGGCATTTTAAGCGTCTCCTCCATCATAAAGCGCTTGTCGTAGAGGCCGTGGTCACCGAGGAAGAAGCCCTGATCGGATGTGTAGACGACGAGCGTATCGTTGCGCACGCCCTTGCGCTCAAGGTAGTCGAGCATCTCGCCAACCGAGTCGTCCACCGACTGGACACACGCGAGGTAGTCCTGCATGTAGCGGAGGTAGGCGAGCGCGACCTTCGCGCGATCGGTCATCCCCTCGGGCCACGCGTCCACGAACGCGCCCGCCGCATTCTTGCGCCCCGCGTAGCGCCGCCCCTCGAACGTGAAAACGTGCCCCTCCGAGAAGAACTCGGCGAGTTTCAGATCTTCCTTCGGCCGCATATGCCTCAAAAGCGTCATCGCCGTCGTGCGAATAGGACTCGCGCGCCCCTTGAAGTCATCGAAGATCGTTGAGGGCATCGGAATATCCTCAAGCGTCAGCGAGCGGAATTTAAGACGATACTTCTCGCTCGGTATCCAGTTGCGATGTGGTGCCTTGTGGTGCATCATCATGAAGAACGGCTTGCCCGACTTGAGCGCGACATCAAGTTCCGCCTCGCACACCTTCGTGATATTCTCGGTCGCGTACTCGCCTTTGTAGACCTTCTTCTCGATCTTGCCGTTCTTTCCGCGCGAGAAGAAGAACGGATCAAAGTAGACGCCCTGCCCCGCGTAGATTTTCCACGTATCCCAGTCCTCATCGCGCATGGAGTCGGGCCCGCCCAAGTGCCACTTGCCGACGAACGCCGTGTAGTAGCCCGCCTCGCGCATGTAGCCGCCCACCGTCTCGATCGACTTCGGAATCGTCACAAATGTCGGCACGGCGTTCTTGTGACTGTAAAGCCCCGTCAGAATCCCCGCACGCGACGGCGCGCAAATGGGGTTCGTGCACATGACATCTGAAAAAATCATGCCCGTCTTCGCGAGGCGGTCGATGTTCGGCGTTTTGTTGATTCGGCTGCCGTACGCCGAAATCGCGTGCGCGGCGTGGTCATCCGTCATGATGAAGAGAATGTTCTTTCTCTTCGCGGCCGCCGCCGAAAGGGTCGTCCTCGCCCAGAGCGACGAGCCGAGAATCGTCGCGCCCGCGCCCATGAGAAACTCGCGTCTTGTGTTCATCTTCTCCTTACCTCTCCACGATTATGCGTCTTAAAAAAATTCGATCTTTCTATGTCCGATCCTCTGGTTCTTCTTCGAGGATGACAACCGCGCCGCGCCCCGCCTGCCGCTCGCTTGATCCCAGCGCAAACGAGTCGAAGTTCGCGCCGAGCACCGCCGCACGCCGACGCGCCGATGACTCGGCAACGATCCACGGCCGCGCCTCGGTGAGCAAGTACGCGCTCGAGCCGAGATGCGTGAGCGCCTCGAGCGGATGCTCGGGCGCGATTTGCGGCGGCAGCACCTTGTGGTAGAGTGCAAGCGCGGCCTTCATGACGCCCGCCGCCATCGAGGCGCGGAGCGTGTGGCCGATGTTGCCCTTCACCGAGCCGACACCGACGAGCGTGCCGCCCGGGCGATGCTCGCCGAAGAGATCTTGAATGACGGCGATTTCGCGCGCCTCTTGCGCGGCGATGCCCGTGCCGTCGGCCTCAATGAGCCCGATCGAGCGAATCGGCACCTCCGCGCGCTGAGACGCCTCCTCGGCGAGCGCCGTCCCCGCCTCGCGCCCGATCGCGATCGCGCGAAGAAGCGCGTAGATGCGATCGTGATCGCGCAAGGCGTCCGCGCGCCGCTTCAAGACGAAGAACGCGCCGCCCTCGCCGGGAATGGTGCCGTCCTGTTCCTGCGAAAAGGGATGAAGTTCGGGGCGCGTTGAAAAGTCGACCTCGCCCGAGAGCCCCTCGATGTACGCGCGCGAAAGCGGCGGGTTGAGCGCACCCGCAAGCGCAACGTCGACGCGGCGCGAGAGGAGGTCATCCATCGCCGTCAGGAGCGTGGAGGCCCCCGTTAAGATGCCCGCGTCCATGATGGTCGCCGCGCCCGAGAGCGAACACTCGCGCGCGATCCACGAGACGAAACGGTAGCCCGCGCCCATCAGGAACGAGGCGGCATCGGGCGGCGGCAGCGACTCTGAAAGTGCCGTGCGCACGCGCTCAAGGGCCTCGTCGGGCGCGTGCGAGAAAAAGCGCTGGAGGATGTCCATCGTCTGGTCGAGGAAGGACGTGTGCTGTAGCCAGTTGACGGTCGAGGCATTGAACGGCGGCGCGTAGCCGAGGCGCACGCTACCGCGCACGCTTTCAGGGGCGTGCGGTGTCATCGAGGCGTCAACGAGCGCGTCGAAGGCGAGCTGGGTTGCGAAATAGAGATCTTGGTTCTCGCCCGCGTTCACCTGCCGAGGGAAGTTCTGCATCGAGGGGACGCAAGCGTAGAGGTCGCCGAGTTGACCCAGGCGCGTCGGGTAAGGGCGGCCGAAGACGTTGCGCTGACCGACGGGTAACTCCGCGCCGGCGGAGGGCGGCGTGAGCATCATCTGGCGGAAGCGGATCGCGTCCCAGAAGGCGGCGGGCGTCGCGCACCCAGCGAAGCGGCAGCTCATGCCGACGATGGCGACAGGCTCTTCCATGGCTACTTCTTCCGTGACGTCACTTCGATGACATTCACGCAGTTGCGAAGCTGGTGGATAATCTGATCGACGACGCGCGCCGTGCCGAGGACATCGATCTTCATGCGCGAGACAGTGCCGTCTTCTGTCGGCCCGACGTTAAGAGTCTGGATGTTGTAGCCGCGCCCCGAGATGAGGCCGACGATGCGCGCCAAAACGCCGGGCTTATTCTCAACGAAGCAATTCAGGCGATAAATCGACTCTTTGTCCAAGTTGCGCAATTTCCATTTTTCCGTTTTCCGCGTCGAGAAGCCTGGTGCGACTGACTGGGATCGAACCAGCAACCTTCGGCTTCGGAGGCCAACGCTCTATCCAATTGAGCTACAGTCGCGTCACCAAGAGACGCTTCATGTGAAAATTGGCGGAGGGAGAGGGATTTGAACCCTCGGTACGGAGATTAGTCCGTACGACGATTTAGCAAACCGTTGCCTTCAGCCACTCGGCCATCCCTCCAGCGTCCCATGCCCCCGCCCGCCTCGAAACCGACACGGGCGGAAACACGAGAACATAGTATATCAAATTCTCTGCTCGCCGTCAACGAAGACCGCCGACGGTTTCCAACTGCGCGGGTTGATGACGACGAGGTCGGCGCGGTAGCCCTTCTGGACCTTGCCGAGCGTCTTGCCCCAGCCCTGCTCAATCGCCTGGTTCCACGATGTCGTGCGCACGAGGTCTTTAAGCGGAATGCCCGTCACCTCGTGAACATTCTTAAGCCCCATGCCCATCCAGAGCGTCGAGCCCGCGAGATTGCCGCCCTTGACGAGGCGCGCCTCGCCGTTTTCGAGCCGCACGTCGAGCCCGCCCATGACGAACGAGTAGCCGTCCTTGCAGTGCGAGCAACGAAGCGAGTCGGTGATCATCTGAATGTGCTCAAGCGAACGGCGCGTGAAAATGAGGCGCAGCATATCGGGGCAGAGGTGAATCTTGTCGCAGATTACTTCCGTATTGAGATCCTCAATCAGGAAGCCCGCGCCGACCATGCCGATCTCGCGGTGGTGGAGCGGCGTCATCTGATTGCAGAAGTGCGTCATGTGGCGCAGGCCGTTCTTATAGGCGGGGACGAGATCTTGGAACTTGGCCCCCGTGTGGCCGCAGCTCGGCAGGACGCCCATCTTGATCATCTCCTTCGCGAACGCCGCGCCGCCCTCCGACTCAACGGCGTACGAAATCTGGCGGACGGGAAAGATGGCGTTAATGTCTTTGACTTCCTTCACGCTCGGCTTGCGCACATACTTCGGGTTCTGCGCGCCGCAGCACTTCACATTGATGAACGGGCCCTCGAGGTGGATGCCCGGCACCTTCGCGTAGGGCGCGCCAGCGTCGACGTAGTTGCGCGCATTCTTCGCGCAGGTCATGAGCTCCTTGTGCGAGACGGTGAGCGTCGTCGGCAGGAACGTCGTCACGCCCTCGGCGAGCTTCGCCTCGGCAAGACGGAAGACGGCCTCGGGATCTGCGTCGCAGAAGTCGAATGTCTGCGCGCCGTGCGTGTGAACATCAATGAAGCCCGGCATCACATACTGGCCCTTGACATCGACAATCGTCGTTTTCTTGTCGGCCTTCGGCACGCTCTTCTGAACGGCGACGCCCTTGATCGTCTTGCCTTCGATCGTGATCGTCGCCTTGGGAATGTCCACGCCCGGGGAGATCACATGCGCGTTGATGATAATCGTTTTCATTGCACGGTCCTTTCTTGGTTTGTGGTTGTCTTCGTTAAAGAAAGTTTTTCCAAAATCATCTCGGCGGGCGTGTAGGCCTTTTTCTTCGCGTTGCAGTCGTGACAGCACGGCACGCAGTTTCCGCGCGTCGACTGGCCCCCGCGCGCGACGGGGATGACGTGATCAAGCGTCAAATTCTCCGCGCCGACCTGCTTGTGGCAGTAGTGGCACTCGCCCTTCGCGACAAGAGCGCGCCACCAGTCGGTCTTCCGAAGCGCGCGCGCCTTCTCGCGCTCGCGCCGCACATGGACGGGGTCTGGGTTTAAGTCGAGCCAGTCGTCCATCATCAAGCCTCCTGTCGGCCACGGATGGCGCGGCGAAGAGTGAGCGGGTCTGAGTAGGCGACGCCCGAGTCGGCCGGAAGGCCAAAGGCGAGGCGCGTCACCTTCGTCCCGAGCGGGCGCAGAAGCTCAACGATGTAGCTCGCCGTCGCGTCGCCGTCCATGTCGGTTGAAAGCGCAAGAAGAACCTCCTGAACGCCGTCCTCGAGGACGCGCGACTTGAGTTCCGCGAGGCGGAGACGCTCGGGCCCCATGCGCCGCGCAGGCGCAAGCTTGCCGCCGAGCGCGTGATAGCGGCCACGAAAGACACCCGCCGCCTCGATGGCGAGGATGTCGGACGGCTCCTCAACAACGCAGAGCGACGCGCCCTCGCGCGACGCATCAAGACAGAAGTCGCACGGATCGCGCCCGACGACCGTGAACGCGCCGCAACGTGAGCAACAAACGACCTCGTCAGATGCCTTGGCGAGCGCGACGGCGAGCGGCCTTAAAAGCCGCTCCTTCTCACGCACGAGTGCGAGCGCGGCTCGCTGCGACGAGCGCCGACCGAAGCCCGGCAGGCGCGAAAGGCATTTCTCGAGTTCGTCGATCGGCGCAAGCATGAAAAGAAAAGCCGCCGATTACTTGCCGAAGAGGCCCGCCATGCCGCCGCCTTCGCGCAACTGCTTCATCATAAGCTGCTGCGTCTCTTCGCGCGCGCGCTTGAGCGCGCCGTTGACGACATTGAGAAGCATCGTCTCAAAGCGCGCGGGCTTGCCCTTGATGACCTCTTCGTAGGCCTCAGGCGTGACGGCAATCTTCTCGATTGTCATATCACCCTTGGCGACAACCGTGATGCCGCCGTTCGTGTACTCGGCCGAGACTTTTTTAACTTCGGCCTCGATCTTCTTCGCCTCCGAACGCATCTGCATCGCCTGCTTCACTTGGTCAAACATGCCCATGGGAACTCCTTATCTAAAAAGTTGAAAGTTGAACGGATTGAAACCATCGGCGGGCATCAGGCGAGAGCCTTGCCCGTCAGATCCTGATACGCCTTGAGGTAAATCTCGCGCGTCTTCGCGATGACCTCATCCGGAAGGACAGGCCCCGGCGGCTGGTGGTTGAAGCCAATCGAATCGAGATAGTCGCGCACGTACTGCTTGTCGAGCGACGGAGGGTTCGCGCCAACCTTGTAGCTCGCCGCCGGCCAAAAGCGTGACGAGTCGGGCGTCAGCACTTCGTCCGCGAGGATCAGCGAACCGTCCGCATCCTGGCCAAACTCGAACTTCGTGTCGGCGATGATGATGCCGCGCGCACGGGCGTAGTCGGCCGCCTTCGTGTAGAGGCCAATCGTCGTTTCCTTAAGTGCCGTCGCAGTCGCCTCGCCGACGAGCGCCTTCGTCTCGTCGAAGTTGATCGCCTCATCGTGGTCGCCAATCGCGGCCTTCGTCGTCGGCGTGAAAAGAACCGTGTCAAGCTTCGAGGCGTTCTCGTAGCCCGCGCGGATCTTCTCACCGTTGACGGTTCCGCTCTTCTGGTATTCCTTCCAGCCCGAGCCCGTCAGATAGCCGCGCGCGATGCACTCAACGGCGACCATGTTCACCTTCTTGACGAGCATGGAACGGCCGCGCAGGTCGTCGGCGTAAGGCTTTAAGATATCGGGATACTCGTCAACGTTCGCCGTGACGAGGTGGTTCTTGACACCGAAGAAGTCGAGCCAAAAGAGCGAGATCTGATTGAGGACCTTGCCTTTGTCGGGGATGCCGCATGGGAGCATCACATCGAACGCGCTGATGCGGTCAGTGACGACCATCAGAAGCGTGTCGCCGAGGTCAAAGACGTCGCGCACCTTGCCGCTCTTCATCGGGAGCCCGGGAATGTTGCATTCAAGCAACGCATGGTTTTTGTCGTATGTCATAAGATGTCGAGTTTGAAAAGAGTTTCAATTCACTTCTGTAAAAATCTATTATACCACATCGGCTCGTCACTTCGCCCAGCACGGCGCGATCCAGTTTCCGTTTGCGAAGAACATCTGCCTCGGCTTGTCGCCGTCCTCGAGCGTGTCAATGACGAAGAGCGCCTTATCTCGGCTCGCCGCCAGATGACGGCCGTCGCGCGACCACGACGGATGCTCCCAGTTCGCCGCCTCGGTGACGAGACGCGACGACGTGTCGCCCGACTCGGCGCTCATCACGGCGACAGCGTTCCCGGAGATGTAGGCGATCTGGCCGTTCGCGCCCCAGTCGGGGTCCACGTTCTTGCGGCCGCGCGACGTGAGGCGGCGCTCCTGGCGCGTCGCAACATCGATGACCCAAATCTGCTGGCTGTTGACACCGCGCACGAAGGCAATCTTCGTGCCGTCGGGGCTCCACGTCGGCTGACCCTCGACCTCGTAAGGCGTCTTTGTGAGCCGCGTCCACGCGCCGCCCGCCACGTTGAGGACATAGAGTTCGGGGTTGCCCTGAAACGAGAGGATCGCCGCGACGCGCGTGCCATCGGGCGAAACCGCAATGCCCGTCGGCGTTCCCTTGAACGACCACTTCACCTTGCGCTCAAGCGTCGTAAGATCCATCTGCCAAATCTGCGTTGCGCCACCCTTGTCGGAGATGTAGAAGACGCTCTTTCGGTCTGGCATCCAACGCTGAAAGATGACCATCTTGCCGTCGCTCGTCAACTGGCGGACATCAAAGCCGTCGGCGTAGCCGGTGCAGAGTTCCGCCGGAATCGCACCGCCCTTCGCCACCGCGCGCCCTCGGTTCAAAAAGAGAATGGGGTCGGAAGCAAAGCCCTTCTGCCGACCGAACGTCTCGCACATCGCGTCCGAGACGCGCCGCGCCGCCTGTCGCGCCGACTTGTCATCGGAGAACGTGACCGTGATGGGCAGGGTGCGCCGAGGAGACGAGGCCGTCATCGCGCCCGACGTGCCCGAGACGCAGATTGTGCCCGACTTCTCAACAATGAAAAGCCCCGAGAGTTCAAGGTTCTTCTTGAGGCACTTCGAGAACGCCGCGTTCGCGACATTGATTGAGACCGACTGCTTCTGAAGGCCAACGCCCGTCACGTCAATGACCGTCTCGGCCGAGGCGGTCAGGAGAAGGGCGAAAAGCGCGGCGAGAGAGAGGAGAGACTTCATTTTTCGGGATTTCCTTCAGGTCGTGTAATCCGCATTGATGTGGACATAGTCAAGCGAGAAGTCGCACGTGTAGACCGAGCTTGAGAACGCGCCGAGGTGGAGGTCAACAACAACCTCGAAGGCGTCCTTCTTCATGACCGCCTCAAGTTTCTTCAACTGCGCGGCATCGGCGACGCGCCCAAAGCGGAACGCCCAGACGCGGTCGTAGAAAACTTCCGTCTTCATGTCGATGACCTGCGCACCCGAATAGCCGACGGCCGCAAGAACGCGCCCCCAGTTGGGATCTTTGCCGAACCAACTCGTCTTGGCGAGCGGCGACTTCGCAACGGCGCGAGCCGCACGCGCGGCATCCTTCTCGCTCTTTGCGCCCTTGACGGTGACGGTCACGAACTTCGTCGCGCCCTCGCCGTCCGTCGCCATCTGCCGCGCGAGCGAGATGCACACGGCCGAAAGCGCCTCGACAAAGATGTTGAAGTGAGCCCCCGCCTTCGTGATCGGCGCGTTCCCCGCCTGAGCCGAGGCGAGCAAAAAGACCGAGTCATTCGTTGACTCGTCGCCATCAACGACGAGTCGATTGAAACTCTTCGCGACGGCGAGGCGCAACGCGCGCTTCAGCATCGCGCTTGAGATCGCGGCATCTGTCGTGATGAAGCCGAGCATCGTGGCCATGTTCGGCTCAATCATTCCAGAGCCTTTCGACATGCCGCCGACCATGACGGGGCGGCCGCCGATTGTGACGCGCGCGCACGCCTCCTTCGGCCGCGTATCGGTCGTCATCACGGCGCGCTCGGCGTCGAGGCCATGCTGCGGCGTGCGCCCAAGCGCGGCAACAGCCTTCTTCATGCCGGCGAGAAGATGCTCCATCGGGAGCCGACGGCCGATGACACCCGTCGAGGCGACGAGGACATGGCGCGGATCGATTCCGAGCTCGCCCGCCGTCACGAGCGCCGAGAGTTTCGCGTCCTTAAGCCCCTCCTCGCCCGTGCACGCGTTCGCGCAGCCCGAGTTCGCGAGAATGGCCTGAACGCGGCCGCCCTTCATGACCTCGCGATCGTAGAGAACCGGCGCGGCCGCGACACGGTTCGTCGTGAAGAGCGCGGCCGCCGCGCACGGGGCATCAGCGACGATGAGCGCGACATCTTTGCGCCCCTTGTACTTGATCTCGGCCTCCACGCCTGCGGCGCGAAAACCCTTCGCCGACGTGACACCACCCTTCACCAGAATTGACCTTGCCATAACCCTCTTTCCAAAAAAATCACGATTTCTTACTATTATACCAAAATCGGGAGCGACTGCACGAACAGGGGCGTATGGGACCACACGCCGTTAGACCTTCTCCATGTAGTAGACCTTGTCACCGACGCGCACGCGCGGCGAACGGAAGGTCGCCCATGTGCCCTTTTCGGCCGACGAAAGCTCTTCCTCGTCGCGGCGCAGTTCTTCGATTTGAATCTCCACGACACCCGTCGTCGGCCCGTGGATCTGAATCGTGTCGCCGACCTTGATCGCGTGATCTTGAATTTTCACCTGCGCGATTTTCGCCTTGAGAAAGTAGTCCTCGACAATGCCGACATGCCGCTTCACCTGCGTCGCGCGCGAGTTCTCCGAGTCGGTAAACTGCGAGACGCCTGGACGGCCAAAGTAGAGACCCGTGGAGAACTCGCGGTGGAAGACCTTCTCGACCTCGCGCGTCAGCCGTGCGACGAGCGCGGGCGTGTAAGACCCCGCAAGAACGGCATCCACGGCCTCGCGATACGCCGCGACCGTCGCGCGCACATATTCCGCGTTCCGCGCGCGCCCCTCGATCTTGAAACTCGCAATCCCCGCGTCCATCAGTTTGTCGACAAACCCAAGCGAGCAAAGGTCTTTCGCGGAAAGGACCGTGTGCGGACCGACGACGAACGATGTCTTCCCCTCGTGGACGCTCGCGCCCGTCTCGTCCTTGTAGAAGTCGACCGCCTGGACAAGGAAGTGGCGACGACACGGCTGCGTGCACTCGCCTCGGCACGCGCTTTTTCCGAAGATGTCGTGGCTCATAAAGCAGCGGCCCGACTCGGCGACACACTGTGCGCCGTGAACGAAGCACTCGAGTTCCGTCTTCGGACACGCGTCATGGATGCGCTTAACCTCCGCAAGCGTGCACTCGCGCGCGAGGACGACACGCGAGGCCCCCGACTCGGCGAGAAACGAGACGGCGAGAGCATTCGAAGTGGACATCTGCGTTGAGATGTGGAACGGGACGCCGTGCCGACGGCAGAGCGAGATGACGCCCCAGTCCGCGACGATAAAGGCATCGACGAAATCCTTCGCCGCGAGAATCGTCTCTTCAACGCGCGCCTCTTCGCCCTCGAACATGATGGCGTTGAGGGCGAGGTAGCGCTTCACATTTCCGCAACGACGCGCGATCTCGGGCACGTCTTCTATGCGGAAATTGACGCCACTTCGCGCGCGCATATTGAATGTGCCGAGGCCGAAGTAAACAGCATCGGCACCTGCCTGAAGGGCCGCCTCGAGGCAGGTAAAGTCCCCCGCCGGGGCGAGAATCTCGGGTCGAATCATAGTCCTCCCATTATACCACAGGCGAAAAGCCGAAAAGAGAAGGACGCGGCTAAACAACCGCGCCCTTGACTGTTTGGAAAAGCAATCGACTTTAGAAGGTTACCACGCGTAGTGCGCGAAAGCCTTGTTCGCCGCCGCCATCTTATGAACGTCGTCGCGTTTCTTGATGACGTTGCCCTGACCCTGGAACGCGTCCACGATCTCGGCCGCGACGGCCGCCGGCATGCCCATGCCGTGGCGCGCGGACGCGAACTGCGTCGTCCAGCGAAGCGCGAGCGAGAGCTGACGGTTCGGCGCGATCGGCACGGGGACCGGGTAGGTCGTGCCACCGACGCGACGCGTCTTGACCTCAACCTGCGGCTTCATGTTCTCGATCGCCGCCGAGACGACTTCGAGCGGATCCTCGAATGTCTTCTCGTCCTTGACGAACTTTGAGGGATCCTCTTTCATCTTCTCGGCGACCTTCTCGATCGCGCCGTAGACGATCTTCTCGGCGACGGTCTTCTTGCCGTCCTGCATGATGACGCGGATCATATGCGCGACGAGCTCCGAATTGTACTTCGGATCGAGCGTCACGCGCTTAACGATTGTCTTACCTCTGCGGCTCATGGCTTACTTCCCTTCTTCCTTCTTCTGGCGCTTCATGCCGTACTTCGAACGGCTACGATTACGGCCGGCGACGCCGAGGGAGTCGAGCTTGCCGCGGATGATGTGATAGCGGACGCCCGGAAGGTCTTTCACACGGCCACCGCGGACCATGACCACCGAGTGTTCCTGAAGGTTGTGACCTTCGCCCGGGATGTAGGCCGTCACTTCGTAGCCCGACGTCAGGCGCACACGAGCGACCTTGCGGAGAGCGGAGTTCGGCTTCTTAGGCGTCATCGTCTTGACGACGAGACACACGCCACGGCGCTGAGGGCAGCTCTTGAGCGCGGGCGACTTGGAATGTTTAGCGAGGGGATGACGCCCCTTGCGAATCAACTGATTGATTGTCGGCATGTTAGTCGTATTTCCTTACTTTTCCAAACATATCTATATAGTATATCACGAATCAGTCCTCTTGCGCAAGGGGGAATTTTTGACGAAATCGCAAATATGTTGATTTCTGCGAATCCGTTTTTT
>CAYNVE010000031.1:0-12964 GCA_964400635.1 uncultured Lentisphaeraceae bacterium
ATCCGTGGGTCTACGAGACGGCCTCGACCGACTCGTTCGTCTCCATCGAGAAGGCAGAAAAACTCCTCGACTACAAGCCGCAGTATTCGAACAAGCAGGCACTCGTGAGAAACTACGACTGGTATGTCGCGCATCTCTCCGAGTTCGCGGGCAAGTCGGGCGTGAGCCACCGCGTCCCGTGGAAGCAGGGTCTTCTCGCAGTTGCGAAGTGGTTCTTCTAAAAGTCTTGTTGCGAGGCACCGCGCATGGAGAAGCACTACCTTTCGGCGAACGAATACCAGACGGACATCTGGCATCTCGCTGCGAAGATTCGGGACTCGGGTTGGAAGCCCGACTTCCTCGTCGGCCTCTGGCGCGGCGGCGCGCCTGTCGCCATTGCCGTTCACGAGTTCTTCCGTGCGACGGGCTGGGACGTCCAGCACATTCCGCTCAAGTGTTGGAGCTACACCAACATTGGTGAGAACGAAGGTCAGGTCGGCTTCATGCTCGGCGAGGCCATCTTCGGCATGTTCCACTCGGGCGACCGCGTTCTCTTTATTGACGATGTCTTTGATACAGGCAAGACGGCGGCGGCCGTGATGGAGCGTATGCGTGGCATCGGCGCGGACGCGAAGATTGCTTGCGTCTACTGGAAGCCCGCGAAGAATACGACCAACCTCGTGCCCGACTACATCGCGAAGGACATTGGCTCGGATTGGATCGTCTTCCCGCACGAGGTCGACGGGCTCACGCCAGACGAGATTCGCGAGAAAGATGCGTCACTCGCCACGCTCATGAAAATTTAGCCATGTTTACGGGTCTTATCCAGAAAATCGGCCGCGTTCGGCGCGTCTCGCGTGGACGCGGGCTTGTCCTTGAGATCGAGGCATCGGAGCCGTGGGCGCGACCTCTTGAGAAGGGTGAGTCGATCGCCGTCAATGGCGCGTGCCTCACGGTTGCGCAGTTTGACGGCGCGCGCTTTACGGCGGACGTCCTTGACGAGACGCTGAAGCGCACGCGTTTTGGCTCCATGCTCCCAGGTGAGCGAGTCAATCTCGAGCGTGCGGTGCGATCGGGCGAGGCGCTCGGCGGTCATCTCGTCCAGGGTCACGTGGATGCCTGCGGAACGGTCTCGGCCCTCATTCCGCGCGGTCGCGACATCCATCTGCGCGTTCGGAGCGGCCGCGTCCTCGCCGCGCAATCGGTTCTGAAGGGCTCAATCACGATTGACGGCGTTTCGCTGACCATCTCTGCGCTTGGCAACGATTGGATCGGCGTCGATCTCATTCCGACGACGGCGCACGAGACGACGCTGGGCGAGCGGAAGATTGGCGACATCGTCCATCTAGAAGGGGACATCGTCGGCAAGTACCTCGCGAAGGTTGCCGCGCCAAAGTCCGAGACGATCCTGACGGAGGAGACCCTCCGCCGCGCCGGGTTCGTCTGATTGCCGCACATTGGGCGACATATGGTATAATAATAGACAGGACAATTTAAGGCGATTAGAAGAAAGATCGAATTGATGGTTCGTTCGAGTGGGATTTATATACTTGCGGTTGTTGGCGCGCTTCTCTTGGGGGGATGCTCAACGCCTTCGCCTTATTCCTACGTCTCGAACTGGTCCATCCGTCAGAACGCGACGCCCGCCTACTTTGCCGAATACGATGTCCTCTTTTTCTATCCGTGCCTCTCGCGTTCGGCCGACCGTTGGCCCGATCTTCCGCCTGATCATACGGCCTACTCCTACGCCTACGAGTTTACGAAGTTCATGACACAGGATGTCTTCGGCCGCAAGGCGCGCGTCTTCGCGCCCATCGTCCACCGCACGGATGACCGCGCCTTCGACGCGCTCGTCGTCTCAAACGTTGAGAGTTACGTCGAGTCCGCCGCCGCGCGCGAGATTGACGAGACGGTCGAGGCGATTGAATACTATCTCGAAAACTACCACGAGGAAGGCCACCCCTATGTCCTGATCGGCCATGGTCAGGGTGCCGTGCTCCTCTATGAGGCCGTCAAGCGTCTTAAGGGCGTCGTTCGTCCCGATGATGGCTGTGTCGCCGTCTATTTGCCCGAGTTGCCCGCGCCGCTCGTTCGCCTGATTCCAGAAGATTTCGCCGAGGAGAATCACCGCAAGTATCTTGCGCCTGTTCGCGGCAGCTCGGATACGGGCGTCGTCGTCGCTTGGCGCACGGAGGAGGCAACGAATCTCACGATGACATCGGGGGTGCGTGCGCCGCGCGGCTTTATCAACCCGCTCAACTGGTCTACGCTCCGCCCCGCCGAGACGAACGGCTGCAAGGAGGCGCGCTTCTACGACCTCCATGCGGCGGATGTCTTGGAACGCAAGAAAACGGCCACCGCCTACTGCCGCGCCGAGATTGACGCAACGAACCTCGTCTTGCGCGTCGCGCGCGCCGACGGGGAGGCGCTTCCCGCTATTCCGCTTAAGGGTGAGACTGTCTCGCTTTTTGCTGGGAACCTCGCCGAGAATGCGAAAGCGCGCGTCGAACGCTACCTTCAGAAGTCGACATGGGACGGCTGGGAGACGGAGGAGGAGGAACTTCCGATTCTGGACGAAGTGGTCAACGAGAGGGAGGAGGAGGTGGAATGAGCGGCGACGACGGCGCGATTCGCCTCAAGGTTCTCGTTGTTGACGACGAGCGGCTTATTCGCTTCACGCTTTCGGCCATTCTTCGAAGCGCGGGCTTTGATGTTGTTGAGGCTATCTCGCCCGCTGAGGCGATGGGGCACTTCCGCACGCAGACCTTCAACGCCGTCGTGACCGACATCCTCATGGGCGATGTTGATGGCTTCATGCTGCGCGATGGCATCCGCGAGCTCAACAAGTCCATTCCGATTGTCTTCCTGACGTCGCTCGTCAACGAGAACGACAACTTGACGCGCCGCGTGATGGAAGATTTTCACAGCTACTACCTCTCGAAAAACGCGCCACGCGAGACGATCTTAAAGTGCCTCGCCTACGTGACGAACGCCTATCAGATCGAGCAAGAATCGTCGCGCCAGAAGATCCGCCTCGAGAAAGATATGGCGCTCGCCGCGCTCGTCCAGCGCGCCGTTTTGCCGAAGTGGGCGCATATCGGAGCGACCTACCACTACAGCGGATACTGGCAGCCGTTCGGGCAGATTAGCGGCGACCTCGTCGAATGGATTCCTCTCTCGCCAACGGCCTGCGCGGCCGTCTTCGGCGACATTTCGGGCCACGGCACGCATTCTGCGCTCGCGATGATGGCCGTGCAGGTCTTCCTGCAACAAATCGCGGCCAACCTCGGCGACCGCCGCCCGCGCCCCTATCGCCTCTTGCGCGAGCTCAACCGCTTCTTTGCGCACAACCTCTCAAACGTCACCTACATGGCCTGCCTCGTCGTCTATTGGGACTTCGCGGCGAATGAGGTCGTCTTTCATAACGCGGGTTACGGCGATTTGAAGTGCTTCCGCGCATCGACGGGCGAGCGTATCGTTCTCAATCCTGAGAAGAAGGGCGGCATCCCCGTCGGCCTTATGCCCGAGACGGACTACCGCGCCGAGGACGATGTCTCTTACCACTTCCCCGATGATGCCGTCTTCTTCGCTCATTCCGACGGTATTACCGATCTGACGAGCGACGAGGAGGGTCTGCGCTTTATTCCGATTGAGACGCTGCAGGAGTCGATGGGTGCGCTGGCGCAAGCGTGCGGGCGCGATCTGAGCGTCGTGGAGGCGGCGTGCGAGTTCTTCCAACTCACCCAAGAGCTCGGCTTCGACAAGCAGCATGATGATGTCTTTGTCTGCGCGGTCGCCAAGTCGCCCGCCCGCCCCGACCGCTTCATGCGCGAGGTGAATCCGACGGCGAAGGACGCCGACTGCACGGCGCAGGAGGCGGCCGACTGGGTGCGCGCGACGTTCGGCTCGGATGCCCTCGCCCTGCGCGTTGAGCTGCTCTTGAACGAGCATCTCATAAATGTTATCACGCACGGCCTCGACGAGACATCGCGCCGCCTTGATCGTATCTTCGTCTTCATCTCGAAGGATCCGCTTCAGAACCTCCTCGCCGTGCGCATCCTCGACCGCGGTCGGCCGTGGGACTTTGAGAAGAACGCGCACAACCTCGATCCCGATGTTCTTTGCGACGCGCAGAATGCGAAGCTCGAGTCGCACGGGCGCGGCATGGCGATCAAAAAGAAGGTGATTGTTGATATGCGCTACCGTCGTGTGGCGGGGATGAATCGCAACATCTTCTATCTCTCGCTCGACGAGTCGGCATGGCCCACCGAAGCGATGGGAGGGCTTTCATGAACAATGAAGAGGAACTTGACGCGCTCGTGCAGGATCTGGAGGATCGCCAGAGCCACGGTTTCCGTCGCCAACTCAAGAACGATATCTGGCGGCTTACGGTTTGGGGTTCTTACAAGGTCAAGCGCACGGTCGATGTCGTCGCCTCGGGCCTCGGCCTCCTCGTCCTCTCGCCTGTTTTCCTAACGATTGCCGCACTCGTGCGCCTCACCTCGCCTGGCCCTGCGTTCTTCCGTCAGGTGCGCGTCGGGCGCTTTGGTCGCCACTTCACATTCTACAAGTTCCGCAGCATGTACGTTGACGCGGAGGCGCGCAAGGCGGCGCTCCTCGCGCAGAACGAGTCGGCGGACGGCGTTATCTTCAAGATGAAGAACGACCCGCGCGTGACGTCGATTGGGCGCTTCCTGCGCCGCACGTCGCTCGACGAGTTGCCGCAACTTTTTAATGTCTTCATCGGCGATATGTCGCTCGTCGGCCCGCGCCCGCCGCTCCCAAGTGAGGTGCGCGAGTACACCCTTGAAGATCGCAAGCGCCTCAACGTGAAGCCCGGCATTACATGCATCTGGCAGATTTCGGGGCGGAGCGACATCCCGTTCGCCCAACAGGTCTCGCTCGACAAGGATTACATCCGCTCGCACGGCTTTTTGAGCGACCTCTTCATCCTCTTCAAGACCATCCCCGCGATCCTGACGGGAAAGGGGGCGTACTAGGGCTATGTCGATCGTCTTCATGCTCAACGAGCCCGTCCAATGGGTCACGCACTACTTCCCCGGATTTAGCGTCTACTCGTTGCCGCTCGCGGGCAAGCCCCTCGTTGAGCACCAACTCGACCGCGCCGCGCGCCTCGGTGTGACGCGCGTGCTCATCCTTGATGTCTCGTACGATCGCCGTCTTGCCGAACGTCTGGGCGATGGTAGCCGCTGGGGGCTTTCTCTCGCTTATCGGCCGCTTCCGATGGGGGTTTCGCAGCAGAAGGCTGTTGACCGAAACCGCGACTTCCTCTGTGGTGAAGAGCCGAAGGTTGTTGAGGGACCTGAAATCTTCTACCACGGCGAGCACCTCTACTTGACGTCGCTTCGCGACTACTTTGAGCTCAACTTTAAAATCGTCGTCGACCCCGACGAATGCGTTCTCCCGGGCTACTCCTCCGATCGCGGCGTCGTCCTCGGTATGAACGTCCAGATTCGGATGGGCTGCGTCGTCACGCCCCCGATTCTGCTTGATGACAATGTCCTCATCGACTACGAGTGCCAGCTCAACGGCTCGGTCATCATCTGCGAGGGCGCGATCCTCGATCGTCGTTGCTACCTCCACCGCGCGATTGTCTTCCCCGAGACCTATGTCGCGCGCGGCGTGGAGCTTGAGAACAAGATTGTCGTCGGCTCGCGCGTCATCGATCCGCTGACGGGTGCGTGCGTCAATCTCGCGGGCGATGTTCTCTCGTTTGACTTAAATAGGCGCCGCAAGTTCACCTTTCTCTCGCACCTCGCTCGCTTCTTCAAGAGCCTTTTGAAACCCCTCACATGATTGACTTCGCCTCCCATTTTTATACGGGCGTCCGCGACGAAGTCGTGGAAAGTCTTTTCCGCGAGACGCTCCCGCGCCTCGCCGAGGAGATTCGCGCGCTCGACTGCCCGCGGCTCAAGGGCGTGTGGATGGGTGGTGGCTATGGGCGGGGCGAGGGCGGCGTCCTTGATGATGGCGCGTCGCCGAAGCCCTACAATGACATTGACTTCTTCGTTTTCACCGAGGGCGCGCGCGAGGCCGAGAAGGACGCGCTTCTCGCCGCGCTTGAGTCCATCGGTAGAAAATACGCCGCCCGCTTTGGCGCGGATGTCGATTTCTGTCGCCCGCGCAACCCCGCCGACTACAAGAAGGACGAGGGGCGGCTCATGATTCAGGAACTGAAGCGCGGCCATGTTGCGCTTTTCGGCGGCGAGGGGCTTCTCGACCATGTGAAGGCTCTCGCCCCCAAGGAGTTGCCGCGCATGGAGGCGTTGCGCCTTTTCATGAACCGCGGCATGGGGCTTGTTTTCGCGGCGCAGAAGCTTCAGCGCGGCGAGTTGGAGAAGCAGAGCGACATCGACTTTTTTAACCGCAATCTCAACAAGGCCGTCCTCGGCGCGTTCGATGCACGGCTTCTTGCCTCGGGGCGCTATTGCTGGACGCTCGCCGAGCGTCGCGCCGCGATTCAGAACGCGGACTACGATGCGGCGTGCGACTTTAAATTTCGCCCCGTCTCGGCGCGGCCGAGCGACCCCGCCCGCGCGTGGCGGAAGGCGCGCGATGTCTGGCATGAGGCGGCGGAGGAAATCGGAATGACGGGTGCGCGCACGATCCGTCAGGCGGCGCGCTGGGTCGTTCGGCGGCGGACGCTCGGGCCGCTCGCGACATTTGGACAGGACTGCACCGAGCGCGTCCTGAGGCAGGTCGCCGCGCTTCTCGCGCGCGAGGTGGACGAGATTGTGCTTTCTCCCGTTCTCGAGCGCGACTGGCAGGTCTTTAACTAAAGGGGCTTTTACGACGATGGAAGAGACGTCACAGAACGAACTTGAGCAGATGAAGAAATTTGAGATGCTACGGCGTCTCGGCACGGCCATTCTCTTGCGTCGGCTTTGGATTCCCATTGTCGTTTTCTTGGTCGCATTTGCCGCGCTCTTCGTTGTCATCGGCCGACGCGCCCAGTTCGCCGAGCGCTTCGAGGCGCACGCCGTTCTCTTCTTCCGTCCGCGCACGACGGAGCATGCACGCGCCACCTCGAATGACGAGGTTATTCAGATTCTCCTGCGCCGCTCGCTCAAGGAGAAAGTCGCCGACAAAATCGTGGGCGGCGAGGCCACGGAAGGTTTTCGCGGGACGATGGCGCGCGTTGCCGAGTTCCGCGTGGACGAACGCAGTCTCGGCGTCTTCTATGTCGTCGCGCGCGCGACGACGGCCGCCGATGCGCTCAAGCGCGCGAACACCTATGCCGATGTCTGCCTTGAAGAATACGCGCTCTACCGCAACGGCGATTTGGATGTCCTCTTCAAGACGGCCGAGGAGTCGAAGGCGGAAATTCTGAAGCGGCTTAAGGAGATCGACGCTGAGGAGGACGAGCTCAATCGCAAGACGCGCTTCGCCCAGCCGAAGCAGGAACTTGCGCGGCTCAACGATGCGATTCTGCGCCAGAAGACTTCGCTTTCGGAGGCGAATGTGCGCCTCGCGCGCGAAGCGGCGCAGGCGCGCAAGACGGAAGGGGATCTCGCGATTTACCCGAAGGATCTCGTTGCGGCGATTGATACGGTGAAGGACCTTCTTTCCGACCTCGACAAGGCGCGCACGGACGTGGCCGACGCCGAGTCGCGCTACACCGAACGCAATCCGAAACTCGTTGTCGCGCACGAGCGTCTCGCGACGTTGCGCGCGCGCGTCGAGGCGCTTTGCCGCAAGCACGGCATCGACACGATTGACGCGATTACTGTTGAGAAGATTGAATCGCTCGTCAAGGAACTCGCCGCGACGAAGGCGCAGGTCGAGCTCGCGCAAGAGACGACCGAGGCTCTTGAGGCGGAGATCAAGAAAAACGACGATGAGGTGAAGCGTCTGCAAGAACTCGCCCCTGCCTACGAGCGCCTCCAGCGCCGCCGCGACGGCTTCAACGCCTCGCTCGCCGAGATCGAGGACACGCTCTCGGATCTCCGTTACCAGCGCTCGGCCATCCCGCACGATCTCACGATTGTTGAACCCGTGCGCGTCCCCGACGAGACACCGCCTATGACGCCGAAGAAGATGATTTTGATGGTGATGATTGCGGGCGTTTTCGCAGGTGCGTCGCTCTTCTTCGCTTTCGTCTGGGAGATTCTCTTCGGCCGCGTCTACGACGTGAAGGAGCTCACTTACTACCCCGACCTCGTCACGCTCGGCGCGCTACCTTCGGACGACGTCCCGTTCCCGTCCGAGCACGACGAGAAGCGCGTGATGGACGGTCTCTATTACGCCCTGCGCCCGGGCCTTGATTCAGCACGCCTCCTCTTTGTCGCGCGCCTCCCAGGCGGCGATTACGCGCGCCGCTTCCACACGGCCGTTGAGTGGAACTGTGCGATGTGTGGCAAGCGTCTTCTCTTCGTTGAATTCGTCGTCTCGCGCGACTTCACGATGACGGACGAGATGAAGCCCATTGGCGGCGGGCTCGTTCTCTTCCATTCGCGCGCCTACTTCCCCGTGAACGACATTTCGCGCCTTTCTCCGAGCGAACTTACGTTGCTTGAAACGGACCTAAAGACGCTCGCGAAGACGTACGATCTCTTCGTCCTCGGGCGCGATTTGCCCGTCTCCGACAGTTCCATCTTCTTTGAGCAGATGGCGACGCTCTGCGATGTCGTCGAGATCTTCGTCGGCAAGGGTCGCACCTCGCGCCATGCGCTCCGTCAAGCGCTCAAGATTCAGAAGGAGTGCGGCAAGCCTCTATATGCCGTCCTCTCGGGCGAGACGAACTGGAAGACGATTCAAGGGAGGGTTCGATGAGAAGAGTCCTTTTTGCGCTTGTGCTCGGCGTCGTGGCCGGCGCGTGCTATCCCAACCGCTGGACGGGCAACTATGAGACGTTCCCCGACTTCTCCGAGTCGCAGAGCGCGATTCTCGACGAGACGCAACTCTCCGAAGAGGAGAAGGCCAAGCGCGATGCGGAGCTTCGTCGGTGGAACGAGATGCCCGAGCCCGAGTACACGATCAACGCGGGTGACGAGGTGCGCGTCGTCGTCTACGATCACGAGGATCTCTCGTTCTCAACGGTCGTCACGCCCGACGGCAATATCGGCATGGTCTTTTTGGGGCAGGTCAAGGTCGCGGGGCTCACGCTCGCCGAGGCCGCGCGCCGCATCGAGACGGGGCTTGCCGACTATGTGAAGAAGCCGGCTGTCGGCATCTCGCCCGTCCAGATCTCGTCCGAGCGCGTGACGATCACGGGCGCGACGAAGGCGCCGGGCATGTACAACATCTCGAACGGTATGCGCCTGGCTGATCTCTACGCGCTTTCGGGCGGCTCGTCCGAACGTCTCTTCGACGGGCAGGTCCTCGACGCGGCCGACCTCGTCAACTCGATGTTCGCCCGTCGCGTGAAGGACAAGGACGGCAAGGAGCGCTATGAGGTGCTCCCGATCGACTTCCGTCGTGCGATCGAGCTCGGCGAT
The DNA here is from genome assembly GCA_964400635.1 of uncultured Lentisphaeraceae bacterium. Lineage (GTDB taxonomy): Bacteria > Verrucomicrobiota > Kiritimatiellia > RFP12 > UBA1067 > UBA1067. The sequence goes on from CAYNVE010000031.1 coordinate 9,438, forward strand.
ACCGATCACAATGTCCTTTTGCGCAAGGGCGACTACGTCTACATCGCCGTTCGCTCCGAGTCGATGGTCTGCTTGATCGGAGACGCGATGACGCCGCACAAGCGCCTTTGGGACAACAATCTCGGCATTCTTGAATTGATGACGTCGGGCGGTTGGGTGAAGGAGACCTATTGGTCGAACGCAATCTTGATTCGCGGCGGCGTTGCGAACCCGACGATTTACAAGATCGATATTGACTCGATTCTCGCGGGGCGGAAGCCGAACGTCGCGCTTGCGCCAGGCGACATCGTCTATTTGCCGAAGGATAATATCTCGGAGTACAACGTCTTCGTTCGGAAGTTGCTGCCGACGGCACAACTTTTTAACACGCTCACGACGCCCGTTTCGCTTTGGCAGGCCTTTAAGACGAGTTCGAACTAGCGTACGGCAGAATGAAGTACGTCATCTTCATCCTCACCTGCCTTGGTACGATCCCCGCCGCCGTTTGGTGCGCGCTGAGTCGGCGCAGTTTCGAGTTGATGGCGACGGCGATGTGCCTGCCCGCGCTCGTCTACCAAAATACGGCCATCAACCCGCTCTCCTTTGAGTGGTATCGCGGCACGGCGCGCGGCTATGAGATTTCGCTCATTTACCTTGTCGCAATTACGATTCTCATGACGCTCGCCCTGCGCCACAAGAAGATCTCGTTCTTCCCCGATGGGGGGTCGAAACTCTACCTCCTCTACTTCATCTGGACGTGCCTGTCGATGCAGAACGCGGCCTCGCTCATCTGCTCGGGCGCGGAGATTCTCAAGATGCTGATGATGCTTCTTGTTTTCGCGGCGACCTACAGCTGGCTCTGCGCGGTGAAGGATCCAAAGCCGCTCCTTCTCGGTCTCGCCCTCGTCGTCACGGGGACCTTCTTCCTCGTCGTGCGCCAGCACCTCGGCGGCATTTGGCAAGTGACGGGGCCTTTCCCGCACCAGAACTCGCTCGCGCTTTATATGCTCATGGCCGCGCCCGTCTTCTTCTCGTATTACCTCAACGCCGACCGCGGCGCGAAAGGCTCGCTTCTTTTTGCGGCCGCCTTCTTCCTCGGCTCGGGCTGCCTCGTGCGCACATATTCGCGCGGCGCGATTGCTTGCTACCCGATTGCGCTTTTCGTCGTCTTCGCGCTGAGCGTCTTTCGGAAATTTAAGACACGCCTTTTTGTTCGCCTTCTGCCGCTCGTCCTCTTGGGGCTTCTCGGACTTCTCCTCATCTTGCCGCGCATTATTGAACGCTTTGAAAACGCGCCCAAGTCTTCGGGCGATACGCGCATTGAGTTCGCCCGCGTCGCGCTCAACATGATGAAGGATCAACCGCTCTTTGGCGTTGGCGTCAACAACTGGGGCATCAAGGTGAATCCACCCTACACCTACTGGGTTGGGACGGGGCGGCGCATGCGCGGCGGCGAGGGGCTTGATGACCCGACGTTCTTGGACGGCATCGTCGAGACGGTCTACCTGCTTGTCGGCGCGGAGTGCGGCATCCCCGCGCTCATCATCATGCTCGTGTGGTACGGCTACTACCTCCTCTCGTGTTGGCGGCTTTCAAAGAAACTCGCGGGGACGAGCTGGTTCTTTTTGCCTGTCGGGCTCGCGGGCGGGCTTTTGGGAACGTTCCTCCAGTCGACACTCGAATGGGTCTTAAAGCAGTCGGTCAACTTCTCCGAAATGATTATCTTCTTCGCGCTCGTCTCGTTTATGAATGCGCACTGGCGCGACTTGAAGGGCGAGACGGCGAAAGGGGAGGCGGCGCCGCTCCCCGTTTCGCCGCGCACGCGGGCGCACCACCTCGAACTCCCTCCCGTCGAACATGAAAGATAACACGATCGTCACGGCCGGTGACAAGAACTACCTCTGGGGGCTCTTTCTGCTCGTCGCGTCCATGCGCGCGTCGGGGATGGACGAGTCCGTTATCGTGGGGACGAAGGCGTTTGAGCCGTTTCACGAGGAGGTTCTGCGCCAACTCGGCGACGTGCGCCTCGTCCCGCTCGACGGCTTCTCGCACTCGCTCACGTGTGCGAAGGCGAAGATGATGCTTCTCGCCGAGACGTCCTTTGTGACGTGGGCCGACTCGGACGCGTTCTTCACGGGCAACGTCTCAAAGATCCTGACCCCGAAGGGCGAAGGCGAGATTCATGTCCGCCGCCGCACACGCGCCGAGATGCCGTGCGCCTTCCCGCCGCCCTACGACCTCAATGAGATTCTCCCTGCGTGGCGGCACGATATCTGCGACGCGGCGCGCCTCGACGAGGCGGATGTCCCCGCGGTCAATGTCGCCTCGTTCCTCTCCTGCTCGGCCTCGTTCGCGTCTCTCGCTCGTCGCGAGGAGCGATTCCTCCGCGTCTGGGACGAAATGATGATGCGCCTTCCGAAGGGTGATGTCGGCGTCGTCAATCGCGCGCTTCGCTTCTATCACCAGCTTGACGAAAGTTGCCTCAACGCCTGCCTCACATTTTTGCCAGACGCGCCGCGCGTAACAGAGGTCTATCAGATGGACAAAGACGAAGAGCACCTCTTCGCGCACTTCTGCGGCGCGCCGAAACCATGGGTCGCGTGGACGCCACGCGCGATGCGCTTCTTTGATGCGGGATGCCGCATCGTTGATTGGGCGGTGCGTGAGCATCTGCGTCTGCCAGGGCCCATTCCCTATTCGCTCCGCGCCGAGCACAAGACGGCGTGCCGCCTTTTCGCGCGTCCGATTGAACTGAAAACAAAGGTCGTCAACCGCCTCCATCGCCTTTATCGCAACACAAAACCGTGAGAGTGTGGTAAAATATCAATTTAGGCATGGGTATGACGACTGAATGCGATCTGAAGACGGTTCGACCCGCGACGCTTGGCGACGCGGAGTGGATCTATGCGCTCGTCCGTCGGAACTCCGACCAGCTCGTGCCGCGCTCGCTCGGCGGCATCGTTGAGGCGATTGACCGCTTCTTCATCGCCGAATGCGCGGGCGAGATTGTCGGCTGCGCGTCCTACCAGATTCACCCCGAGCTTGGCCGCAGCGAAGAGGCGAGCGTCGAGATTGTCTCGGTCGCCGTCAAGTCCGCGTTTCGTCGCCAGGGGATTGGTCGCGCCCTCGTCGAGCGCGTCATCGCGCGTGTGCGTGCCTTCGGCCCGAAGGAGGTCGTCGTCCTCACCTTTACGCCTGAGTTCTTTGCGACGTTCGGCTTCGTCGCCGTGCCGAAGACGAAGGTCATGCATAAACTCTACACGGGTTGCATCAACTGCACGAAGCACACCGACCCATTCACCTGTCCCGAGCAGGCGATGATGCTAAGGCTTGAACCCTAACTTTTTAAGACTGAAACACAAGGAAGGAAGAAACAAAAAAATGAGACCTGTTGTTTTCATCATTCGTGATGGTTGGGGCGTGAACCCCCGTAAGGACGGCAATTCCGTGTACGGCGCGAAGACGCCCGTCATTGACCAGATTCGCGCGCGCTATCCGCACTGCCTCTTGGACTGCTGCGGCGAGGCGGTGGGGCTCCCCGACGGCTA
>CAYNVE010000032.1:0-12851 GCA_964400635.1 uncultured Lentisphaeraceae bacterium
ACGAACGAGGGCTTGTCGCCGTTGACGCGGACGGCGAACGACGTTTCCTTCTCGATGAGAAACTGATGAAGCGACTTGAGCGAGCCCGTCTTGCCGGCCTTGACTTCAAGCGGCACGACGGACGGACCGACCTGAACGAGAAAATCGACTTCGGCCTCCGCTCCCGTCCTCATACGCTCCCAGTGATAGAGCGTGTGCGAGAGATGCTCGGGCATCGCGCACTTCAGGTTCTCGGCGACGAACTGCTCGCAGAAGCCGCCGCGATCGGCGATGAACCGGGCGTCCAGCGGCAGCCTCAGCGACGCCGGCTGAAGCCCGAGCTGCCGCGCCGCGAGGCCAATGTCAAGCGCGAACGCCTTGAAGTTGCGCGCGTCCTCTCCGACGCCCAACGGGACGGCACTTCCTGGCGAGCGGTTCGCGCGCGTCAGCACGAGTGCCTTCTGCAGTAGCGCGACGGCCTCGCCCAGTTCGCGCGCCTTCACGTCGCGACTGACCGTCACATACGAGAACTTCTTGCCCATCTGCTGCGGAAGCGACGCGAAGACCGCCTCCAGAAGTTCGCGCGGAACGCGACGGCGATACTTGGCGAAGTCCTCCGCGTAGGTCGTGGTCAGCGTCTGCTGGACGCGCTCGACCTCGAGGAACGACCCCGTCTCGCCATAGACGCGCACGGCCTCGGGGAGTCCGCCGACGATCCAGTAGAGCAGAACCTTCTCCAGACATTCGCGATGGATGACGTCTGGCACGTCATCGCCCAACTTGTAGCGCTGAATCCAGTCGCAAAGCCCCGATGCACCGACGGCGGGCAGGAACTCCTCAAAGGAGAGCGGCTCAAGATAGAGATACTCGATGCGCCCCACGGGAACGGAATACTCGAAGTCCGCGAGCGCGAACTCCAGAAGCGATCCGGCGGCGATGACGTGGAGCGACGGACGCTTCTCGTAGAAATAGCGCAGACTCGCCAACACTTGCGGCGCAGCCTGCACCTCGTCGAGAAAGAGCAGCGTTTCGCCATCGACGATGCGCTTGCCCGCCACCGTCTCCAATAGAGGCACGATCTTCGCAGGGTCATTTGACTTGAATAACTCCGCCAGATCGCGCTGAACCTCGAAGTTGATCTCAACGACGGACGCGAACTCGTGTGCTCCGAACAAGTCGCGTATGAGCTTCGTCTTGCCAACCTGACGCGCACCGCGCACGATCAACGGCTTACGCGTTGACCGCGTTTTCCATTTTTTCAGAAAATCCAGTGCTTTTCTCTCAATTTCCATACGATTCTCCTCTGTTTGGATATTTGAGACGGTATTTTATCACATCTTCTGGACAAAAGCAACGGTAGAAATACCAACTTCTCGGTCTTATCCAGGCCGACAACCCTTTCCGCTCTTCTCACCGATGAATGCCCTTGCGCTTCAGCCAGGCCGGAAGGACGACAAGCAGCATCGCCACGGAACCGCCTTACACGAGATCGGCGAGAATCGCGTCGCACACCTCCGCGCCGCGCGGTGTGAGGCGGTAGATGTTTCCCTCCTTCACGAGAAGCCCCTCCTGAAGCGAGGGAAGAAGGCGCGCCTCCCATTCGGGGAAGAGCGTCGCGTCAAGCCCGCGCCGCGTGCGCAGGCGGAAGATCGCGCGCTCCACGCGGTCGCGCCGCGCATCGAGCGTCTCCTCGCGGTAGACGACCTGACCCTTCTCAAAGACGCCCTGCGTCCGTCTCAGCCCCTCGCGCCCGCACGCGCCCGCACCGAGCCCCCGATAGTCCTCGCCGCACCAAACGGCAAGGTTGTGGCGGCATTCGCGCGACGGCACGGCGTAGTTCGAAATCTCATAGCGCGAAAGCCCCGCCGCGTCAAGCGCCGCGCGCGCCTCCGCGGCCTTGTCAAGCATGAACGCATCGCTCGGTACGCCCTCAAGATGCCGCTCGTTCTGAAGCGTGTAGACGGACGCATGCGAAAGCCCCCACGACGCGAGGGCCCCGAAGCCTCGACACGGGTCGCCCGGGAAGCCGACAATCAAGTCGACGCCCGCGTTGTCGAAAACACGACGAATGCGCGAGAAGGCATGCGCGGCCTCGTCCGCCGTGTAGAGGCGTCCCATCGCGCGAAGCGTCTCGTCATCGAGCGACTGAAGTCCCATCGAGATGCGGTTGACGCCGCCATCGCGCAGTCTCAAGAGGAGGTCATCCGTGACATCAAGTGGATGAAGTTCGACCGTGAACTCCGTCTCGTCCGTGACGTTGAGGACCTTGAAGAGCGGCCTTAAATCGCACAAAGCGGGCGAGCCGCCGCCGAAGTAGACCGTCGCGAGCGGCGCGGCGGGGTCAATCGCGCGCGCGAGTTGCCGCACATACTCGTCTCGCGCGATCGCATCAACCCCCGCGCGCGAAAAGAGCGCACAGTACGCGCACTTCGCGCGGCAGAAGGGAAAGTGAACATAGAGGTTCTTCGGCGTCATCGTGCGAAACATCCTCAGCCGTAAAGGCGAAGCGCGAGGTCGAGCGATTCGAGAAGAGTCTCGCCCGTCGGCGCGACGGCGCGGAGGCGCGCGGCACTGTGCCCACCCTGCGCGCAGAGAACGCACTTCGCGCCCATCGCCTCGGCGACGACAGCATCGTGGAGGGCGTCGCCAATCATGACGACCTCAGCCGTCGCGCCGAGCCTCTCGCGCAACGCCTGTGCGCGCGCAACCTTGCTTTCCCCGTCAAGCGTTGTCGTGCCGCAGACAAACAAGAAGAAGTCGCCGATCCCCTCGCGCGCAACATCGCGCTCCAAAAGATCTTGGCGAAGGACAGAGAGAATGCCCTGGCGGATGCCAAGCGCGCGAACGCGCGCGAGCGCGGCCTTCGCCTCGCTGTTGAGAGACTTCTTCTCGCGCGCATACGCCTCGTGATACGCGCGCGCGAGGCCGTCCCAATCGCGCGTCACGTCGATGCCGCAAAGCGTGTAGAACGGCTTGACGGGGAAGGCAAAATGCTCGCGGTAGAAGTCGAGCGTAATCGGCTTTAAGTGCGCGCGAACGAGTTCGGCATTGAACGCGCCCAGCGACGCGGCCGTATCGTCAAGAAGCGTGCCGTTCCAATCCCAGACGAGGTAGTCGATCATAGGCGGAAACGATGCGACGAGACGCCCTTCGCGAGCGCAGCGTCCTCTTCGTCGCGCAGACCAATCTCGCGGATGCCGGGCGTATCAATGACCATCGCGCCCGAGGGGAGCATCACGAGCTCGCGCGACGTCGTCGTGTGCCGACCCTTTCCAGACCATTCCTGAATTTCCTGCGTCGCCGCCCACTCCTCGCCCGCAAGCGTGTTGAGAAGCGTCGACTTGCCGACGCCTGAGCTGCCGACGAAGGCGAGCGTCTCTCTCTCGCGCACATAGCCGAGCACAGCGTCCATCCCCTCGCCCGAACGCGCCGAGACGAGCAGGCGGCGCGCGCGGCCAGCGATCGTCTCGTCAAGCGCGTCCAAGAACGCCTCGTCACCCGCCTCGCGGAGGTCCGCCTTCGTGACGACGACAACAACCTCGGCCTCGCCGCAGTCTGCCGCGAGCGTCAAAAAACGGTCAACGCGCGCGGTCGAAAAGTTCTCGTTGAGCGACATCATGACGAAGAGTGTGTTGAAGTTGACGGCGAGAGTCTGCACCGTTCGCCGCGCCGTCGGATCGCGCCGCTCAAAGTGCGAGAAGCGCGGCAGAACTTCGAGAATCATTGAGTCACCCTGCGCGTTGTAGCGAAAGCGCACGAAGTCGCCCGTCATCGGCATGAGCGGCTCTACCTCGCGCCGCTCGGAGACCTTGAGACCCCGCATCGTCACGGGCGCGCGCGTCTTCATGCGCGTGAAGGCCGACTTCTTCTTGCGCGCAAGAATCTCGCCGGGGGCCTCGTTGCAGACGAGATGATAGTAGTCGCCGTGTGCCGAGACAACACGACCCACGCCGGAAGTCTCCGCGCCACGGTAACCGAACGACTCGATGCGCGAGAGCATTTACGTCTGGTAAGGCGCGAGGAACGCCTCTTTAAAGTCGTAGCCGCCCGCGAAAGACTCGGCCGAGTCTTCCTCATCGCGCCCAATGCGTTTCGACTCGACGAGGTTGAAGACCATCTCGCCGATGTCCTCGGTGCAGGCAAGCCCCCACTCCGTGAGGACGGTGTAGGCGAGCGGGCCAAACTGGTCGAGCGCGAGGTCGCGAAACACCTCAAGAATATCCTGCCCCGAGCAATGGCGACCCTCGTCGCCGCTCAGTTCATGGATCGCCGCCTGAAGAAGCGCGTAGGCACGCGCGTCGTAGCGCTTGTCCTTCGCCACGATGTCTGAAAAGTCATCCGCCGAATAATTGATCTCTTCCATGTTGAACGATTATATCATAATGCCGTGGGGACGTTGACGAGTTCTTGCGTCCGCTTCTCGACATCGCCGAAGCGACAACGCCCCTCGTTCGCGGCGCGGACATCGTAGAGGCGGGCGACGGCCTCGAAGTCCGATGCCTTCAGCGCGCCCGCCGCCTTCAAGATGCGGATTTTTTCAGCGGCGACGATGCCGTTACGAAGCGTCAAAAAGCGCCACGACGGCTCGCCCTCGGGGTAGCAGAGGAATGTGTCGCCGGGCGTCCAGCTGCCGTAGGAGCCATCGTCGGTCGGCGCGAGCGGCCAGCTGTTCCACGCCCAGCGCAAGAAGCCGTCGAGCCCGAGAAACGCAGAGGCCGCGCCGAGGAAGAACGCCTCGCTTTCGCCCGAGCCCAAGAAGGTGTTCGGGCTCGTCGGCCAGCAGCAGACGTAGTGCGTCGTGACGAGCCCCTTCTCGCGGCGCGCGGCCGCCTCGGCGAGGAAATTCGGCGTGATGTGATCGGCATGAAGAACCTGCGAATAGACATCGATCGTAATGCCCTTGAAGTCGCTCGGCGCGCGGTTACCCGCCATCGCAATGCGCATCCCGGGCGCGTGTTTCTGCACGAAACGGACGACCTTCGCGACGTCCTCTGGCGCGCGCTCGTCCATCGCCATGATCGTATTCTTGAACCAGCCCTTCGCCTTCACATGTGCGGCGAACCTATCGAGGAACGCGCCCCAACGCCGCTCAAGTTCATTCTCGTCGATCGTCTTGCCGAGCGTCCACGGGCAAAGCGAGTAGCACGAGATATCAGGACCGAGCCCACAGTCGAGGCAGAACTTTACATACTTGTCAAAGCGCGAGAAGTCGTCGCCCTCAATCATCGAGTGGTAGGCATCGAAGCACTGGTGGTCCCACGGCATATCCAGGATCGGCACGGTGATTGTCTTTTGCCCCGCCGTCGCGAGAAGTTCCCAGACGGGCTTCATCGCCGCATAGTGCGCCTTCGAGAACGGCTCAGCCTTCGCGAGGCGCGCGACCGCCCACGGATGCTGCCAGAGGTCAAGGTAAAACGCCCAGTCCTTCGGCGGCGGCAGGAGGCGGTCAACAACCTTGACGCGCAGGAGCCCCGACGTATAGACGCCCGGTTTTGCGTCGGGCGAAACCGTCAGCTCAATGACGCGCGGGCCTGTCGCGTTCTTCTTCCATGAGACGCGGTCATAGATGATGCGGCGCTCAAGGCTTTCAGGGTTTTCGCGTGGCGCGGCCTTGACGGCCTTGAGTGCGCCGCACCGAATGGTGATACCCTTGATGTCGCCGCCCAGTTCGCAGAAGTCCGGGAGGCGCAACGCGCGCGTCTCGCCGCGCCACATCGTCACATCGAACGAGCGCGCGAAGGCAGCAGACCCCGCGAGGAGCGCGAGGGCGAGGAGGAGGATTCTTATCGTGTCGCGTTTCATCATTTCTCCCTGTTACAGGAACCGAAGACCGTCGCGCCGACGACCGCCGTGACCGGCGCGACGAGGACGAACCTTTCTATTCCTTCCGAACGACGATCGTGCGGTTCGCGCGCGAAGCGGCGATGCGATGGCGGTCGCGGACGAGTTCAATGACATCAGGCGCGTAAAACGAGTAGAGACGCGGCAAGACGACGCGCTCGATGGTCACCTCAAGATGCCCGTCGACAACACGCGACGACGTGCGCGCCTCAAGCCACGGATGCTCGGCGGCATCGGGCGAGGCAAAGGCGAACGACTCGGGGAGATGCTCCACGCGCGTGTAGCCCTTCGGGAAGAGAACCGTCACCTTCTCGCGCGCAAGCGAAGTCGCGCCAACGGCGAACGGCGTCTGGCGAGAGGATCCGACGAACGTCGGAATCGACGAGACGAGCGGCGGCAATTGGAGCGTGATCGCGCCCGCCGCGACCGTCGCGTAATCGGGGACGGCACACGAGAAGACACGCGTCGCGGGGTAGCCTTCAACGTCAACCTGAAGGTCGCTCGTCGCCCGCGCCGCCTGCGCAACGCCACTCACGAGCGACTGGTAAAAGCGGTGCCGCTCCTCGGGCAGAATCTCGGCGTAGCGTTTACGAAACGCGCCGACCGAAGGACCGTAGAGCGATGTCTTGATGGTCATCGTCGCCGCGCCCGTCTCGTCAATTTCCATCGTCGTCTCGGCGGCCGTCGCGTCGGCGAAGTCATCTTGAAGGTTCGAGACCTCGCCAAACGAAACGGAAAGAGGATCAAAGAACGTGCACCGCGCATGCGCGCTCGCGCCGAGCGGCGTCCACTCATTCTCCGTGCCGATGAAATAGGCCGTCTCATCCGCGAAGAGCGACGAGCCGAAGAGGCCGCCCTTCTTCAGCATGACGCGCACGACGGGCGTCGCGAACGCGCCGACATCTGGCTTCTCGCCGATACGCCGCGCGCGCAGGTCAGCGGGGTCGTTCGCATCGGACGCGACATAGACGAGCGAGGCGTCGAGACCCGCCGCGCGCACGAGCGCGAGGAGCGTCCGCATGTAATCAAGGCGCGTCGCGTAACGTTCCTTCAGAACGACCGACGGCGCGGTCAGCTGGAGGTCGAGCGGCAACTCCCAAAGCCCTGGACCGACGACGCGCACGTGGAGAACCATCCAGTCGCGAATCGCGCGGAGCGTCCCCTCGTCCGTATCGCGAAGAAGTTTGGTGAAGCCGATAGCCTCAAGATCCTCGGACGAGACGGAGACGTCGTCCGCGCGGCGGAGCGTTCGCGCGGCCTCGGCGAAGTCATTGGACGAGACGATCACGCGGTCGCGCCAAAGTGTCCCCGCAGGCTGACCGGGCTCGTTCGGGAGACGCTTCGGGTTCAAGACCTCGCGCGACCAATCGTTCACGCGCGCGTAACAGCGCCTGAGCGGCTCGACCGAGTCAAAGCCGAACTCGCCGTAGAACGGCAACGGCGCGTTCGTGACGCTCTGAACGAGCGTGTAGGAGATGACGCTTCCAATCTCGACCGAGGGGAGGTTCACGACGAGAATCTTTGAGGCGGGGTAGCGCGGTGCCGACGCAGCCCAGCCGCAGTCCATCTCGTTGATCTCCTTGGGCGTGACCGCCGTCACCGTGCCGTTCCGATTGCTCACGACCGCCGAGACGAGCTCGAGTTTCTCAACGTAGGGGCTATAGCCAATCTTCAGTTCGGCCGACGCCTTCTTCGCCTTGTAGGTGAGCACTTCCTCGACGATGCGCGTCGTCATCGTCCAGGCGCGCGGCGAATGGATGTCGACCTCGGTCGATTCCTCAATCCAATTCAAGTTGGCGTCCGCGAGCGGGTCGACCGCAAAGACGACGCGCTCACGCTCGGCCGCCTCCGTCCGCTTGATGTCCTCGCGCAAGATGGCGTACTCCTCAGGCGAGAACGTCGTCTTCGCGATGGCGGCGCGGCGGTGGACGCTCAATCGCCCGTCCTCATAGGTAAACGCGCGCGTAAATTCATAACCGCCCTTGATGTCGAGCGGTTCGGGCAAGACGATTGGCGCGCCGAGCGCGGCATCGAGGTCAATCTCAATCGTCTCGTCGACGGCGGCGGTCAATTCCACCTCAAGATCGAAGCGGCGCTTCTCAAGCGACGTGCTCCCGCCCAAGAGGTAGTTCGCCGTCCCGAGGGTGCGCGAGAGGAAGGGAATCGTCAGCTCTTTGCGCGTCTCGCCCGCGAGAATCATCTCGGGGAAGCGCGCGGCGAGCGAGACCATAATCGGCGTCTCGGTGTCGCGCATATCACGCGGCGTCACCTCGCAACGCACGAGTTCCGCGCCCGGCGAGATCGTCTTGACGACGCGCTCAAAGAACTTGATGCGATCTTCCTGCTTCATCTTCACGAACGAGCCACGGTAGGACGTATCGTTGATGCCGTTCATGCGAATCGTGCTCTCCAGGAAAATCGCGCCGCTCTTCTCAAGTGTCGCGCGCGACGCGACTTTGAGCGCATTGTGGTCGGGCGAGGGCGTGGGCGTCGTCCGAAGCGGATCGCCCTCAGGCGTGGCGACGAGGTAGCTCTTGTCGCTCTCGTAGGCGGGCAGAAGATCCTTCGCATTCTCGTTTGTCGGATCCATGAGGATGTAGGGCGCGTCGTCCGAAAGCGCCGCATCGCGCACAGCGACGATTGCGTGATTGAAGAAGGGCTTGGGCACCTCGGGATCCTGCTTCGGCCCGACATTGATGAGCGAAGGATACGCCTCGAAGCCCGCGAGGCGCAACATCGCGACGAGAAGCGCGGCCTTGTCGCGGCAGACGCCGTAGCGGTTATCGAAGGTGATGTCGACATCGTGCGGCGCGTAGCCAGGCGACGTGTCCTCCATCGTAAGACCCATGTAGCGCACCTCCTGCGAGACGAAGCGGAAGACCGCGCGCATCGCCGCCTCGCGATCCTTCGCGCCGTCGGTCAGTTCCTTCACCTTCGCGACCATCGTCGCATTCGTCTTCGCGAGATGGTCGGTGCAGAGATTCCAATACCAGCGAGAAATCTCGGGCCAGTCGGATGCCGTCGAAACGAGCAGGTGCTGAATCTGCGTGTAGAGCGCGGGCATATCTGGCTCGCCGAAGGCCTGCGGCGAGTTGGTGCTCGCGAAGACATGGATCGTTGAGCCGTCGGGTCCAGGGCGCGTTGACGAAGTCAAGTTGCCGAGCGGATGGCGGACGGCGATGCGCTTGAGGGGGCGCTCCTTCGGCGCGACAATCTCAAGCGACGAGCGCAAAATGGGGCACGTCCACTCGAAGATCGCGAGATCCGCCCAGACACCCTCGCAACGCGCCTTGAACGCCGCACGACGCGTTCTGACATGAACCGTCTCGCCCACCTGTAGCCCAGGAATCGTGCAGACGATCTGGCGGTCGAGCGGATCGTAGATGTTGGACGACATGGATGAATTGTCCGTCGCCTCGCGCGTCGTCGCGTTCAGGTCGATGGCGCGCTCGACGCCGTTCGTGCCGATGATGCCGACAAACAGGATCTCGGCCTCGCTGTAACGCTTTGAATAAGAAAGAGAATAGGTGCTCTCGTCGCGACGCCCCTTCTCGGTGAGGATTTTCGTCCAACTCTCGGAGGTCTCGACGTAGCAGCCATCGGGCTGATACTCAACGCGGCCGACCTCGTCAAGAACGACCGTGTCGGCGTTCGGATAAGTCTCGCATGTGACGGCATCGTCGGCGCGCACGACGAGCGAGGCGAGGGAGCAGAGAACAACGAGGAGCATGGGGCTGAGTTTCTTTTTCATGGTTGCGATGATGGTAAACAAGACAAGAAGAATGGCGACGACGCTCACGGAGCCGTCCGCCTTTAAGAAGCTCATCCGCGCAAATGCGAGAAGCGCAGAAAGCATAAGGGCGACCGACGCCGGGCGCGCTCCTTTCAGTATACCACAAACGACGCGGCTTGTGCGGAATCGGTCCATCGACTCGAGCGCGGCGTAGCAGAGCAGAGAGCCAGGCGCCAGCAGGAGAAGCGAGGCGAGGACCGCCCCGCCGACACCTGCGAGACGGTAGCCGAAGTAGGTCGCGCCATTGACGCCAATGGGACCTGGGGTCATCTGCGTGAGAGCCATGAGGTTCGAGAACTCCTCGGGCGCGATCTGGAGGAACGGCGCGGCAGGGCCAACGAAATCCTCGATGTACATGGGCACGAGGACGAAGCCACCGCCGAAGCAGAGAAGCCCATATTTGAGAAAGAGAAGGAGAGCGAGCGGCGAGGAACGAAAGAGCGTCCCCGATGTCTCGCGGCGCGAAAAGACGGCGATAAGACCCAGGGCCATCGCCACGAGAAGAACGGCCCAGACGCTCACGCTCGAAAGGAGAAGCGCGAGCGAGAGGGTCAAAATGGAGTAGGCGAAGACATCGGGCAGATTCCGCCGCCAACTGCGAATAACCGTCGCGGCAATGACGCCCGTCAACGCGGCGCGCAGGCCGACGAAGGCCGACTTGACGAGTGGGTGGTCGACGGGCAGACTGTCAAAGCCCGCCGCGACGAGCGTGAAGATGGCGACCGAGGGGAGCGCGGCCGCGACGACGCCAATAACGACACCGCGCCAACCCAGCATCTTGCGCCCAACGTAGACGGCCGTATGCGTCGCGATGATGCCGGGCACCATCTGGAAGACGGGCAGGTGGTCTAAGAGTTCCCCCTCCTCCGTCCAACCGATCTTCGCGAAAACGGTGTCGGCGACAGCCAGGATGGCGTAGCCTCCGCCGATCACAAAGAGCGAGATGCGGAAGATTTCGAAGAAGAGCCGAAGTGCTTTTTTCATGGCCGATAGACGGCGCAGCTATCGGCCGTCTCCCAAACGGCGACCGACGAGAGCGCGGGGATTTTCGCGCGCAGCGTCTCAAAGAAGAGTTTGGCGAGATTCTCGGCCGTCGAGCGAAATGGCAGCGCGACGGTGCGCATGCCATGCTTCTCAACAACGGCGGCGATCTCGCACTCGCCCGCGGAGGATGTGTTATACATGAAAGCGTGGTCGAAGCGGTCGCAAATCTCCTCGGCCGCCAGGCGCTTTAAGTCCTTGAAGTCAATCACCATGTCGCCGCCCGCGCCGTCTGCCTGCGAGACCGAGACGTCCACGCGGTAGGTGTGACCGTGGAGGTTCTTGCAAAGCCCCTGGTGGTTCGTGAGGATGTGCGCGGCGTCGAACCGCACGGTCTTCGTCACTGTCGTCATAACTCAGCTTCCCCCCTTATTCCTTCGGCAGAACCCAGCTCATGACCCGTCGCGCGGGGCGGAAGACCTCGCGCGCGACCGCCTGCACGTCGTCCGCCGTCACGGCGCGAAGGTCCTTGACCTGCTCGTCCACCGAGATGATGCGCCCATACGACAGCATGGAGTAGCCGAGGAAATAGAGCTTGGCGAGGACATTCTCATGCGAGAGGCGGAAATTTCCGATGATGAAGTCCTTCGTGCGTTTGAGTTCTTCTGGGCCAACGCGGTGATCGCAGATGCGCGCAATCTCGCGGTCAATCGTCTTGACGAGTGCCGCGCGGTTTTTCATGTCCACGCCCGCCGTGATCGCGAAATAGCCCGTCTCGCGGAAGGGACTCGGGCGTGCCGAGATGTCGTAACAAAGGCCACGTTTCTCGCGCACCTCCTGAAAGAGGCGGCTCATCGCACCGCGCCCGAGAATCGCCGCCATCAGAGAAATCGCGTACTGGGTCTTCGCACTCGCATTAAACCCGCCCATGCGATAGCCGAGCGCGAGTTGCGCCTGCTTAATGTCGCGCCTGACAACCGACTCGCGGATGATGCGGCGAAACGTCTCCTTCTTCGGCGCGGCAACGGCCTTCGCCCACGCACGGCGCGGAAAGCGGTGTGCCATCTCGCGGCGCGCCGTCTCGGGGTCAAATCGCCCAACGAGAATGGCAATCGTATTGTCGGGGCGGTAACGGAGGGCCTTGTCACGCTTCAAGTCGCGCGGCGTCATGGGCGTGAGCGAGGCAGGGGTTCCCGCGACGCTCATGCCGAGCATCGAGTCGGGGTAGAGGCAGGACTGCAACTTCTCGAGGGCAACCGAACTCGGGTCGTCGTCGTACATCTTGATCTCCTCGAGGATGACGCCCTTCTCGCGCGCGAACTCGTCCGCGGGGAACGTCGCGCGCAGGTAGATGTCCGAGAGAAGGTCGATCATCTCCGCGAGATAATCGCTTGGCATGTGCGCGTAGTAGACGGTCTTCTCCACGCCCGTGAAGGCGTTGATGTGCCCGCCGCGTCCCTCAACGGCCTGAGTGATGTCGAGCGCCGTGCGCGTGGGCGTGCCCTTGAAGAGCATGTGCTCAATGAAGTGCGAGATACCCGCCGTCTTCGCCGTCTCGTGGCGCGAACCTGACGCGACGAAGAGACCGAAAGCGATTGACTCCGCCTCGCACGGCGCAAGGACGACCCTCATTCCGTTTTCAAGCACAAGATTCTGGACGGTCATCTGGAACTCCTTTTGAAATCAAATGATTTTGACTGAAAGAAAAGAGACGAAGAGAAACGAAAAAAGAGAGCACGCCAAGCGGTCGCGCCCTCCTTTTCACAATCGGAAAGATTCCGATTACCAGCGCGTCTCGCGACGAGGACCGCGATCCCCGCCGAAGCCGCCGCGGCCACCGAAGCCGCCACGACCGCGACCGCCGCCGAAACCGCCGCGCTCTTCGCGAGGCTTGGGCTGCGACTCGTTCACGCGCACGGTGCGCCCGTCGAGTTCGTGTCCGTTCAGCGCGTCAATCGCGGCCTGCGCCTGAGTGGCGTCGGGCATCGTGACGAAGCCGAATCCCTTGCTGCGACCGGTCATGCGATCGGTGACAACGCGAACGGCGGTAACTTCGCCATATTGCGCGAACGCCGCCTTCAGACCGTCGTCGGTCGTCGCGTACGCGAGGTTACCAACATAGATTTCCATCTGAATCTTTCCTTATCTTTTGTTCTGTCTCGGTTCGACGGCACACGCCCCCTTCCCCTTGACAAAGAAAATTGTAGCAATTTTCACCGCTGAAAGTCAAGTCCCCTGAACGCGCTTTTTGTGCGCG
>CAYNVE010000033.1:0-922 GCA_964400635.1 uncultured Lentisphaeraceae bacterium
CGCCCCACTTCGTTCCAATCTTGACGAACGTATCCTTGAACGTGATCTCGCCGCCGCGCTGATTGACGTAGGCGAGCGAGACCTGAGGCTTCTCCTTGCTCCAGCCGCCGTCCGTGCCCGTCACCGTCAGGGACGAACCCCAGCGCGTCTGGAGGCATTCGCTCCACTCCGCCTTGAGCGAGCCCGTCGGCGAGATCTCCATGATCGACTGTGCGCCGAGGTAGGGTTGATAGGCTCTGACGTTGCCGTTGAGCACGAGCTTCGTCGGCACGAATGCGTCGCTGCCGTTCCGTCCGACGTAGAAGGCGTTCAGCCCCGACGTAGCGTTCGTGAACACGAGCGTGACGTTCTCGCCGACCGTGACGGTACGCATGGTCGTCGTGTCAGCGGACGTCAGGTAGGCGAGACCACCCACGTTTGCTCCCACGCCTTCCGCGTTCGCTGTGGGCGCGAACGTCGCCGTCACCTTGGTCGCAGCGTCGATTGTGATGTCGTTCTTGATGTACCAGGTCGGAACGACCGTCGAGTCCGTGCTGTCCGCAAGGAGCGTGACGGTCGTCGCCGTCCCGCTCGCCGCCGCAGCGTCCATCGCCGCATCGACCGTTTCATACTCCGTCTCGCCAATCTTGGCGACGGCTTCGGCCGACGCTCCGAGGGGCGTGGCGAAGATTGCGAATCCTGCCGCAAGGGCAAGCATCATCGATCTGATTTTCATGTGCATTGTTTCTTTCACTTTCCTGTTGCCAAAATCACTTTTTTTCCGTATCGGCGAAGCGCGAAAAATAAACGCAACGACCAAACAAAGCGGTCATTGCGCAAAACGCATAAAAAGGTCGAATCTTAGACACGACGTTACAATTGTTGTAATGGGGGGGGGGGGGGGGAAACGCGAAGTAATAGGGCGAAAGCAGATAGACGTTGT
>CAYNVE010000033.1:932-12153 GCA_964400635.1 uncultured Lentisphaeraceae bacterium
GGGGGGGGGGGGGGGGGGGGGGGGGGGGGGCGGGGGTAAACGGCGGAACGCAAAGACCCGACTCGCGCCGTCTCTCATGCCACAAATTCTAGATTGTCTATTCATCAAATTAAAAAGTCTCCTCAAACAAATGAATGCCGTTCTTCGCGACCAGGTTCACGCTGTCTTTGCGTTTTTGTTCTTCATCTTATCGTCGTCTAACATTCAAGCGGGAAATATTATCGCACAAACCCAAAGAGAAGTCTACTACCCAAATGAGCCGTTCTTTTCACGTTTTTAACCAAAACTTCACACTCTTTCCGCATACGCAGCCTTTTCCCGTTTTACGCCTCATGACAAGCGGGATGATTTAATCAACCCCGATGAGATCGAGGGCTCCGCGACCGCTTCGCCGCTGGATCGAACACAACTCAAAACGTGGCACATTCGCATAGTATTTCCCTTTCACAAATATATACGCACGCCACGATAGAATCTGACGAAAGAATATTGACCCCTACACGGCGAAGTGAATGGCGGCCTTGGGCCGCCCACCATCAGGATGGAAGTCGCTAAATGCCGCCCTTGCGGCGGTGGCGCGCGGCGTAGGCTTCAAGCGCTTTATCGAGCTCGACCTCTGAGAAGTCCGGCCACAGGAGGTCGGTGAAGTAGTACTCACTGTAGGCCGTCTCCCAAAGAAGGAAGTTCGACGTCCTCAACTCCCCACTCGTGCGAATAACGAGGTCAGGGTCGGGGACATCGGGCGCGTAGAGATAGCGGCGGAACGTCTCCTCGGTGAGCGGCTCGCCACGCGCCATCGCCGCATTCGCCGCATCCACAATCTCGGCGCGCCCGCCGTAAGAGATGGCGACGATGAACTGTCGCTCAAAATGCGCCGTCTTCCGCTCAAGCGTCTCAATGGTCTTGAGGAGCGACGGCGAGAGATCACCGCGCCGACCGATCATGCGAAAGCGCACCTCGTTTTTCATGAAGTCGCGCTCCTTCGACTTGAGCATGCGCGCGAAAAGCGACATGAGGCCGTCGACCTCCTCCTTCGGCCGCTTCCAGTTCTCGGTCGAGAACGCATAGACGGTAAGATACTTGATGCCTCGGTCCCCGCACCAGGTGAGGACATCACCCAGCGTCTTCGCGCCCGCGCGGTGCCCTTCGCCGCGCTTCTTGCCGCGCTGCGTCGCCCAGCGGCCGTTCCCGTCCATGATCATGGCCACGTGCTCGGGCACGTTCTTAAGATAGCGGATTGCCTCCATGAAGAACCTTTCCGGGGTCGACGCCCCGCTTGTCACACCGAGCGTCTGAATGCCGCTCAAATCGAGCGCGCGCACCTCGTCCATCGTCCCCGCCAGAAACGCCTTCCGCCCGCTGTTCGCAGCGACCTCCGCGAGCCGGCGCGAGTTGGACGACGTGCGCGAGCCGAGGACGAGGACGGCATCGCCCGTGAATGCGCGGACGGCATCCTGCCGCTCTTTCGTCGCGCGGCACACCTCGGCGGCTGTCTTCACATCGAAGCGCGTGCGAAGCGTCTCGACCTGACGCGCGACCTCATCGGCGTTCATCGTCGTCTGCGCGACGACACCGAGCGTCCAACGCGGCGCACGCGGATCGAACGAGGCCCATGCCTCATCGAACGAAAGGACGCGCGCGCCCAGTTTAGCAACCTCGCCCGCGATGCCCTGATACTCAACGTGCGAAGGCTCGCCGAGGATAACGACATCAAGGCCCTCGCGTGCGAAAGCGGCCGCCGCGCGGTGAACCTTCGTCACGAAGGGGCACGTCGCATCCACGACCTTAAGACGGCGACGTTCAGCCGCCTCACGCACTTGCGGCGAGACACCGTGCGCCGAGAAGAGCACCGTCTCGCCCACAGGCACATCCTCAACCGACTCAACAAAAACAAAGCCGAGGTCCTTCAGCTCAGAGATGACAATCTCGTTGTGGACGAGCTCGTGCAGGCAATAAACGCGCCGAAGCTTTAGGGCCTTGGCGATGGCGCCGTTGACGCCCGCGCAAAGCCCGTGCGGCTCAATGACCTCAATCTTAGCCATGGCGGCGCATCTGGCGCGTCGGCGGCGGATCGATGACCTCGTCGGGGACGAGAACCGTCTTGGCGGCCGTCTCCTTCGCCGTTTGGCGGCGGATGATCCACATCTGAACGATCGAGAACACGTTCGAGAGGAACCAGTAGAGCGAAAGCGCGGACGGGAACGAGTAGAACATAAAGAGCATCATCGCGGGCATGAAGATCATCATCATGCGCTGCTGGCTCTTGTCGCCCGTCGAGGGCGTGAACGCGCTCTGCAGCCCCGTCGAAAGCGCCATCAGGATCGGCAGGATGTTGAGGCCGCCGAACGGCAGATACGCCGCGAAGAGCCCTTCCGGCTCGGACAGGTCGCCGATCCAGAGGAACGGCGCGTAGCGGAGCTCGACGGCCGAGCGCAGCACGTTGAAGAGCGCGATGAAGACGGGGATCTGGATCAGCATCGGCAGGCACGAGCTCATCGGGTTCACCTTCGCCTCGCGGTAGAGCGCGAACGTCTCCTGTTGCAGGCGCTGCGGATTATCCTTGAACTTCGCCTGAAGCTCCTTCATCTTCGGCTGGAGTTCCTGCATCTTCTTCATGCCGACCGTTGACTTGTGCGTGAGCGGCCAGAAGAGAATGCGCACGAGAATCGTGAGGAGGATGATCGCCACGCCATAGTTCGGAATGAGGTCGTGGAAGAAGTTAAGAATCCAAACGAGCGGATAGCAGATCCAGCGCCACATGCCGAACTCCATCACATCACGCATGCCGAGATCCGCGAGGAGCGCCTGTTTCTTCGGGCCGACGAAGAACGTCGTCGTGCGCGCGCCGCCCGCCGCATTGTCAAGACGAACGAAGGCGCGAACGGACGCGGGGCGGTAATTCGCCGAGAAGAGGTCGCGCGAGACAGCGACCTCGAAGCCCTTGTTCGCGACCGTCGACGAGCAAAGCGCCGTCACGAAGAAGCGATTCTTGAGCGCGACCCACCGCTGGGCGCCCGGGTATTCGATCTTCTGCGTCTCGGGCATGCCCGTCGCATCCTTTGAGCCGCTGCAACCGCCGACGAGCCCACCGACGAGATAAGGCTTCAAGGGCGAGTCGTCATCGCCGTGGTGAATGACCCCGCCCTGGCCCTTGTCAGCCGCTTCCGACCACGAGTCGACCGAGAGGAGGTCGTTCTTCGCCGTCCCCATCGGCATCACGCCGAGCGAGATCGCCCCCGCGATGCCGTTATCCTCAAACGTGATTCGATAGTCCTTCTCAAGCGTCACCTTACGCGATTTCGTCGCGTTCGCGAAGACGGCCACGCCGTTCTCGCAACGGCGAATCTCGAACGCCTCGATGGGACCATCCGACGCGCCGAGGGGAGAACGCGAGAAGTCGAACGCGACGGGCGGGTTCTCGTCCGAGACCTCGCCGCATGACTCGGCGTACTTCTTAAGCGTCACCTTCTTGACGACCGCGCCCCACGAGGAGAGTTCAATCTTCACATCGTCGTTCTCAAGCGACACGATCTTCTCGGGAACGGAGGGAAGGCGCATTTCGATGGGCGCGGGGCTCTCAGAGACGGCGGCCTCGTGAACCTCATTCGTCGCATTCGCCATCTTCGCCGTCGGGGCGACATCCGCCTTCTCCACGACATTTGTCGCGGCAATCGCCGCCGCCTCGGCCGCGGCCTCTTGGCGCGCACGCGAGGCCTTCATGCCGTCATAAATGTACCACGCGAGAATCGCGCCCAGCACCAAACAAATCAGTTTTTCCGTCTTATTCATGTTCACCCTTTCACATTCACATTGTTCGCGTTTTCGTTTTTTTACGCATCCACATTTCAACGCACTCTACCTCGGCACGGGGTCATAGCCCTTCTTGCCGAATGGATGACATCTCAAGATCCGCCGAAGCCCCAGCCACGCGCCCTTGACGGGGCCGTGAACCGTCAACGCCTCGATCATGTAGTTCGAGCAACTCGGCGTGAAGCGGCAGCAGTCGCCGAAGAGCGGGCTCAGCGTGACTTGATACGCTCGAACGAGAAAGATCATCGGGGCAGTCAGCGCACGCGCGAGGCGAGACGAAGGATTTCCTCTTTCACATCCTGGCATGTGCGCCCTTTCATGGAGGCCCGTCCGATGAAGATCCACTCCGTCTTCTCGGGCATATCCTTTGCGAGAAGCCGAAACGCCTCGCGCATGAGGCGCTTGGCGCGGTTGCGCGCGACGGCCGTCGGAAAGCTCTTCTTGGAAACGACGACGCCGGCCTGACGGTCGGCGTCTTCTGCCGAGAGATACCACGCGACGAGGAGACGCCCCTTGATGGAACGCCCCCGGTCGAAGATACGCGTGTATCTCGCCCCGGGGAGTCGTGTGGACATCTCGCGAGGCCCTTAGACCTGCGTCAAGCGCTTGCGGCCCTTCGCGCGACGAGCGGCCAGAACCTTGCGCCCACCCTTCGTCGCCTTGCGCGCGCGATATCCGATTTTCCTCTTCCGCTTGAGCTTCGAGGGCTGCCATGTCATCTTCATGATTTTGATTCCTTTCTACGTGTTAAATCAAATTGAACGTATATTATACCAAAAAGCCCGCGTTCGGCGCAAGCGCGCTTTTTCGCGCTTTTTCGCAAAACCGAAGCCTCAAGCGTCAGCCAAAGAACGCCTTGTAGAGCGCGCGGACGGCCGCGTCGCGATCCTTTGAGCGAATGGCGAGCATGAACGAGACCTCACTGGAGCCCTGGTTCACCATCGACATTGAGATCCCCTCCGAGGCGAGCGCGAGGCACGCCTTCGCGAGCATGCCGGGCGTGTAGCACATGCCCTCGCCGACAACCATGAGCATCGTGAGATCGCGCTCGACCGTCACGAAGTCGGGATCAAGTTGCTCCTTGATCTCCTTCAAGACGCGCACTTCCTTCTCCTTCGGGAGAAACCGCTCCTTGACGAGGACGCACTGCGAGTCAACGCCCGAGGGCATATGCTCGTAGGAGACCTGATTGTCCTCGAGAATCTGAAGAAGTTTGCGCCCGAAGCCGATCTGGCGGTTCATAAGATACTTCTCAAGAACGATATTGCAACAATGGTCGGCCGAGGCAATGCCGACGACAGTGCCCGGCACAACGCGCCGCGACTGCTGAATCATCGTTCCAGGCTCGCTCGGGTGGTTCGTGTTGCGGATATTGATCGGAATGCGCGCCTTGACGGCGGGGATGACTGCATCGTCATTGAAGACACCAAAGCCCGCGTAAGAGAGTTCGCGCATCTCACGGTACGTCATTGTCGGGATGCCCTCCCCCTCCTTCACCTCCTCGACGATGCGCGGGTCACAGGGATAAACCGAGTCAACATCGGTGAAGTTCTCGTAGACATCGGCGCAGACGGCCGCCGCCAGAATCGACCCCGTAATGTCCGAGCCACCGCGCGGGAATGTCGCGACCTTGCCCTCGCGCGTGTAGCCAAAGAAGCCCGGATAGATGACGAGACCCTCAAAGGCGGAGAAGGCCTTCGCGAGGTGCGTGTAGCTTTCGGGGTCAAGTTCCGCGTCGCCGAAGCGACCGCGCAAAATCATGCCCGTCTCACGCGGGCTCGCGTAGCGCGCCTTCGTGCCACGCGCCTCGAACGCGACGGCGACGAGTTTCGCGTTGTTGTCCTCGCCCGCCGCCTTCATGAGATCCATGAACTCGTCGCGTTGGAGCGTCGCGACCTGCGCAAGGCGGTCGTGGAGGTCGAGTTCAATCGTGCGCACAATGCCCTCACCCAAATTGAGGGCCTGAGCCATCTCAGCATAACGCTCAATGACCGCGCCCGCCTGACGGTCGGTATTCTCACCTTTGAGCGCGACTTCGGCGAGCGCAATCAAAAGGTCGGTCACCTTCGTGTCGCCCTCGTGTCGCTTGCCCGGCGCCGAGACGACGACGATGCGTCGCGCGGGGTCGGCGAGGACGATGTCCATGACCTTGTTGAGCTGCGTGGCGTCCGCGAGGGAACTGCCGCCGAATTTACAGACTTTCATGCTTCAAAATACCTAACCTACGAAAAAACGGATTTGCCTAGTATATCATATTCTCGGCCGTCTGGGGCGAAGTTCTCTTAAGCCTCTTCTTTAAGATCAATCGTCGCGGCGCGTTTCGTCGAGCGGCTCACGCGTGCGGTCGCGCAAAAGGAGCGACGGATTTTGGCGCACCTCCTCCGAGAAGTCGCGCAAGGCCGACATCGTCTCGGAAAGATCGCTCGCGATTTTGTCGATGTCGTTTCGGCGCGTCTCGATGAGGGCCTGCACGCCCTCGGCCGACTTGGAGAGTGCCTCAACGGAAGCGCTCACGTTGCTCCAAAGCGCGGAAACATCCATCTTATTGATTTGGTTCATGACCTTCGTCGCCGCATCCGAGAAGCTATCAAGAAGCGAGGCGGCAGGCGGGATATAGAACGACTCGGGCGTCCACGTGATCGCCATCGGCGCGATGTCGGGGCGAATATCAATCTCAATGCGCGAAAGGCCCGTGACGCCACTCGCCGTCACCGTTGCGCGAAGCGACATCTCCTCGACTTTTCGGCGAATCTCCTCCGTCGTCATCGCCTCTTGCGCGCTGAAGCCGAGTTTACGACGCTTGAACGCCATCTTGACGCGGATCATGTGGCGCGTCGCGCCCTCCACGTCGTAAGCGTCGCCGACGAAGCCAATCTCCGCGACCTCGCCCACCTTAACGCCGCGAAAGTTGACGGCCGAGCCGACCGAAAGCCCGCTCACCGACTTCACGAAATACGTCTCACCGTAGACGATGTCGCGGCCGCCGCCGACACCGCCAAAATAGACGAGCGCAATCGCCACGAGGACGACGCCCAAGAAGACGGCGATTCCAATTTTCGTATAAGACACCTTGCTCTCATCAGCCATGACAATTCCCCCTGTTGAAAAAAGCCTGAACGAATGCGTCCTTCGATGTCTCCTTCAGCGCGCGCGGCGCGCCGAGCGCCACCATCGTCCCTGCCTCGCGACTAAAGACGGCGGCTCGGTCGGCAATTTTGAAAATGCTCGGCAGTTCGTGCGTGACGACGACGAACGTCATCTTGCGCGCGTCCTTGAGACGCAAGATGAGGTCATCTAGTGCCGACGAGGTGATCGGGTCAAGCCCCGCGCTCGGCTCATCCAAAAAGACGATCTCAGGGTCAAGCGCCATCGCGCGCGCAATCGCGACGCGCTTGCGCATGCCGCCTGAAATCGCGCTCGGCATCTTGTCGGCCGCATCAGCGAGATCGACATCCGCAAGAAGCGCGCGTGCCTTCTCCTCGCGTGCGGCCTTGCCAAGCGTCGAGAATGACTCAAGAGGCAGAAGGACATTCTCGAGACACGTCATTGATCCAAAGAGCGCGCCCGACTGGTACATGACGCCAATCTTGCGGCAGAGCGTTGCGCGCGTCGAGAAGGCCCATTCAAGATCGCAGACCGTAAGCCGCCCCGCGAGGACGGGATTAAGGCCAATCATGTGCTTCAGGATGGTTGACTTGCCGCATCCCGAGCCGCCCAAAAGCGCGAAGACCTCGCCGCGCCGAACGTCAAAAGAGACATCCTTCAAAATCGTCGCACCGGGATAGCCCGCGTCAACATGTTCAAGCGTGATGATCGGCGCGTCGTCCATTTAGACCCCCCAGATGTAGCACATGAGCGCAAGCGCGCCGTCGCTGACGGCAATTGCGATAATCGACTGAACGACCGCCGTTGTCGCCGCCTGACCGACGCCATCCGCCTGAAGGCGCGTTGAGATCCCCGCCGCACAGCCGAGAAGCGCGACGAGAAGGCCAAAGAGCATCGACTTCGCAAGGCCGAAGAGAATCATAAAAACCGTCGTTGAGGCGGCAACGTGATTCCAGAAGACGACCGTTGGCACATTCATGAGGCTTAAGACGAGCGCGCCGCCGAAGAGCCCCGCGAGTTCCGCCGCGATCGTGAGAATCGGCATCGCGAGAACGGCGGCGGCGAGGCGCGGCAAGACGAGAAAGCGAACAGGCGAAAGCCCCATCGTCGTAAGCGCGTCGAGCTCCTCGTTGATCTTCATCGCGCCAATCTCGGCGGCGAAGGCGCTGCCCGTGCGCCCCGCGAGGACGACGGCCGTGATGATGGGGCCGAGTTCTCGAAAGAGCGCAATTGCGAGCATGTCGGAGACATAAATCTCAACGCCAAATGTCGTCAGTGCCGCCGCGCACTGGAACGCGAGAATGACGCCGATGAGCCAGCCGATACCGACCGTGACGGGCAAGCCGTCGTACGAGGCGCGCTCAAAGGCGCGTGCCGCGTCGCGCAGGCGGAACGCGCGCGGATTTCGGACGAGCGAAAGCACCGCGCAACATGTCTCGCCGAGAACGGGGAGGACGCCGCCCATCACGAATGCCCCGTCTCAAAGTGGGGATCGACCGAGATGCATTTCGCCGGGCACGTCGCGGCGAGATGCTCGTCCGTCGGCGGGTTCGCATCATTGACCAAAGCGAGAAAGCCCTGGAAGGTGAAGTGACCAGCCTCCTTGCCGCCAGAGTTCTTTTCGCAAAGATGACAGCCGAGGCAACCGACGCCACAGACCTTTCGGACGTTAGGCCCCTTCTCGGGGTTCGCACAGAGGACGTGAATCGTCACCGACGCGGGGACGAGCTCGATGAGATGGCGCGGACAGACCTGCGCGCACTTGCCGCAGCCAATGCAAAGGCGCTTTTCGACCTTCGCAAGGCCATCCGTGATCGAGATGGCGTGCTGGGGGCAGACATTCGCACACGCGCCGTAGCCGAGGCAACCGTAGGCGCAGCCCTTGTCGCCGCCCGCCGTCGCCGCCGCGACGCCGCAGTCGCAGATGCCGTTGTAGTCGCCGACGCGAATCGCCTCCGAGCGCGTGCCGCCGCACTTGACGAGCGCGACGCGCTTCTCGGTCGCGGCCGCCTCGACACCAAGAATCTTCGCAATTGCCGCCGCGCATTCTGGGCCGCCTGCCGCGCACGCGCCATTCGGTGCCGTTCCCGCGACAAGCGCGTGGGCATAGCCGTCGCAACCCGCAAAGCCGCAGCCGCCGCAGTTCGCGCCCGGCAGCGC
Organism: uncultured Lentisphaeraceae bacterium; assembly: GCA_964400635.1. Lineage (GTDB taxonomy): Bacteria > Verrucomicrobiota > Kiritimatiellia > RFP12 > UBA1067 > UBA1067. The sequence goes on from CAYNVE010000033.1 coordinate 10,008, forward strand.
CGCCGTGACGAGCCCGATGCGCGGGTCTTCCCGCACGGAGAGATACTTGTCCGCAATGGCCAGAACGACGGCCGAGAGAAGCCCGATACCCGCAATGATCAAAATCGCAATCGTCATCTCCGTTTTCTCCCTCTCCCTATTTCCACTTTTTAGTACGGCATCTTGACCATACCGCCGAAGCCCATGAACGCGAGCGCGAGGAGGCCGGCCGTGACGAGCGCGACGGCGATGCCGCGGAAGCACCGCGGCGGATCGGCGTGCGCGAGCTTCTCGCGGATGCCCGAGAAGATGAGGAGCGCGACGCCGAAGCCGACGGCCGCCGAGAACGAGAAGAACACCGACTCGAAGAGGCCCGTCCCCTGCTTACAGTTGATCTCCGCGACGCCTAAGACTGCGCAGTTCGTCGTGATGAGCGGCAGGAAGATGCCGAGCGCGGCGTGGAGCGGCGGCAAAAAGCGCTTCATCGCGATGTCGATGAACTGAACGAGCGCCGCAATGACGAGAATGAACGCGAGCGTATGGATGTAGCCGAGGTCGTAGGGCTGCAGAAGATAATGGTCGAGACACCACGTCACCGCCGCCGCGATTGTCATCACAAACACAACCGCGCCCGACATGCCGAGGGCGGTCTCCGTCTTCTTTGAGACGCCGAGGAACGGACAGCAGCCGAGAAACCGGCTCAAGACGAAGTTGTTCACCAGCACGGAACCGACGAGAATCATCAAGTAGTAGCTCATTTCTAAAGTATTATCCCTTTCTCGCGCGCGTCTGTCAAGGCGACCTCTAGTAGTAGTTGACTGTGACCTGCTTGCGGTAATTATGCTCCAAGGCGTGCGTCATGCGCTTCACGACCGAGCGACGGAGCTCAAGATCTTGCGGCACATTCGGGTCTTGGTGCGACTCGTTCACCTTCGTGCCGATGACGAACTCAATGCGGTCGTGCGCCATCATGCGCTCCAGAATCGCACGCGCGGCGAGCGGCTCGTCGCGGACGGGGCGCATCTCTTCGAGCGCGGTCGTCACGCGCGAGAGCGTGAGGATGCCCTCTGTCGCGATGCCAACGCCCTCAATGCGACCGACGGGCGGCAGCCCCCCCGCGCGGCGAAAGTCGTCCATGTTGACCTTGACTTTGCACTTGAGCTCGCGCTCAATGATGTTCGCCGTCGTCCCGCCACAAATGACGACGTGGTCAGGACCAATCTTCGCCTGTTGGGCAAACTCCGCGTCATGATCCTTGTAGAACGGCGGGCCTGAGAGAATGCGCATGACGCGCGGGCGACGCAGGTAAATGGCAACGCACGTGATGTCGTCCTTACAGCCGCCAGGCGTGAGCATCAGGGCCTTCGAGGCGATCGAGGCCGACAACTCCTTCGCTGAAATCTCGGGGTCGAAGTGGACGAGATCGCGCGCGTGGGCGAGGACACCCGAACGCCGCCAACCGAACTTCATGTCCTTTCGCACGCCGAGGCCCGACTGCGTGACGCCATCGGAGCACAGGATAATGCGGTCGCCAACACGAAAGTCGGCCTCGCACTCGCGCACCTCGCGGTCGGGCCAATGCGACGAGACAATCCAATCGTCCTTCAGGGGCGCGATTTCCTCCGCGCCGCGCAGGTGGATGTAGCCCGGGTTCCCCATCTCGGTAATTTTCGCGCGCCCGCCGAGACGGAAGTCGAAGAGCGAGAACGTCGCGTAGCCGATCTTGCGCACCTCGCAGACAGGGAGCGAGTCCATAATGATCTCGGCCGCCTCGAGCGTCGGAATGTTCGACTCGAGAAACTTGATCGCCATCGAAGTCGTCATCGTCGCAAGGACGTTCGCCTTAACCCCACTTCCAAGCCCGTCGGAGAGCGCGCAGAGATGGCGGTGCTCCTTCTCGACCGTCATAAAGCGGACATCATCGCCGCACGCCGCCTGCCCGGTCTTCGTGTGCTGCGAGACCTCCATCTCGATGAAGACGTCCTCAGCCATTGAGGTAGCTCCCATCATCCTCGGGGCGAAGGCGCTTGCCCTCGGTATGCGACTCGTACGCGCCCGCAATCTCGTTGAGCATGATCTCCGTCTCGGCGATGTGCTCACCGAAGAGACGCGCGACCTGTTGGACGGTGTAGACGTTCTTCGCGATGACCTCGCGCGCCTTCGCGGC
>CAYNVE010000034.1:0-12023 GCA_964400635.1 uncultured Lentisphaeraceae bacterium
CGCCGCTCGCGAAGCTCTCGGCCGTCGCGCCGACCGCGCTGCAGATGCTCGGCATTCCGGTTCCGCCGGAGATGACGACGCCCTCGCTGCTCGCTGGCAAGGAAAACTGGTCCAAGACGACACTCAACATCTGATGTGAACGTCCGTTCGATCGTCATCGCCGCGTTCCTTTGCATCGTCTCAATGCAGGCGGCGGCGATTGACGCATCGAATCGTTACCGTTCGCCGCGCAACCCCGAGCGCAAGATCCGACGGTCGACCGAACTCATCGTTTTACATACGACGGAGGCGGCGGCGCGCGGATCGCTCAAGAAAGTCTCGGAGCGCGGCGAATGCCATTTCTGCGTGACGGAGGACGGTTCCGTCTACCGCATCGTGGATCGCGACCGCGAGGCGTTCCACGCGGGGCGTTCAATGTGGAACGGCAAAGAGGATGTCGATAAGTATTCAATCGGCATCGAGTGCGTCGGCTACCATGATAAGCCCATGAGCATGGCGCAATTGAAGGCCATCGCCCAGCTCGTCAAGGAGCTTCAGTCGATGTACCACATCGCTGACCACTGCGTCGTCGCCCACAGCCACGTGGCCTACGGCGCGCCGAACCGTTGGCAGAAGAACAAGCATCGCGGCCGAAAGCGTTGTGGTATGCTCTTCGCGACGACGACGATTCGCCGAATCTTAAACTTGAAGACGCGCCCCGCCTACGACCCAGATGTGCGCGCGAAGCGGCTCGTCGTGGGCGATGCGTATCTCAATAAAGTCCTTTACGGTGGGCTCGACACGATGGCGAAAAACTATCCGAAGCCAGCTCCTGCGAATGAGAAGCCGAAGGCGAAAGCGAAGGCGACGACGACCGCGCCCAAGAAAGATGCCGCGCCAAAGCAGAATGTGCCCGCGACACCGAAGAAGGAGGCGGCAACGCCGAAGGCAACAACGGCGATCAAGGCCGCGCCGAAGACGCTGGCCGACTTGAAGGCGCTCGGCTACAAGAGCCGTGGCATTGTCGGCGCGGGTCAGTCGCCCATCAAACTCGTCGGCGGCAAGTGGAACGCGCCCGACACCTTCTATGTGATCCGCAATAAGGTGACACCTGGAAACAAGGTTGACCCTGCGCGCATCGAGAAGGGGACGAGCATTTGGACGAAGTAGGCGCGAGCTTTGCGCCGATCACGAGGGCTTTAAGAGAGCCGAATCGACGAGGGCGAAGAGCCTTCGCGCGGCTTGAAGCGGACGCCTTGCTCAACGTCTTGGCACATCTGAAGAACATCGGCCCACGACGAGAGGCGCGCGTCGCGATCCTTGACGAGCATCGCCTCGAGCATCTGGCAGAAGCCTTCCGAGAGTGAAGGCTGATAGGCGCGCGGGTCGTTGGCCTGCGTCTCAAGGCTACAATGCGCGCGCATCGTCTCTTCCGTCGAGAGCGCGGGGAAGAGGATGCGCCCCGTCGAGAGGTGATAGAGCGTGGCCGCGAGCGAGTAGATGTCGGCGCGACAGTCAAGCTCGACGTCTCCGTAGACCTGCTCGGGCGAGATGTAGGCGGGCGTGCCGAGGACATGATCGCCTGCGTCGTGGCTCATCCCCGCGCGCGCGAGGTCGAAGCGGTGCGAGATGCCGAGGTCGGTCAGCTTCACGATGCCCGACGTGTTGATCATGATGTTCTCGGGCTTGATGTCGCAGTGGACGATGCCGTGCTCGTTCCAGACATAGTCGAGAGCGGTTGCGACCGATTCGCAGATGAGAAGCGCGTCCGCCTCCGAGACGCGCGACTTGCGGGTCAGGAATTCGGCGAAGGTGTAGCCATCGACGAATTCCATCACGATGTACCAGATCCCGTCCACATGGTTGATGTAGTAGGCCTCAACAATCCCTGGATGCTGGATCTCGGACATGGCGAGCTCTTCGTCGCGGAACGCCGCGAGCTCCTCGGGGCTGAGCGACTCGGGTGCTTTCAAGATCTTCACCGCGACAATCTGGCGGCGGACGAGATCCTCAGCCTTCCAGACGGAGGACATACCGCCCTCGCCGACGCACTCGATGATGCGGAGGTTTGGAAGTTGGGGGCTCGTCATTCCGTAAGGCCCCATTCGTTCAACTTGCGGTGGAGGGTGCGGCGCGAGATGCCGAGTTCTACGGCCGCTTTTGACTTGTTGTTGCCGTTCGCGGCGAGGACGGCGAGGATGCGCGACTTCTCGGCTTCGGCGAGCGTCTCGTGCCGAGGCTTCTCCTCACCCGTCGGCGCGGCCTCCGCCTGAGGAGCCTCCGTTTTTAAGTCCGTGTGTGCCGCCAGGCTGTCTGTAATTTCGACGGGCAGGTCATCGACTGTCAGCCGCGACGTTGATGCGAGAATCACCATCTTCTCAACGACGTTCCGAAGCTGGCGGACATTCCCTGGCCAGGCGTAGTCTTCGAGCGCCTTTAGCGCCTTCGGGTCAATGCTCGTGACGAGGTTTCCATTTGCCGCGGCATATTCCTTCAAGAAGCGCGCGACGAGAAGGGCGATATCCTCCTTGTGGTCGCGAAGAGCCGGTGTGCGGATGTCGATGACATTCAGACGGTAGTAGAGGTCTTCGCGGAATGTTCCCGCCTGGACCATCTCGGTGAGATTTTTGTTTGTCGCCGCGACGAGGCGGAAGTCGACCGCGACCGGTTCGCTCGACCCAAGGCGCACGATCGTGCGTGACTCAATGGCGCGCAGAAGTTTGACCTGCGTGTCGGCATCAATCTCGCCAATCTCATCGAGAAAGAGAGTGCCGCCGTTCGCGGCCTCAAAGCAACCCGCTTTGCCGTCTTTAAGCCCACCCGTGAACGTGCCAGGCGCATAGCCGAAGAGTTCCGAGACGAGAAGTTCCTTCGACATCGCAGCGCATTCGACAGCGACGAACGGGCCCTTGGCGCGCGGCGAGAGGTTGTGAAGCGCGCGCGCGACGAGTTCCTTGCCTGTTCCGCTCGGTCCTTCGACGAGCACCGTGGCGTTCGTGGGCGCGACCTTGCGGATGAGGCGGTAGACCTTCTCCATTGCGGGGGACTTGCCCGTGAATGACTCAAGTTCGCCCGAAAGTTGGGTCTTGAGCGCGGCAACCTCCTTCTCGAGCGCGGCCGTCTTGATGCACGTGGCGATTCGCCGCTCGAAGGCGTCGAGGTCGGTGACGGGTTTCTGGAAGAAGTCGTCCGCGCCGTCCTTCATCGCCTCGACGGCGAGGTCGACCGTGCCGTAGGCCGTGAGCAGGACGACGGGCAGATCCGCCTTCGCCTCCTTGGCCTTCTTGAGAAGGTCGACACCGTCTTCGCCGGGCATCTTCACATCGGTGATGAGAAGGGCGAGGTCGTCATTCGCCCGAACGAGGTCCATCGCTTCCGTCGCGTCGCTCGCGACGAGGCAGTCGTAGGAGGGCTTGAGCCAGCGTGCGAGCGTGTCGCGAAGCGGCTTTTCGTCATCGACGATGAGGATCTTCGGTTTCATTTGAGCTGGCGAACGCGCCGTTCAATGCGCGGGAACTTGATGGTGAAGGTTGTGCCGCGCCCGACCTCCGACTCGACGGCGATGGAGCCGCCGTGGTCGGCGATGATGCGCTTGGAGACCATGAGCCCTAGGCCCGTTCCTTTCTCTTTCGTCGTGCGGTACGGCTCAAAGAGGTGGGCGAGTTGCTCGTGCGTCATGCCGAGACCCGTGTCGCGGAAGACAACCGAGACGTCGCGATCGTCAGAGGAAAGCTCGATGGCGAGCGACGCGCCGTCTTTCATCGCCTCAAGCGCGTTCTTGACGAGGTTGAAGAAGACCTGCTCGACGAGGTCGCGGTCGAGCGCGACGGGCGGCAGGGTCGCGGGCATATCCACGCGCACGCGAATGGCGCGCTCGACGAATTGTTGTTTGAGCGCGGCGAGGCAGTTCTTGAGCGGGTCGGCGGGCGAACCTGGGACAAGGACGGGCTTGCGCGCGCGAAGAGCCGAGAGAAACTCGCGGATGATGCCGTCAAGCCGCTTCACCTGCGCGAGGCAGATATCAAGCGACTCGCGGTCGGTCGGGTCGCGCTTGAGGAGCTGCAGGTTCATGGAGATGGCGTTTAAGGGGTTGCCAATCTCGTGGGCGACGCCCGCCGCGAGATCGCAGACGGCCTTCGTCGCGCCCGCGCGAAGTTCCTCTTCCGTGCGCGCCTTCTCGGCCGTCGTGTCGCGCACGAGGACGATCGTTCCGTTCTCAACGGGGAGTGTCTCAAGTTCAAGGGTTCGCGTCTCGGGGTAGGAGAGGACCGTCTCAACTTTCGAGGCGACGCCTTTCGGAAGACCGAGTTCGTCCAGCGCGGCGCGCAAGTCGTCGCCGAGCAGCGTGCGCGCGGCGGGGTTCGCGAAGGCGATTTCGCCCGCGAGATCGAGCGCGATTACGCCGCGATCGAGCGCGGAGAGAATTTTCTCTTCGTTCTCGATCTCCTGAAGGGCGAGGCGATACTGCTCGCGTAGCTTTGCGGCATCGAGCTTGTCGAGGTGCTTGAGAACGCTAGAGAAGAACGCGCGCATTATTTCTTGCGGAGGTCGATGACGCGTTTAATTTTGCCCTCCGAGCGCGGCAGTGAGCCAGGCTCAACGAGCGTGATCTTCGGCGAAAGACCCGTGATTTGCTTGACGATTGAGAGCACCTTCTTGCGCAGCGTCTCAAGCGTTCGAATGTCGTCCGAGAATGTCTCGGGCGTCAACTCAACCTTGATTTCGAAGAGATCAAGCGTCTCGGTCGGCGTGAGGATGATCTGGTAGTGCGGCGCGACCTCGGGGACGGTGAGAAGGGCGGTCTCGACCTGGCTCGGGAAGAGGTTGACGCCGTGGACGATCAGCATGTCGTCGGAGCGCGCCTTGATGCGGCTCATCCAGCGGATGGTGCGGCCGCAGGCGCACGGCTCGGAATGGAGCGTCGTGAGGTCGCGCGTGCGGTAGCGAACCATGGGCGTGCCGAAGCGGTCGAGTGTCGTGAAGACGAGTTCGCCTTCCGTGCCGTCGGGCAGCACCTCAAGCGTCTCGGGGTCGATGACTTCGGGGTAGTAGTGATCCTCGAAGATGTGAAGACCTGCGCAACAGTCGCATGAGCCCGCGACGCCAGGCCCTGAAATCTCGGTGAGGCCGTAGATGTCGTGCGCCGTGATGCCCGCCGACTCCTCGATTTTCCGACGCATCTCGTCCGTCCACGGTTCCGCGCCGAAGATGCCGTGCTTCAGTTTCGTGTCGCGGCGGAAGTCAATGCCGAGTTTTTTCGCGACCTCGATGATGTGCAGAAAGTAGCTCGGCGTGCAGGCAATCGCCGTCGAACCGAGATCCTTCATGAGCATGAGCTGCTTCTCGGTGTTGCCCGCCGAAGTCGGGAGCACCGCGCAACCGAGCTTCTCGCCGCCGTAGTGGAGACCGAGACCGCCCGTGAAGAGGCCGTAGCCGTAGGAGACCTGCAGGACGTCCTCGTTCGTGAGGCCATACATCATCAGGCAGCGCGCGGTCGCGTCGGCCCAGACCTCAATGTCACGCATCGTGTTCGGGATGCAGATGGGCTTGCCCGTCGTCCCCGACGAGCAGTGGAAGCGGACAATGTCCTTCATCGGCGCGGCGGTGAGCCCGTAGGGATATTCGTCGCGGAGGTCCGTCTTCTTCATAAAGGGAAACTTCGCGAGGTCTTCGAGGGTCGCGAGGTCGCGCGGTTTAACGCCTTTCTCGTCGCAGCGACGGCGGAAGAGTGCGACGTGTTCGTATTCGTAGGGGATGAGCGTCTGGAGTTTCTTGAGCTGAAGCGCGCGCAACTCGGGACGCGGCATTTTGTCAGATGGGTGAATATTCATAAGAAAAGGGGATTTGGGGGTTGCTCGGCAAGATGGATTAGAGGCAGGAGAGAAGTTTCTTCATCTCGTCGTCCGTTCCAATCGTTATGCGGAGGCGATCTTTCGTCTTCGCGCCCTTGAAGTAGCGGACGTAAACATTCTGTTTTTTAAGCGCGGCAAAGACTTTCTCGGCCTTGAGCGGCGCGGGCGGCTTTGCAAAGACGAAGTTCGATTCGGAGTCGGGGACATCCCAGCCGCGCGCGCGCAGTTCCTGTGTGAACCACGTGCGCGTCTTGACGACCTTCTTCGTGTTCGCCTTCATCCACGCTTGGTCTTTTGCGGCGACGAGGGCGATGGCCTGCGCGAGCGCGTCCACGTTGTAAGAGTCTTTGATCTTGTAGAGCGCGCGGATGAGATCTTTGGGCCCCACGAGGTAGCCGACGCGCAACCCCGCAAGCGAGTAGCTCTTCGAGAAGGTGCGCATCACGAGGAGGTTCTTGTTCTTCGGCGCGGTCGCAAGGCGCATACACGTGTCGCGTGCAAAGTCGGCGTAGGCCTCGTCTACGAGGACGATGCCAGGGAATTTTTTCGCAAACGATGCGATGTCTTTAACCTCGCGGAATGTGCCCGTCGGCGCGTTCGGGTTCGTCAAGAGAAACAGGGTCGTCTTCTGCGGCGCGTGAACGCGCTTGGGCAGTTCTTCGAAGCCGACCCACGGGACGTTTCGAATCGCCGCCAGCGTCTTGTAAAGCGAATAGGAGGGATCAAGCGAGCCAATGGACTCGTCGTCCTCGACGAACGCGCGCGCGGCGAGCGAGAGGATCTCGTCCGAGCCGTTGCCGACGAAGATGTGTTCGGCCGTCGTTTTGTTGAGGCGCGAGAGTTCCTCGCGGAGCGCGGTGAAGACGGGGTCGGGGTAGCGACGCAGACGGTCGAGGTCGAAGTGTGCGAGGATCTTCTCAATCTTCGGCGTCGGCGGATACGGGTTCTCGTTCGTGTTCAGCTTGACGACCGACCGCGAGGCGGGCTGTTCGCCGGGAACGTATTCTTCAAGTTTCTGGATGTGGCGTGCGATTCTCATAGAGGCATCAAGTCAACGAGCTCCGCGCTCGTCCTGAGTGTTGTCCTTCGCAGAATGAGGATGAGGATTGTCTCGTCCGTGCGGTAGCTCGACATGTCGCGCGTCTTTGTCGCGTGCTCCGCGCGCATCGCACGGTCGACGAGGCGTAGGTTGTTCGCGAGAGTTGTCGTGTCCTTGAAGAAGACGACCGAGGTGTCATCGCTTCCATTGATGTCGCCCGAGGCGATGGGGATGAACCCAAAGAGCAAGAGGCAGGAGTTATTCGCGAGGCACATCGTGCGATCGCCCTTCGTCGAGACGTTGACGGAATAGCAACCGCCTGAGAGAATCCCTGCGAGGGCAACGACGAAGATGAGGAGGAGCGTCTTCTTCATTTGAGCGTTCCCGAGATCTGAATTTCGCGGTAGCAGAGGAGGTAGGGAATCGGCACGGGAATCTGAAGGCCGGGAATCGAGAAAAAGAGCGTGTCGTACGCATTGTACGTAATGTCGATGAGCTTTTTCTCGCTCTTCGTCGCCGCGTAGTTGACGAGACGGCTCTGCACCTTGTCCATCGTGACGTCGTCGCGGAAGAACGCCCAGGGTCCGTGCGGCACTTCAACGAGCGGGTCGGTCGCGTTGCCGCAGACGAGCGGAATGATGTTGAAGAGCCGCCAGCCGTAGTTCCCGACAAGGACATGCTCCTCGCCCGTTCTCTGCGAGACGGCCGCGTCAAACGAGAAGCAGCCGCCGAGAAGAAGGGCGAGCGTGAGAAGGGGAATCGCGGTCAGCCGGCTCATTTGGGCCAGAATTTATCGGAGAGCTTGGAGGGAATGCCAACCTCGCCTTTCTCGAAGTTGTCTGCGAGAATCTTCCAGCCGAGGTCCAGAGCCTCTTCGAGCGGGATGTTGACCGAAAGATCCATCATGTTCTTCTCAAACGCGCGGCCGTATTTAAGAAGCTTCTCGTCCCAGTCGCTCATCTTAAAGCCCATCGACTGCTTCTCAAGGGCTTCCTTATACTGCGCGTAGAGCTTGATCATCGCGTCCATCACCGTGCGGTGGTCTTCGCGCGTCGCCTTGTTGACCTGCTGCTTCAGGCGCGAGAGCGAGCCGAACGGCTCGATGCGCCCGTTCTTCAGGTAGAACTGGCCTTCGGTGATGTAGCCCGTGTTGTCCGGCACCGGGTGCGTGACGTCGTCGCCCGGCATGGTCGTGACGGCGAGGATCGTGATCGAGCCGGCGCCGTCGAAGTCGACCGCCTTCTCGTAGCGCGAGGCGAGCTGCGAGTAGAGGTCGCCCGGGTAGCCGCGGTTCGACGGGATCTGCTCCATCGTGATTGCGATTTCCTTCAAGGCGTCGGCGAACGAGGTCATGTCGGTCAAGAGGACGAGGACATCCTTGCCTTCAAGCGCGAATTTTTCCGCGACGGCGAGCGAGACGTCGGGGACGAGCATGCATTCGACCGTCGGGTCGGCCGCCGTGTGGACGAACATGACCGTCTTCGCGAGCGCGCCCGACTTGTCGAGCGTTGAGCGGAACTTCAAGTATTCGTCGTATTTAAGCCCCATGCCGCCAATGACGATTACGTCGGAGTCGGCCTGGAGGGCGATGCGTGCGAGAAGCTCGTTATAAGGCTCGCCCGCCTTTGCAAAGATCGGCAACTTCTGCGACTTCACGAGCGAGTTAAAGAGGTCAATCATCGGGATGTTCGTCCTCACCATCTCGTGCGGCATCACGCGCTTCGCCGGGTTCACCGACGGCTGCCCGATGGGTGAGGGGTTGTCGGTGATGCGTGGGCCCCCGTCGCGCGGCTCGCCCGAGCCCGTGAAGGCGCGACCCAAGAGGGCGTCCGAGAAGGGCACCTTCATCGTCTCGCCGAGGAAGCGCACGTTCGCCGCCGTATCGACGCCGCGCGCGCCCGCAAAGATCTGGAGCGTGACGTTCGGGCCGTCGAGCTTGATGACCTGCGCGAGCGAGGTCCCCGCGCGCGAGGCAATCTCGGCGATCTCGCCGTACTTGACGCCTTCTGCGCGAAGGGTGGCGACCGAGCCCGAGAGGGCGTCGATTTTGTGGTAGACTTTGTTATTGAACATTCGAGGCCTCCTCGATCTTGTGCGTGAGGGTCTTCTGAAGCGCGTCAAACTCGCTCGTGCCCATGACCTTGTCGTTCCAGTCAATGAACATTTGTTGGAGCGACAGGAAGAACGCGCGCGTCTCGGACTTCTCCTTGAAGGAATAAGTCGCGTTGAGCACCTTCTCAACAAGATCAAACATGACGCGCTGGCGCGCGATGGGCGTCGAGGCATCCGTCTCGGAGAAGGCGTTTTGCTGCAGGTAAACGGCATCGAGGAACTCGGCCTTTAAGTAGGTCGTGAAGTCGTCAAGCGATGTGCCTTCTTCGCCGACGACCTTCATCATCTGCCCCACCTCATTGCCGCGCCGCAGAATCGCGCGCGCTTTCTCGACGCGATCTTGCTCAATGACCGAGGGGTAGTGGCTCCACGAGTCGAGTGGGTCGATCGCGGGGTAGCGACGCGCGTCGGAGCGCGCGCGCGAAAGCCCGTGGAAGCCGCCGACGACCTTCAAGGTCGCCTGCGTGACCGGTTCGTCGAAGTTGCCGCCTGCGGGCGAGACGGTGCCGCCGATTGTGACGGAACCCGTCTCGCCGTTACGGAGCCGCACGCGCCCCGCGCGCTCGTAGAACGCCGCGATGCGCGACTCGAGGTAGGCGGGAAACGCCTCTTCGCCTGGAATCTCTTCAAGGCGCCCCGAAAGCTCACGCATCGCCTGCGCCCAGCGTGAGGTCGAGTCCGCGAGGACGAGCACGTTGAGCCCCATCTGGCGGAAGTATTCCGCGAGCGTGACGGCCGTGTAGACGGACGCCTCGCGGGACGCGACCGGCATCGAGGACGTGTTGCAGATGATGATCGTGCGCTTCATGAGCGACTGGCCCGTCTTCGGGTCGACGATCTCCGGGAACTCCTTCAGCGTCTCCACGACCTCGCCGGCGCGTTCGCCGCACGCGGCGGAGATGACGACGTCGACCTTCGCGTAGCGCGCGGTCGTCTGCTGCAGGACGGTCTTGCCCGCGCCGAACGGGCCCGGGATGCAGTAGGTTCCGCCGACGGCGACGGGGAAGAACGTGTCGATCGTGCGCACGGTCGTCTCGAGCGTTTCTTCAGGCGCGAGACGCTCCTTGAAGCAGCGGATCGGCACCTTGACGGGCCACTTCTGCATCATTGAAACGGGTGTTTCAACGCCCGACTCGTCCGTGAGCGTCGCGATCGTCTCGGTGACGGTGTAGTCACCTGCGGCGGCAAGAGACTTGATCGTGTGGACGCCTTGAAGGGCGAAGGGGACCATAATCTTGTGCCCGGGCATCGTCTTGTTGTCAAAGATGCCTTCCGTCACCCAACCGAGGAAGTCGCCCGCGCGGACGCGGTCACCGACCTTCGCGAGTGGGTGGAAGTCCCACTTCTTCTCGCGATCGAGGCCTGGCAAGTAGAGGCCGCGCTGGAGGAAGAAGGCGGCGTCCTTTGAGATTTTGCCCGCCTCTTTCGCGAGCTCGGCAAGCGGGTTCTGAAGGCCGTCGTAGACTTGCGCGAGCATGCCAGGTCCGAGTTCAGCGGCGAGCAACTCGCCTGTAAACTCGACGGTGTCGTCGACCATGAGGCCCGTCGTCGCGTCGAAGACCTGCATGTCGCATCGTGTGCCGCGCACGCGGACAATCTCCGCCATGAGCCGCTTGTCGCCCAGGAGGGCGTAGCCGACTTCGTTCTGCGCGACGGCTCCGTCAAAGGCAACCGTAATCATGTTGCCGTTGACGCCGACGATTTTCCCTTTGGTTGTCATGAGAACACTCTTCTCGTTTCGTGGGTGAGCCGGTCGAAGGCCTTTTGACCTTCTTGGGCGGAAATTTTTTCGCGCTTCAGGGCGATCTTGAGGCGAACTGCATAGGCGGCAAGCGCGCCGCGCCCGAGCGGTGACGATGGGGGAACGAGCTCGCCTGCCGCGTCCCACCAGACGCGATCCAGCATCTCGTCGCGCCGCGCGATGTCCTTCTCGGCGAACGCGGCGGCAACGCGACCCTTCCAATAGAGTGAAAGACCCTCCGTTGGGCGGTTGTGCTCTTGCGAGGCGGTACGCGACTCGGCGACGGCGTTGCGAAGTTGCGTGTCGAGGTCGGCGAAAGGCGCGAGGAGGCGCGCGGCCTCCTCTTCGCTGCCGACCGTCTCGGCGAACCGCGCCCACGTGATCGGGGCTTTCGCGCCGAAGGTCAACGCCGGGAGGCTCGAGACGATGTAGTCGGTTGACATCTACTTTAAGAGCTCCGCGAGGTCGGGCCTAAGACGCCTCGCGATTTCGGAGGCGACAACTTCGGCCGTGAAGGCGCTTTCGACGCGACCTAAATCCGTCTTCACCGAGAAGCCCTGACCGAGCGACTCGTCGGTGACCACGGTGATGTTGCCCGAGGCGGCGAGCTGCGCCTTTAAGGTCGGCGCGAGTTTGGCCGGAAGGGCGACCTCAACGGACCCCGTCACGCCCTTGATGGCCTCAGTGACGAGTGCCTTGATTGTTGCCTCGTCATCGAGTGCCTTTTCAACATCCTTTAAGAGGACTTTCTCAAAGAGACTGTCGAGGCTTGCCTTGACGCTCAAGACGAGATCGCGCGCGCCCTGACGGATTGTCTCGTTCGCGCGCTGGGTTGAGGCGGCCGCGTTGCGTTCGGCGTCGGTTTTGAGCGCCTGCGCCTTTTCGGCGGCGTCCTTGAGAAGGGCGTCGGCCTTTGCCTTTGCGTCGGCGATGATGCGCGTTGCCTCCGCTTCGGCTTTCTCGACTCCCTCACGGTTGATCTTCTCCAAAAGGTTCTGAAGGTCTTCCATTTTCTGTCATCCCTCCTTTTATTATTAGATTGATTATACCGCTTTTTGACCGAAATAGTCAAGGCGGCTTTTTTGCTCATTTCGCCTTGTGGCGAGACTCTTCGTAGATGATGGCATCGACGTAGGTTCGGTACCACCAGGCCTGGAGGAAGGCCCAAAGGAAACCCTCCTTGCCGTCGAGGAAGCCGCCGAGGAAAATGTAGCGGTAGACGAAGTAGATGAAACTCCGCCAGAAGAGCGGCAGTCGCGCGTAGCGTCCCTTGAGTCGCCGCTTCGCCGCGGCGGAGGCG